>NZ_JBEXYK010000108.1:0-17509 GCF_040630865.1 Nonomuraea sp. NPDC005730
GAGATCAGCGCGGCCAGCTCGTCACGGTGGGCGTCCATCAACTCCCTGAACCGGAACAACACCCGGGCGCGCTTGACCAGCGAGGCGGCCCGCCAGGCGGGGAAGGCCGCGACAGCCGCGGCGACCGCGGCGTCCACGTCGGCGGCCGAGGCCAGCCGCACGTGGCCGCTGACCTCCCCGGTCGCCGGGTTGAAGATCTCGGCCGTGCGGCTGTCGCCGTCCGCCGGAGCTCCGTTGATCCAGTGCTTGACCGACTTCACTGAGCTGCTGCCTCTGCGTTGATGACTTCGAGTGCGTTGACGATGATCCCCAGGCCCTCGGTGGCCTCCTCCACCGTGAGGGTGAGGGGCGGGGCCATGCGGATGGCGGTGCCGTACAGGCCGCCCTTGCCGGCGAGCAGGCCCGCCTTCTTGGTCTCCTCCATGAAGCGGACGGCCTGGGCGGGGCTCTCCAGCTCGACGGCGAACATCAGGCCCTTGCCGCGCACGTCCTTGACGATCGGCAGGCGCTCGGCCGCCTCCTTGAGGCCGCCGATGATGATGTCGCCGGTCCGCGCCGCGTTGGCCTGGAGGTCGTGGTCGAGGACGTAGTCGAGGGTGGCGTTCGCGGCGGCCATGGAGATGGGGTTGCCGCCGAAGGTGGACAGGCCCACGGCGTGCGGGGCGTCCATCAGGTCGCCGCGGGCGACGATGCCGCCGACCGCGAAGCCGTTGCCCAGGCCCTTGGCGAACGTGATCATGTCGGGGGTCACGTCGTGGTTCTGGATGCCGAAGAACGCGCTGCCCGTACGGCCCCAGCCGGTCTGCACCTCGTCGGAGATGAGCAGGATGCCCTGCTCGTCCAGGACCTCCTTGTAGGCGGCGAACAGCCCGTCGGGGGCCATGGTGAAGCCGCCCACGCCCTGGATCGGCTCGGCGATCAGCGCCGCCACGTCGTTGGAGACCGAGGTGGCCAGCACGTGGCGCAGGTCGTCCACGCACGCCTTGATGTAGTCGGCGTCGGACAGGCCCTTGAACTGGGTGAGGTGCCGGTCGGCGCCGTGCAGGAAGTGCACGTTGAGCGGGGAGAGCGAATTGTTCTTCCACGCCCGGTTGGAGGTGACGCTGACCGCGCCGAAGCTGCGCCCGTGGTAGCTCTGCCGCATGGCGAGCACCTGGTCGGTCTTACGGGCGTAGGTCGCGAGGAGGAGGGCGGTCTCGTTGGCCTCCGTCCCGGAGTTGGTGAAGAACACCTTGGCGTCGGGGATGCCGGAGAGCCGGGCGATCTTCTCGGCGAGCTCGACCTGGCCGCGCAGCAGGTAGACCGTGCTGGTGTGGACCACGCCGGTGGCGAGCTGGCGCTCGACGGCGTCCCGCACCTCGGGCACGTCGTACCCGATCATGTTGGTCAGGATCCCGGCGAAGAAGTCCAGGTAGCTCTTGCCATCGGCGTCGATGACGCGGTTGCCCTTGCCGCTGACGATCTCGATGGGCTCGTTGTAGTTGAGGGCCAGCCAGTTCGGCATCACTGCCCGGTGGCGCGCGAGAAGCTCCGACATGCTACCGAGTATCCCGTCCCCCAGGGCTTCCTGGCAGCGGCAGGCTGTCGGCGGGGGGTCAAATCACCTTACAAACTGTAAGTCCTCCCCCTAGGGGATCACCCGTGCGCCTGGGGGCGTACGCGCCGGCCCCCCGGTACGCCGCCAGAGGCATCGCGATTGACCACTCGCGGGCGACGACCCGGCGGGCCCCGTTCGGCCACCATCGGATCATCGACGAACCGAGGAGACCGAGATGACCGTCACCATCGACCTTCGCCCCGAGGCGCCCGCCGGGCCGCCCAAGCTCGACCGCGACCAGCTCCGCCGCGCCCAGCAGGACACCCTGGACACCCCGCGGATGAACTACAGCCTGCTGGCCCGGATGATGTTCAAGCCCGTCGACCTCATGTACGGCCGGAAGGGCTCCTACACGAAGTTCGCCATGCTGGAGATCATCGCACGGGTGCCGTACCAGGCGTGGGAGCGGATGGGCTACTGGGCCGTCCACCGGCACGCCGGACGGTCGGCCCTGGCCAGGAGGGTCTTCGAGCGCATCGTCGAGGCCCGCGCCGACCAGGACAACGAGCAGTGGCACCTGCTGATCATGCAGGACCTGGTGCAGCGCGCCGGGCAGCGGCAGAACTGGCTGCTGCACAAGGCGGCGCCGTGGCTGATCGCGTTCTTCTACTACCACGTGTCCTGGGTGCTGTTCGTGGTCCGGCCGGACTGGAGCTACCGGCTCAACGCCGAGTTCGAGGACCACGCCGAGCACGAGTACATGACGTTCGTGGCCGAGAACCCCGACCTGGACTTCGTGCCCGACCCCGGCACGTACGCCGACGAGTACGGCCGCTACCGCTCGGTGGCCGACCTGCTCCGGCAGATCGGCCACGACGAGCGCACGCACAAGCTCGACAGCCTGGAGAGCATGCGTGAGCCCCGCGTCCGCTAGACCTTGGCCGGCTCGGGAGCCGCGACGGGCGCGGCCGGGCGCAGCACGACCAGCGCGAGCAACGCGGCGGCGAGGCTGAACCCGGCCCCGACCCACGACCCGAGGTGCACGGCCACGGTGAAGGCCCGGTCGGCGACCTCGCCGAGCCCGATCTGTTCGGCGACCCCGATCGACTCACGGGCCGCCGCGGGCGCGTCGAGCGGCATCTCCGCGGTGTAGACGCCGGCCAGCACGCTGCCGAGCACGGCGATGCTCATGGCCAGGCCCACCTGCTGCACGGTGTCGTTGAGCGCGGAGCCGACGCCCGCGTGCTCCAGCGGGATGGCCCCCATCAGCGAGGCGTAGGCGGAGGGACCGGCCAGGCCGGCTCCCGCGCCCATCAGCACCAGCCCGCCCATCAGCGGCAGGTAGCCCGTGGTGAGCGCCATCACCACGAACCCGGCGGCCATGATCACCAGCCCGGCCGAGATCAGCACCCGGTTGGACACCTTCTTGCCCAGCGCCGCGCCGACGCCGTTGAACACGACGGCCGCCGCCGCCTGGGGCAGCATGGCCAGGCCCGCCTGGAGCTCGCCGTAGCCCAGCACGAACTGCAGGTACTGGGTCAGCATCAGCATCACGGCGCCCGCGCCGAACGACATCAGCAGGATCGAGAAGGACGCGCCGCTGAAGTTGCGGTTGCGGAACAGCTCCAGCGGCAGCATCGGATGCTCGGCCCGCCGCTCCCAGACGACGAACGCGGCCAGCGAGACCACCGCCACCGCGATGAGGGCCACGTTCCACTCCCGTTCGATGATCACGTAGACGGCCGAGGTCAGGCCGACGATCGAGAGCACCACGCCCACCGGGTCGATCCGCCGCCCGGCGCTGCGGGTCTCGGGCATCAGCACGAACGCGGCCACGATGGCCAGCACCGCGATCGGGATGTTGAGCAGGAAGACCGAGCCCCACCAGTAGTGCTCCAGCAGGAAGCCGCCCAGCGTAGGGCCGGCGATCACGCCGAGCATCGCCACGCTTCCCCAGATGGCCATGGCCTTGCGCCGCTCGTCCTCCTCGAAGACGGTCATGAGGATGGACAGCGTCGAGGGCATCAGGATCGAGCCGCCGACCCCCATCAGGGCCCGCGCGCCGATCACCTGCCAGGGCTCGGAGGCCAGCACGGCCAGCGCCGACGCGCCGCCGAAGAAGGCCAGGCCGATGACGAGGAAGCGGCGGCGGCCGTACCGGTCGGACAGGCTTCCGGCGGTCAGCAGCAGGCCGGCGAAGACCAGCACGTAGGCGTCGAGGATCCACTGGATGTCGGACGGCGTCGCGCCCAGCTCCTCGATCAGGGACGGGATCGCCAGGTTCAGCACGGTTCCGTCCACCGTGAGGACCAGCAGCGAGAGGCAGAGCACGACAAGGACCCACCAGCGTCGGGGGTCTCGTACAGCGTTCGAGGTCACTCGCACAGCGTACGACAACTCTCGCACACTGTGCGAGAGCATTTATCCTTGAGGCATGACCGGCAAGCAGTTCACCTCCGTCTGGTTCCGCGAGCCGCGCAAGGCCGCCGCCCCGGGCCGCAGCCGCGAGGAGATCGTCCGGGCCGCGCTGGAGCTGCTCGACCAGGAGGGGATGGCCGGGCTGAGCATGCGCAAGCTCGGCGCGAAGCTGGGCGCCGGAGCCACCAGCCTCTACTGGTACGTCGCCAACAAGGACGAACTGCTCGAACTCGCCTACGACCAGGTCTGGGCCGAGATGACCGTCCCCGACGCCGAGGAGGTGGGCTGGCGCGACGCCGCCTCGGCCATGGCCTACGGCATGCGCGCGGTCATGCTGCGGCACCCCTGGTCGGCCGACCTCCTCGGCCGGGTGCCCGCGCTCGGCCCGCACGCCCTGTCGGCCTCCGACCGGATGCGCAGGATCTTCAGGGCGGCCGGGTTCCACGGCCTCGACGTCGACTACGCCGTGGCCGCCGTCACCGCCTTCGTCTACGGCATGACCCTGCCCGAGATCGCCTGGGACACCACCGCGAACGACTCCGACTACGACGCCGACGAGATGCGCGGCATGGTCGCCAAGGCCGCGGCCGACTTCCCCGACATGCTGGAGAGCCTGGCCATGGAGGCGTACCAGGATCCACAGGTCATCCGGGCCACGGCGTTCGACTTCGGGCTCGTGTCGGTGCTCGACGGCCTTGAGCGGCGGCTGGCGACGTAGCAGGATCCGGGGCATGAGCGATTTCCGCGCCGCCCGCGACCTTCTCCTGAGCGCCGACTATCCCACGGCCCGACGTGACTTCCGCTGGCCGCAGGCCGAGCGGTTCAACTGGGCGCTCGACTGGTTCGACGGGGTGCTGGCCGCCGAGACTCCGCAGGCCGCGGCCCTGACCATCGTGAACCCCGGCAGCCGGGTCTCCCACACCTTCGCCGAGTTGTCGGCCCGCTCCAACCAGGTCGCCAACTGGCTGCACGAGCAGGGCGTGCGCCGGGGCGACCGCGTGCTGCTCATGCTGGGCAACCAGACCGAGCTGTGGGAGTCCCTGCTGGCGGCCATGAAGCTCGGGGCGGTGATCATCCCGGCCACGACCCTGCTGACGGCCAAGGACATCGGCGAACGCCTCGACCGCGGCCAGGTCGCCCACGTGATCGCCAACGCCGCCGACGCGGGCAAGTTCGGCACCGGCGAGTTCACCAGGATCGCGGTCGGCGACGCGTACGGGTGGCTGCCGTACCACGAGGCGTACGACGCCGACGAACGTTTCACCCCCGACGCCCCCACCCTGGCCGGCGACCCCCTGCTGCTCTACTTCACCTCCGGCACGACCTCCCGCCCCAAGCTGGTCGAGCACACCCACGCCTCCTACCCGGCCGGCCACCTGTCCACGATGTTCTGGATCGGCCTGCGCCCCGGCGACGTGCACCTCAACGTCTCCTCCCCCGGCTGGGCCAAGCACGCCTGGAGCAACGTCTTCGCCCCCTGGAACGCCGGGGCGACCGTGCTCATCCACAACTACGAGCGCTTCGCCGCCCGCGCGCTGCTGGAGGTGCTGCGCGACGAGCGGGTCACCACGTTCTGCGCGCCCCCGACGGTGTGGCGGATGCTCATCCAGGAGGACCTGACGGCCTGGAAACTGCCGTTGCGCACCGCCGTGGCCGCGGGCGAGCCGCTCAACCCCGAGATCATCGACCAGGTCGCCAAGGCGTGGGGCATCACCATCCGCGACGGCTACGGCCAGACCGAGACCACCGCCCAGATCGGCAACGTACCGGACGAGCCGGTCAAGCCCGGATCGATGGGACGCCCGCTGCCCGGCTACGACATCGTGCTCATCGACCCCATCACCGGCGAGCCCGGCGACGACGGCGAGATCTGCCTGCCGCTCGATCCCCGCCCCCTGGGCCTGATGGCCGGGTACGTCGGCGGCTCCGCCGAGGCCATGCGCGACGGTTTCTACCACACCGGCGACGTCGCCACCCGCGACCAGGACGGCTACATCACCTACGTCGGCCGGACCGACGACGTCTTCAAGGCCTCCGACTACCGCATCTCGCCGTTCGAGCTGGAGAGCGTGCTGCTGGAGCACCCCGCGGTGGCCGAGGCCGCCGTCGTGCCCGCCCCCGACCCGGTGCGCCTGGCCGTGCCGAAGGCGTACGTGATGCTGGCCCCCGGGTTCGAGCCCGGCGCCGAGACCGCGCGGTCGATCTTCGAGCACTGCCGCCGGGAGCTGGCGCCGTACAAGCGGGTGCGCCGGCTGGAGTTCGCCGAGCTGCCCAAGACGATCTCGGGCAAGATCCGGCGGGTGGAGTTGCGGGTGCGCGAACCCCAAGGTGAGTACCGCGAGGAGGAGTTCAATCTGTGACAGTGTGTATATGGTTGTATGACCGTTCTTACAGGTTGATCGGCTAGGCTCGCCCCGTGCTCCCCACCATCGCCGACGTCCTCGCCCTGGAGACCGTGCGCCGGGGTGGCCCGCGCGTGGTCGCGGGCGCCGACCGGCTCGACACCAGGGTGCGGTGGGTGCACGTCGGCGAGATCGCCGACATCGCCCACCTGCTGCGCGGTGGCGAGCTGGTGCTCACCACCGGCGTCGCGCTGCCCGACGACCCGGAGAAGCTCGCCGACTACGTCGGCGAGCTCGCCTCCGTGGGGGCCTCCGGGCTGATCGTGGAGCTGGGCCGCAGGTTCCTGCGCGAGCTGCCGCGGGCGGTGGTCAAGTCCGCCGAGGAACACGGCCTGCCGGTCATCGTGCTGGCCCGCGAGACGCCGTTCGTGCAGATCACCGAGTCCGTGCACGCCCGGATCATCGACATCCAGCTCGAGGAGCTGCGCGCCTCCGAGCAGTTGCACGAGGTGTTCACCGAGCTGTCGGTCGAGGGCGCCTCGCCCGCCGAGGTGCTGACCCAGGCCGCCCGGCTGTCCGGCCGCCCGGTGCTGCTGGAGAACCTCGCCCACCAGGTGCTGGCCTGCGAGTCCGCGGGCCGCGACGCCGGCGCGCTGCTGGCCGGGTGGGAGAGCAGGTCGCGGGGGGTGGCCCCGGCCGAGCGCACGGCCTACGACCCCGCCTCCGGCTGGCTGGTCACCACCGTCGGCGCGCGCGGCCAGGACTGGGGCCGGCTGATCCTGATCTGCGAGACGCCGCCGACGCCGCGCGAGATGGTGCTGGCCGAACGCGCCGCCACCACGCTCGCCCTCGGCCGCCTGCTCGAACGCCACCAGGAGTCCCTGGAACGCCAGGCCCACGGCACGATCATCACCGGCATCCTGACCCACGCCTACGCCGACCCCGACGAGGCCGCCGCCCGCGCCCGCGCCGTCGGCGTGCCGCTGACCGGGCGCAAGCTGATCAGCGTCGTCATCAGGCCGACCGAGCCCGTCGACCAGGCGCTCGACGGTCAGGCGCAGCTCGGCGAGCTGGCCGAGGCCACCGCCGCCGCCTGCCGCGACGCCCGCCTGCCCGCCCTGGTGGGCGCGCTCGACCAGGAGCGGGTCGGCGTCCTGCTGCCGCTCCCGCCGCGTACCGGCGCCGAGGCCGCGCTGACCGCGCTCGCCGAGCGGCTGCGCATGCTGTGGCGGCCCGGCTCGGCGTTCGTGCTGGCCGCGGGGTCGGTGGTGGAGTCCATCCGCGACGTACGGCGCAGCTTCCTGGAAGCCGAGCAGGTCGCCGACGTGGCCGTGCGCCAGCCGGACGGCCGCGCCTTCTACCGCCTGCCCGACCTGCGCCTGCGCGGCCTGCTCCACCTGCTGCGCGACGACGCGCGGCTGCAGACGTTCGCCGAGCGCGAGCTGGGCCCGCTGCTGGCGCACGACGCCCAGCGCGGCGGCGACCTCACCCGGATCCTGCGCACCTACCTCGACGCGGGCCGCAACAAGGCCGTGGCCGCCCAGAAGGCGCACCTGTCCAGGCCCGCCTTCTACGACCGCCTGCGCCGCCTCGAACGCATCCTCGACACCGACCTCGACGACGTCGAGTCATGCCTGTCACTGCACGTCGCGCTGCTGGCGCTGGAGTCGTTCCGCAGGGAGAACCGTTGAGAGCTCGTGATCACGGCATCGTCATCGGCGCCGGCGTCCCCGGTCCGCTGAACGCGATCACCGACGTGCCCGGCGTCCTCGTCGGCCACACCACGCTGACCGAGGGCACCGCCCGTACGGGGGTCACCGTCGTCCGCCCCGGCCCCGGCTCGGCCTACGACTCCCCCGTCTACGCCGGCTACCACTGGCTCAACGGCAACGGCGAGATGACCGGCCTGCCCTACCTGGACGACTTCGGCCTGCTGCACTCGCCGATCGGGCTCACCAACACCTTCTCCGTCGGCGTGGTGCGCGACGCGCTGGTCTCCCTGGAGATCGGCGGCCGAGGACGGAGCGCGTGGTCGCTGCCGGTGGTCGCCGAGACCTGGGACGGCCGGCTCAACGACATCGACGCCCGGCACGTCCGCCAGGAGCACGTCGAACGGGCCTACCACGGCGCCTCGGCGGGCCCGGTGCCCGAGGGTTCGGTCGGCGGCGGCACCGGCATGATGTGTCACGGCTTCAAGGGCGGCATCGGCACCGCGTCCCGCGTGACCGGCGACTACACGGTCGGCGTGCTCGTGCAGGCCAACCATGGCAGCCGCGACCGGCTCACCGTCAACGGCCGCCCGATCGTCATGGACGACGTGCCCCGCCCCGGCGGCCCCGAGGGCGCGGGGTCGATCATCGCCGTGGTCGCCACGGACGCGCCGCTCCTGCCCCACCAGTGCCGCAAGCTCGCCCAGCGCGCCGGTCTCGGCGTGGCCAGGACGGGCGGCGCCGGCGAGAGCGGCAGCGGCGACGGCTTCGTCTGCTTCGCCACCGGCAACCGCGGCCTGCCCTCCAACGCCCTCGACGACCGCGGCTCCGGCGTGTTCGAGGTGCGCGTGCTCGCCGACGCCCGCCTCGACCCGCTCTTCCACGCCGCGATCGAGGCCACGGAGGAGGCCATCGTCAACGCGCTGGTCGCCGCCGATACGATGACCGGCGCGGACGGCTTCACCGCCCACGCACTCGACGGCGCCCGCCTCGCCGACCTGGTGAAATGAGCAACATGTCTGACGTCCTGATGCCCGACCTCGAAGACCTCGGCCGCATGATCGCGACCGCCGGCGCGTTCGCCGTGCCCGTGCACGACCTACGGCTGACCCCCGACGAGCTCGACCCCGAGCAGATCGTCGCCGGCGACCCGGCCACGTCCTCGCTGGAGCTCGGCGACGGCAGGGGCATCTGGGAGATCACCCCCGGCGTCGTCACCGACGTCGAGACCGACGAGATCTTCGTGGTGCTGTCCGGCCGCGCCACGATCGCCGTCGAGGGCGGCACCACGATCGAGGTCGGCCCCGGCGACGTGTGCCTGCTGGCCGAGGGCGCGCGGACGACGTGGATCGTGCACGAGACGCTGCGCAAGGTGTACCAGTCCCGGCAGTCCGGGCAGCCCCGCTAGAACCCCATCGCCGCACGCACCTCCGCCAGCGTGCGGACCGCCCGCTCCCGGGCCCGCTCGTTGCCCTGCGCCAGCACCTGACGGACGTCGGCCTCGGTGTGCTCGCGCCGCCGCCGCCGGATCGGGCGCAGAAACTCGTTGACCGCCTCGGTGGTCAGCGCCTTGAGCGCGGCGGCCCCGCCGTCGCCGATCTCCTCGGCCATCTCCCGGGGCGGGCGGCCGAGGCAGAGCCCGGCCAGCGTGAGCAGGTTCGCGACCCCGGGCCTGTGCACCTCGTCGAAGGTGATCAGGCGGTCGGAGTCGGTGGGGGCCTTGCGGATGAGGGCCGCGGTCTCGTCCTCGGTGGCCGCCAGGGCGATGGCGTTGCCGCGGCTCTTGCTCATCTTGCCGCCGTCCAGGCCCATGAGCAGCGGACGCTCGCCCAACATGGCCTCGGGCAGCGGGAACACCTCGCCGTACCGCTCGTTGAAGCGCCGCGCGACCAGCCGCGCCACCTCCACGTGCGGAAGCTGGTCGCGGCCCACGGGCACCAGCGTGCCCTTGCAGAACAGGATGTCGGCGGCCTGGTGCACCGGATAGGTGAACAGCAGGCCGCTGACCGCGCGCCGGGCGCTGTGCGCGATCTCGTCCTTCACGGTCGGGTTGCGGCTCAGCTCCGCCACCGACACCAGGCTCAGGAACGGCAGCAGGAGCTGGTTCAGCTCCGGGATCGCGCTGTGCTGGAAGATCGTGACCTTGCCCGGGTCGAGGCCGACGGCCAGGTAGTCGAGGAGCACCTCGGTGATGTTGCGCTGGATCTCGCCGGGCAGGTCGCGGTCGGTGATCACCTGGTAGTCGGCGATCAGCACGTACGTCCGGTAACGGTCCTGCAGCTCCACCCGGTTGGCGAGGGTGCCGAAATAGTGGCCCAGATGCAGGCGTCCGGTCGGACGGTCGCCGGTCAGGACGACGTCGTTCACGATGGGTCTCTCCTTCAGGTGTGCCGCCTGAGGGGAGCCCGCACGCTCGGAAAGGGCCGCCACCAGGACGGCCCAGCATGGGAAATCAGCGGCCGTCTGCCGGCCGCCACCACATGCTGATACGGGTCATAGCTCAATGTTATCTGGGCTGGGTGTCAATCTCGTAACCTCTTGAGCAGTTTGGCGCGTTCGGCTGACTCCGCGACCTTGATCTCGTCAGGATGGTTCGGTCCCTTTTCCGCCCTCTGGAGAGTTCATGTCTCGACGCACCCTCGCCGGCGGCCTGGCCATAGCCGCCACGATCACCGTCACCACGCTGCCCGCCTCGGCGGCGCAGCTCGCGGTGAAGTTCCCGTCCGCCGGTTTCCCGCTGGGCTCCCGGCCCGCCGCCACCAAGACGCTGACCGCCGTGACGCAGGGCATCGACCTGTACGACGTGAAGGCGGGCAGCTCCACCGACGGCTACACGGTGACCGTGCTCATGCCGAGCGGCCGCGACTACGGCGCGCTGGAGACCGCCCAGGCCAAGGTCGCCGAGGTCGAGGCGGCCGGGGAGGCGCCGAGCCTGCAGAAGGTGATCCGGCCGAGCGTGGCCGACGCGCCCTCCCAGACCGTCTACATGGTCCGCGTGGGCCTGTGGTCCTTCAAGGACAAGGCGAAGGCCGACGAGAGCGCCAAGGCGCTCAAGGAAGCCGGGCTGAAGGTCAAGGTCGACTACCTCGGCGACGACGGCCTGAAGACCACCGGCCCCTGGGACGCCAAGGTCGTCATGATCGACTCCCGGACGTTCCGCGGCTCCTACGCCGCCTCCCTCGGCACCAGCGTCGCCGAGCGCGAGACGGTCTCCTCGATGGCCAAGGCGCGCAACGCGGTGGTCGGCGTCAACGGCGGCTTCTTCAACATCCACACCGCCAAGAACCTGCGCGGCGAGCCCGTCGGCGCCTCCGTGGTGGCCGGCCGGCTGCTCAGCGAGGCCGTGCCGGGCCGCTCCGCCGTGGTGCTCCAGGGCCGCCGCGCCCGCATCACCGAGCTGAAGACCGCCGTCACCGCCATCTCCCAGGACGGCGACAAGCTCGCCGTCAACGGCGTCAACCGCGCCGCCGCCACGGACGAGGCCGTGCTCTACACCGAGGAGTACGGCGCCAAGACCCCGACCGGCGGCACCGACGTCGTCCTCGACGCCAACGGCAAGGCGGTCACCGTACGCGCGAGCGGCGCCGCCGTGGCCAAGGGCGCCCGGGTGCTGCACGGCCAGGGCAGCGCCGCCGAATGGCTCGACGAGCACGCCTGGGAGGGCTGGACGGTCAAGATCGACACCAAGGTCACCGACCTGCGCACCCGCAGGGCACTCAAGCTGACCCCCGACCTGAACGTGATCGCCGGCGGCGTCGGCCTGGTGCGCAACGGCCACGTGAAGATCACCGCCAAGCGCGACGGCCACGACTCCGTGAACATGATCCTGCGCCGCCACCCGCGCACCCTCCTCGGCGTCACCAGGAACGGCAGCCTGATCCTGGCCACCATCGACGGCCGCCAGCCCGGCGTGACCATCGGCGCCAACTTCCACGAGGCCGCCCAGTTCATGCGCTGGCTCGGCGCGGTCCAGGCCATCAACCTGGACGGCGGCGGCTCGACCGCGATGGTGGTGTCGAACAAGCTGGTCAACCGGCCATCGGACGGCGTGGAGCGCGGCGTCGGCGACGCCCTCCTCGTCCTTCCCCAGTAGCCGCCGGGGCGCGAGGGGCAGGCTCGCCCCCTCCGCCCCGGCTCCCACCCCACCCCTGGCCCCAGGGGCGGGGACGCCTTCTGGCGGGGCTTCACGGGCGGGCGTGGGCCGTCCAGTGGGCGAGTTGTTCCCTGGTGGTCACCGTGGCCGGATGCCCGGCCCCGAGCACGCGAGCCCGGACCGGCAGCAGCGCCGCGCAGAGATCGCGGGCCCCCGCCGCGTCCCCCGCCATCCCCGTCCAGTACGCGAGGTTGGCCCTGGCGGTCAGGGTGTCCGGATGCTCGGGCCCCTGCACCCGCACCCGTACCGGCACCAAAGCCGCGTACTGATCGCGCGCCGCAGCCGCCTCCCCCAGCTCCCCCGTCCACCGCGCCAGCTCGTGCCGGATCGTCAACGTGTCCGGATGGTCGGGCCCGAGAATGCGCTCCCGGACGGGAAGCAGCGCCGCGTACAGATCACGGGCGGCCGCCGCGTCCCCCGCCTGCCCCGTCCACTGGGCCAGGCTGGCCCTGGCGGTGAGCGTGTCCGGATGCTCAGGTCCCTGCACCCGCTCCCGTACCGGCACCAAAGCCGCGTACTGATCGCGCGCCGCAGCCGCCTCCCCCAGCTCCCCCGTCCACCGCGCCAGCTCGTGCCGGACGGTCAACGTGTCCGGATGATGCGGCCCCGACACCCGCTCCCGTACCAGGAGCAACGCCGCGTACTGGTCACGGGCGGCCAGCGCGTCCCCCAGTTCACCGGTCCACCGGGCCAGCTCGTGCCGGTTGATCAGCGTCGAGGGATGCTCGGGCCCCTGCACCCGTTCCCGCGCCGGCAGCAGCGCCGCGTACTGGTCGCGGGCCGCGGCCGCGTCCCCCGCCTGCCCGGTCCACTGGGCCAGGTTCGCCTGCGTGGTCAGGGTGTCCGGATGCTCGGGGCCCGACACCCACTGCCGGACGGGCAGCAGGGCCGCGTACTGGTCGCGGGCGGCCACCGGATCGCCCGCCCGTCCCGTCCACTGGGCCAGGTTGTGCCGGGTCGTCAGGGTGTGCGGGTGTTCGGGGCCGAGCACCCGATCGTAGACGGGAAGCAGCTCCAGGTACTGGTCACGCGCCCCCGCCGGGTCGCCCGCCTCGCCCGTCCAGAGCGCCAGCTCGTGCCGGGCCGTCAGCGTGGCGACCGCCTCCGGTCCGAGCGCCGCCGCGAGCGCGTCGGCGATCTCCTGGAACAACGACCTCGCCGTACGGTAGTCGCCGCTGGCCCCCAGATACTGGGCCGTCTTGTCCATGCCGGGCGAGGTGGGCCCGAGCACCGTCCGGATGTGCGGCAGCAACCTGGCGTACCGCGCCCACCGCGCCTTCTGCCCCGGATTGTCGGGCAGCACGGCTTCCACCAGCACCGCCGCCACCTCCCGCCACCGGCGCTGCGCGCGCAGCGGAAGCTGGTCGAGCGTGACGGCCTGCACCAGCCGGTGCACCGTGACCGTCCCGTCCACGGGCGGACCGATCAGGCTGTGCCCCCGCAACGCGCTCAGCGCCGCGTTGATCCTCAGCGTGTCCCGCGGCAGCGCCCGCATCATCAGCAACACGCTCGGATGCACGTCACGCAGCACGCGCGTGCGGGGCCCCGGGATCCGCCCGTAGGCCCGCCGTCGTTGCACGTCCGCCCGGAACAGCTCCAGCGGCGCCCACCGCGCCAGCGGCGAGAGCAGCAGATGGTACGGAATCGCCTCGTGCGCGTAGCAGGACAGCAGCCGCAGCAGCGCGATGGCCTGCGGACTCGTCCTGGCCAGCCGCCGGAACGCGAACTGCCACGTGGAGGCCACCCGCTCGCGATACCCCCACGCCTGCCCCTGCGCCAGCAATTCGGCACGCTGGTGATGCAGCAGATCCAGGTATTCCGACAGCTCCAGCCCCGTCTCCGACATGTAGGCCGCGGCCTGCTCCAGCGCCAGCGGCAACGCCCCGAGCTCGGCCACCACGGCCGCCGCCGCCACGGCGTCGTCCTGCCCCGTGCTCGCCAGCATCAGCAGCGCCGCCGACTCCAGGTCGAGCACCGGCAGCTCCAGCCCGCGATCCCGCGGCCAGCTCCCGGACCGGCTCGTGATCAGCACGTGCCCCGGCCCCGCGGGTGGCAGCACCGCCCGCACCGCCTCGGCCTCCGGCACGTTGTCGAAGATCAACAACCACGGTTCGGTACGCGCCGCCAGCGCGGCGTGCACCTGGTCGACCGGGTCCGCCGCGTCCGCGCCCAGCTCCCGTAATCCCATGAGAGCCGCCAACCGGGCGAACGCCGCCGACAACACCGCAGGTTCGGCCGCCGGCAACTGCCAGACGAGCTCGTAGTCATGCTGGTGGCGATAGGCGTACTCCACCGTGAGGCTGGTCTTGCCCACGCCGCCGAGCCCGTGCACGGCCACCACCGCCGGCCGCACCTCGCTGGCCAGCAGCCGCTCCCGCAGCTCCGCCACGGCCTCGTCCCGCCCGACGAGCTGCGGCGGCCGCGGCGCCAGCTGCACGGGCCGCGTCGCCACCCGGGGCCGCGACGGCAGATGCACGTCCCCGATGACCTCGACATGCCCCCCGGTCACCGCCGTGGACCTGTCCCCGGTCATGGCCAGCCCGGACTCCTGCCGCCCGACCACGATCGACCGCTGCCCCTCGGCCTTCCCGGCCGCCCCACCAGCAGCACCACCGACCGCTCCACCGGCGGCGCCACCGCGACCGCCGCGGTCACCGCCAACGCCACCATCACCACCGGCGCCGCCAGGCCCACCACCGGGTCCACCCGCACCGGCCCCGGCGGTGCCCGTACCGACTGCTCCCTGACCAGCCCCAACGGGCCCCGCGCCACCAGAACCGGCACCAGCCCGCCCGGCCTCCTCGCCCCCCGGACCACGTTCGCCGCCACCTGTGGGTGCCATGGCCGCCCGCAGCTGCGCCCACAACCCGACCCCGGCGATGAACAACCCGGCGACACCCACGAACATGCTGACGACGCTGGCCCGCTTGTCCAGCATGTCCAGCTGTAACGGCTCGGCGAAGAACCCCACGACCCCCGCGGCCACCAACCCGACGGAGATCGACGCGAACGTCCACGCCAGCAGCCGACGGCTACGACGCGCTGACTGCTTGGAAGGGGAAGAAGCGGTCACTCTAATAGAGTTACCCGATTACGGTGGGTATCCCAGCGAGATTGTCAGGACCATGAACAACCCCTGACCTTGCCCAACCGCCATCCCAGCGCACGACATCACCGATCACCAGGCCCACAATCACGCCACCGCCCAGCCCAACGCTCCCGACACCAGCTTCCTCGCTGCCCAGCCACCCATCCGCTTCGAATCCGCCGACTTCACCCCGGCAGGACGGCGGGCGAGACACCCAGCTCGCCCAGCGGGCCGCCGCGCGGCCGACCCTCTGGCGAATCTCGACCCTGCGACCTCATCGCGGCGGCTCGACGAGATGACGAAGGATCCGCTGCCGCATCGACCGGCGTTCCAACGCCCGCCGCACCTCCTCGACCACGGCCGTCATCGCGTACGGGAGCTCGCCGTCCAGCTCGGCCACCGTCTCGTGGGTGGCACGCCACTCCGCCTCCAGGAACGGCACCAGCGACCGACCGCGCTCGGTCAGGTCGATCCGGCGGGTGCGGGCGTCGGGCCCCGGCTCCGAGGTGACGAGACCCTCCTTGCGCATGGCCGCGACGGTCTGGCTGATCGCAGAGTGCGAACGGTTCAGGGACTTCGCGAGCTCGCGAATGGTCAGCGGCCCCGCGTGGGCGAGCCGGATGAGCGGAAAGGCGAACCGCGTGCGCACCCCGTCGAGGCCGCGCTCCAGGTAGACCTGTTCGATCTCAGCGTCCATGGCCGCCAGAAGCTCGTGCAGGGAGTGCCAGGGGTCGGGGATCGCCGTGGGGTCCAAAGATGTCACAGTGCTAATATAACAGCGCTGGCATAATCGCGGGCCCGCATCAGACTTCGCCACCCGCGGCGTACCGCCGCGCCCGGTGCACCCCAATCCTCCAACTGTAGGAGCCCTCTTGTATCCCTCGATCGAACCGTACGAGCACGGCATGCTCGATGTCGGCGACGGCAACCTCATCTACTGGGAGGTCTGCGGCAACCCGGACGGCAAGCCCGCGGTCGTCGTCCACGGCGGGCCGGGATCGGGCTGTTCGACCGGCTCCCGCCGCAGATTCGACCCCGAACGTTTCCGCATCGTCCTGTTCGACCAGCGCAACTGCGGGCGCAGCCGCCCGCACGCCGCCGACCCGGCCACCGACCTGTCGGCGAACACCACCCACCACCTGATCGCCGACATGGAACGGCTGCGCGAGCACCTCGGCATCGACCGCTGGCTGCTGTACGGCGGTTCGTGGGGTTCGACGCTGATCCTGGCCTACGCCGAGGCCCACCCCGAGCGGGTCTCGGAGATCGTCATCCCGGCGGTCACCATGACCCGCCGCTCCGAGATCGACTGGCTCTACCGGGGCGTCGGCAGGTTCTTCCCCGAGGCACACGAACGGTTCGTGCAGGGCGTGCCCGAGGCCGACAGCGACGGGGACGTGTTCAAGGTGCTGGCGGCGTACTCGCGACTGCTGGCCGACCCCGACCCGAAGGTACGCGAAAAGGCCGCCCACGACTGGGTCACCTGGGAGGACGCGGTCATCTCCCAGGAGACCAACGGCACACCCAACGCCTACAGCAACCGGCCGGACGACGCCATCATGGCCATGACCCGCATCTGCGCCCACTACTTCGCCAACGCCGCCTGGCTGGACGAGGACGTGCTGCTACGCGACGCGCACCGGCTGGCCGGCATCCCCGGCGTCCTGATCCACGGCCGCCTGGACCTCGGCAGCCCTCTCCAGACAGCCTGGGACCTGACCAAGGTCTGGCCCGACGCCGACCTGCATGTGGTGGCAGACTCCGGACACACCGGCAGCGAAACCCTCAACAAGGTACTGAACGCGGCCATCGAGACCCTCTCGCCACCCAAACAGAGCTGACCTCCCGCCCCAGGCTGGACTTACCCCTTCACAGAGGTGAGCCGCAGGCAAGTCCCCCGCAGCACGGAATGCCTTCATGACAAAGGGTGTCGACGATCGGTTCGCGAAGACAGACCCCAACACCCCTCTCTTCACACTGCACGTCGACGACCGTCCCAGCCGCCGGCCGGAGCCTGGGACGCAAGCCAAAGCCGAATCCCGATAGCCCCAGGAGCCCGGAAATACTCCGGACATGCGGAAAGGGCCCCGGCCGAAGCCGAAGCCCTCAAGCCGGAACCCTCCCGTGAACGCGAAGAAGCCCCACACGAACCGTGTGGGGCCCCTTCAAAGATTGTCCGGCGGTGACCTACTCTCCCACACCCTCCCGAGTGCAGTACCATCGGCGCAGAGAAGCTTAACTTCCGGGTTCGGAATGTAACCG
>NZ_JBEXYK010000109.1:0-16883 GCF_040630865.1 Nonomuraea sp. NPDC005730
TGGAGTGACAGACCTCTTCTACAGCGGCTCCGCTGTTTTGTTCACCGGTCTTGACCAACCGCCCTCTCCCTTAACTGAACGGCGTTGCCTCTAGAACTCGGGCGGGTGGTTCTCGCGGTGCATCAGCCGGTCCTCGGAGGTGCGCCCGCGCCGGGGCGCGAGCACGATGCTGAGCACGACGCCGACGCCTCCGACGATCATGAAGATGACGCCGATGATGTCCATGTGCACGCTCTGACCGAACACGTCGGGTTCGATGGCGAACCGCAGGATGGCGCCGAGCGTGAGGAAGAAGATGCTGACCCCGACACCCATGACGACCTCCAGGCAAAGGCGAGATGTGCCCACGGTCATACCCGGGTATCGGTGACCACACCCCCGCCGCGTCAGGCGAGACAGGACAGTGGCCGTCCGCCGTTGTAGGCGATCATGTCCTGGACGGCCGCGCCGACGTCGATCGGCGCGCCGGGCGGGCGGCCGTCCAGCTCGGCGTAGGCCCGGTGCAGGTTGCCCACGAGGCGTTCGGGGTCGAGCAGCGTGCCCCAGTCGCCGAGGTCGGTCTCCCGCGCCGCTTCCAGGGGGGTCATGCCGGCCGCGCGGCCCCGCCGGGCGGTCTCCTGGACGAACCGCAGGTAGCCCTCGACCCGGTCGTAGACCTCCGGCCCGCACACCTCGCCGTGCCCGGGGACGACCGTCTCCGCGCCCAGCTCCCTGAGCGTGTCCAGGGCGGCGATCGTCCCGGCCACCGAGCCCATCAGGACGAACGGCGTGCCGCCGTTGAAGACCAGGTCGCCGGAGAACAACACCCGCCGCTCCGGGATCCAGACGATCGAGTCGTTGGTCGTGTGCGCGGCCGGCCCGACGTGCCGCACCTCGCAGCGCAGGTCGTCGGAGTAGAGGGTGACCCCCTCGGTGTACGTCAGGAACGGCGGCGCGACCTCCATCGCCCCCCACACCACCTCCGGCGACCACGCGCCCCGGTACGCCGGGACCCCGTCGGCCAGGATCTGGGCGCGTACGCCCTCGTGCCCGACGATCGTGGCCTCGGGGAACAGCCAGTTGCCGAAGGTGTGGTCGCCGTGGTGGTGGGTGTTGACCAGCGTGGTGATCGGCCTGCCGCTGACCTTGCCGACGGCCGCCCGCAGGTCGCGGGTGCGGCGCTCGGTCGAGCAGGCGTCCACGCAGATCACGCCGCGCCGCCCGGCCAGGAAGCCGGTGTTGTTGATCCACCAGCTCCCGTCGGGCTGGACGTAGGCGTAGACGCCCTCGGAGACCTCTTCGACGCGCGGCGGGGGCAGGGGGTGGTCATGAGATGACGAGCTCATGCCCGGAACCTAACAGCGACGCCCGCCCCCGGAGCGGGAGCGGGCGTCACAAGCGGTGGCTCAGAAGGCCTCTTCGGGAAGCTCCATGAGATCCTGGCCGGTGGCGGCGAGGACGCGCCGCTCGGCCGCCAGCCTGGGCAGCACGGTCGTGGCGAAGAACGACGCCGCGGCCACCTTGCCCTGGTAGAACGGGTCCTCCGACTCGGCCAGCCGGGCCAGGGCCACCTCGGCCTGGCGCAGCAGCAGCCAGCCGATCACCAGGTCGCCCAGCGAGAGCAGGAACCGGGTGCTGTTCAGGCCGACCTTGTAGACCTCCGCCGGCTTCTCCAGCGAGCCGAGCGCCCAGCCGGCCATGGTGTCGCCCATGACCTTGACCTCGGCGGCGGCCTCGGCGAGCAGCTTGCGCTCCTCCTTGAGCCGGCCGTTGCCCGCCTCGGAGGCGGCGAACTCGTTGATCTCGGCGAGCAGCGCGCCCACCGCGGCGCCCTGGTTGCGCAGGATCTTCCTGAAGAACAGGTCGAGGCCCTGGATCGCGGTGGTGCCCTCGTACAGGGAGTCGATCTTGGCGTCGCGGATGTACTGCTCGATCGGGTAGTCCTGCAGGTAGCCCGAACCGCCCAGGGTCTGCAGCGAGCGGGCCAGCAGCTCGTACGAGCGCTCGGAGCCGACGCCCTTGACCAGGGGCAGCAGCAGGTCGTTCATGGCCTCGGCGTGCCGGTCCGCCGGGTCGATCAGGAGGGCGTCCTGGAAGGTGGCCGTGTAGAGGACCAGGGCACGCATGCCCTCGGCGTACGACTTCTGCAGCATCAGCTCGCGGCGCACGTCCGGGTGGTGGGCGATGGTCACCCGGGGGGCGGACTTGTCGGCCATCTTGGTCAGGTCCGCGCCCTGGTAGCGGGACTTGGCGTAGTCGAGGGCGTTCAGGTAGCCGGTGGAGAGCGTGGCGATGGCCTTGGTGCCGACCATCATGCGGGCGTGCTCGATCACCATGAACATCTGCTTGATGCCCTCGTGCACGTCGCCGACCAGCCAGCCGATCGCCGGGTGCTTGTCGCCGAAGGTGAGCTCGCAGGTCGTGGAGACCTTCAGGCCCATCTTCTTCTCGACGTTGGTGACGTAGGCGCCGTTGCGCTCGCCCAGCTCGCCGGTCTCCAGGTCCACGTGGAACTTGGGCACCAGGAACATCGACAGGCCCTTGGTGCCGGGACCGTGGCCTTCGGGACGGGCCAGGACCAGGTGGAAGATGTTGTCGGCCATGTCGTGCTCGGCGCTGGTGATGAAGCGCTTGACGCCCTCGATGTGCCAGGTGCCGTCGGGCTGCCGGACCGCCCTGGCCCGGCCGGCGCCGACGTCCGAGCCCGCGTCCGGCTCGGTGAGCACCATGGTGGCGCCCCAGTTCTTCTCGATGGCCAGCTCGGCGAAGCGCTTCTGCTCCGGCGTGCCCAGCTTCCACAGGGTGTAGGCGAAGTTGGGGCCGGCGGCGTACATGTACAGGGCCGGGTTGGAGCCGAGCACCATCTCGGCCGTCGCCCAGGCGAGGGTGCGCGGGATGCCGGGGCCGCCCAGCTCGGCGGGCAGGTCGAGGTGCGCCCAGCCGCCGTCCATCAGCGCCTTGAACGACTTCTTGACGCCGTCCGGGACGGTCACCGTGCTCGTCGCGGGGTCGAACACCGGCGGGGTGCGGTCGCCCTCCTCGAAGGAGTCGGCGAGCACGCCGGTCGCCAGCCTGTTGACCTCGTCCAGGATGCTCCGCGCGACGTCCTCGTCCACTTCGCCGAAGGGCCCGGTGCCGAGGATCTCGCGTCGACCGAACACCTCGAAGAGGTTGAATTCCAGGTCACGCACGTTGCTCTTGTAGTGGCCCATGGGTGCAGATCTCCTTGAACCGAGGTCTTCATGTACTGGCCAGTAACCTTACCTGCAATGCTACCCGCGGGTAACCCCGCCCATGCGTGGCATGCTCGACTCCATGGACGCCGAAGAACTCGCCACCAGATGGCGGGAGCGACTGGAATCCTGGGCCATCCCCGAGGAGATCCTGGCCAAGGCTCCGGCCGACCCGTGGAGCCATTCACCGGCCCGGTTCGCCACGCGGACCGACCGGGCGCTGGCCGAGCCCGACGACGGCCCGACCATGACCCGGCTCGCCGAGGCGCTGCCCGACAAGGGCACGCTGCTCGACGTCGGCTCGGGCCCCGGCGCCGCGTCACTGCCGCTGCGCGAGCGCATCGGCCATCTCTACGCGGTCGACACGTCCGCGCCCATGCTGGAGGGCCTGAAGGTCAGGGCGATGAACCTCGGCGTGCCCGCCACCACCGTCGAGGGGCGCTGGCCCGACGTGGCCGACCAGGTGCCGGTGGCTGACGTGTCCGTCGCCGCGCACGTGGTCTACAACGTGCCCGACCTGGCGGAGTTCCTCCAGGCGCTCGACCGCCGCACCCACGGCCGGGTGGTGCTCGAACTGTCGCACCGTCATCCCATGAGCTGGATGACGCCGCTCTGGCAGCACTTCCACGGCGTCGACCGCCCGGTCCGGCCCATCGCCGAAGACTGCGTGGCCCTGGCCGCGGCGCTGGGCTTCCCCGTGCGCGTGGAGGAGCGGGAGGCGCCCCTGGAACGTTTCACGACCGTCGAGGAGCTGGCCGAGAGCGCCTGCCGCCGGGTGTGCCTCGACCCGTCCAGGATGGAGGAGGTGGCCGAGACCGCCGTCGAGCTGGGCATGTGGCCGGTGCCGCGCGACCGGTGGGTCACCGTCTGGTGGGAATGATCCGTTTCTCTGAGCCGTTGTACGCATTGAGCTGACCGCTCCCGGACGAGACGCGCCGTACCCGGAACGCCAAGACGACGCACGTACCTGTACGTCTCGTCCTCAGGAGTACTGATCATGGCGTGGATCCTCATCGTGCTGGCCGGCCTGTTCGAGGTGGCCATGGCACTGTCGCTCAAGCTCAGCAACGGCCTCAGCAACCTGTGGTGGACCCTGTCCTTCCTGGCCACGGCCGCCCTCAGCTTCGGGCTGCTCGCCTACGCGCTCAAGTCCCTGGAGGTCGGCACCGCGTACGCCGTGTGGACCGGCATCGGGGCCGTCGGCACCGCGATCCTCGGCATGGTCGCCATGGGCGACGACGTGTCGCCGTTGCGCCTGACCTCGATCGCGCTGATCCTGGCCGGTGTCGTGGGGCTCAATCTGGCTGGTGGACACTAGTGCGATGATTGAGATCCATGCCATCACCGTCGACGCCACCGACCCCTACGAGATCGCGAACTGGTGGAGCCAGGCCACCGGGTGGCCGTTGGGCGAGGGTGACAAGCCGGGCGCCGACGAGGTGATGCTGCGTACGCCGCAGGGCCCGTTCCTGCTGTTCATCCGGGTGCCCGAGGCCAAGGCCGGCAAGAACCGGGTTCATTTCGACGTCAACGGCACCGCGGGCCGTACGCGTGACGAGGAGGTCGAGCGGCTGCTCGGCCTCGGCGCGACCGTCTTCCAGGACCAGCGCAGGCCCGACGGCACGGGCTGGGTGACCATGCTCGACCCCGAGGGGAACGAGTTCTGCGTGTGCCGGAGCGAGGCCGAGAGGGCCTTGCCGGAATGATGTTCTGTCGGTGAAGCTGGGCCCATGAGCGTGAGGGCCGTCGTCTGCACCGAATACGGCAAGCCGGTCCGGCTGGCCGAGCTGCCCGATCCCGTCCCCGGTCCTGACCAGGTGGTCGTCGAGGTCGAGGCGGCCGGGGTCAACTTCGTGGACGGGCTGATGGTGCGCGGCGGCTACCAGATCAGGCCGCCGCTGCCCTTCACCCCCGGCTACGAGGTGGCCGGGCGGTTGCCCGACGGCGGCAGGGTGGTGGCGATCACCGGGCTGGGCGGCTTCGCCACGCGGGTGCTGGTGCACCGGGCGCAGGCCGTACCGCTGCCCGAGGGTTTCGACGTGCTCGCGGCGGCGGCGTTCCCGCAGAGCTACTGCACCGCCATGTACGCGCTCAGCGAGCGCGGCCGGCTGCTGCCCGGCGAGCGGGTGCTCGTGCTCGGGGCGGGCGGCGGTGTGGGGCTGGCCGTGGTCCAAGTCGCCAAGGCGCTCGGCGCCGTCGTGCTGGCGGCGGCGTCCACCGGCGAGAAGAGGGAGCGCGCCCGGCGGGCGGGAGCCGACGACGTGATCGGCTACGACGGGCTGAAGGAAGCGGCCAGGGCGTGGGCCGTGGACGTGGCCGTCGACCCGGTCGGCGGCGAGCTGTCCGAGCAGGCCCTTCGCGGGCTGCGCGAGGGCGGGCGGCTCCTGGTCGTCGGGTTCGCCTCGGGCGCGATCGCGAGGCTGCCGGCCAACCAGGTGCTGCTGCGTAACCGGGCTGTGGTGGGCGTCGACTGGGGAGCGTGGTCGATGGGCCACGCGGCGGAGAACCGGGCCATGCTCGAGGGTCTGCTGGCGATGCCGGGCATCGTCCCGGCGGCGCCGGAGGTCAGGCCGCTGGCGGAGGCGGGCCGGGCCATGGACGACCTGCTGGAGCGGCGGGTCACTGGGAAGATCGTGCTCGTCCCTTCATCGTGAGGGTCAGGATCGCGGCGATCAGGTAGACCAGCGCGCCGTGCCACATCGCCTGCACGGCCGAGCCGAACACGCCCTCGTCGTCGAGCACGAGCTGCACCGGGTAGTCGAGCACCGCCGTGATCGCGGCGGGCAGGAGCGCGAACTTCCACGGGTGCCGCAGCGACCAGAGCCGGGCCTGGCGGGTGACGCGGTCGCCCTCGTTCGGCTTGGCGACCGAGCCGATCGCGGCGATCAGCGCGAACAGACTGATGCCGAGGCCCAGGGCCCAGACCAGGTCACCGTCGCCGGTGAGCGCGCCCATCCCGAAGCTGGCGGCCGACACCACTGCGCCGCCGATGGCGGCGGTCTTCCAAGGGGCGCCCCGCAGGGCCGCCGCGGACAGTGAGACCTCATCGCGTCTACTGATTTCGTTCATGTCCTCATGGTGCCGCCGCGGGCCCCCAGGAGGCATCGGGGACGGACCCTGACCTGTCCCTGACATGATTCCCGTATGACGGAAATCGCCATTGTGCAGTTGGGGCCGGACGACGGGGAGCGGCTGAAGGACGTCCGGCTGCGGGCGCTGCAGGAGTCACCGGACGCGTTCGGCTCCTCCTACGCGCGCGAGGCCGGGTTCTCCGCCGAGGAATGGGCCGAGCGGCTGAAGAACTCGCACTCGCGGTGGTGGGTGGCCGAGGCCGACGGCCTGGGCGACGTCGGCCTGGTGTGCATGCTCCTGGAGGAGTCCGGCGCCCACCTGCTGTCCATGTGGGTCGCCCCCGAGGCCAGGGGGCGCGGGCTCGCCTCCCGGCTGGTCGACCGGTCCGTCGAGTGGGCCCGTTCGGCAGGGGCCGAGCAGGTGCAGCTCTGGGCCGTCGACCGCAACCACGCCGCCCGCGCGCTCTACGGGGCCAAGGGCTTCGTCCGCAGCGGCAAGGTCATGGCCCTGCCCTCCAACCCGTCCCTGATGGAGTCCCACTACGTGCTGTCCCTGCTGTTCCGCCAGGCGCGCAAGGAGGACGTCCCGGCCATCGTCCGGCTGCTGGCCGACGACCCGCTCGGCGCCGCCCGCGAGGGAGCCCCCGACGACACCCGCTACCTGATGGCCTTCGACCGCATCGAGGCCAACCCGCACGACGAGCTGATCGTGGCCGAGCGGGAGGGCGAGGTGGTCGGCACGATGCAGCTCACGTACCTGGCCGGGCTGTCGCGGCTGGGCTCCGAGCGGTGCCAGATCGAGGCCGTCAGGGTGGCCGCCTCGACGCGCGGCCAGGGGCTCGGCGGCAAGATGATCCAGTGGGCCATCGACCGGGCGCGGGCCAGGGGTTGCGCCGTCGTCCAGCTCACCTCCGACAAGTCGCGTACCGACGCCCACCGCTTCTACGGCGCGCTCGGCTTCACCGCCTCCCACGAGGGCTACAAGCTCTCACTCGGCTGACCCGCCGTCGCCCAGCTGGGTCAGCATCCAGCGGCACCACTCGGCCCGGTGCCGCTCGTAGCTCAGCCCGCAGCGCAGCGTCGCGTAGCCGCCGAACCCCGGGTCGCCGAAGGCCGGCCGCCCGCCGAACGACGCCTCCTGCCGCTCGTAGTCGGCCAGCCGCTCCTCGTGCGCGGCGAGCTGGTCGGCGAACAGCCGCCGCAGCGACTCCGGCTCGGCCAGCCACGCCGCGTACGTCTTCAGCACGAGCTCGTCGCGCTCCGGCCGCTCGCGCGGCGGCTCGGTGACCCATGCCCGCAGCGCCGCCAGGCCCTCGGCGGTCAGGTGGTAGACCTTCTTGGCCTGCGGCCCCGGCCCGTGCGCGCTCTCGAACCCGACCAGCCCGGCCGCCCGCAGTTTCTGCAGCTCGGCGTGGATCTGGCTGTGACCGGCCGTCCAGAAGTAGCCGACCGGCCGCCGCATGGCCGCCGCGAGGTCGTAACCGGTGCGATCGCCGCGCGCCAGCACGGCCAGGATCGCGTATCCGAGCGTTGAGGTCATGGTGGGTCCAAGGATATGGTGCTTGCGGCACTATGTCAGTTCAGACATAGTCGGGGAGAAGGGCGCGGCGGCCATGCGAAAGATCGTCGGATGGATGGCACTCCTCACCATGGGGCTGACCGGCTGCGGGGGCACGGTCGGCACCGGCACCACCGCCGTCCGTACGACGGCCGCCGAGTCCCCCGCCTCCGCCACGGAGACGACCCCCGCCACGAGCGCGCCCACCCAGAGCGCGCCGCCCACCGGCCCCAACGTCTCGGGCTGCTTCACCGAGCAGGACGGCAAGATCTTCACCCACGTCCGCGGCCTGCCCGGCGTGATCACCGGCGACGGCCCGGTGGGCGTGGTGATCACCTACGAGCGCCGCGGCACCGTGTGCTCCTGGCGCCCGCTGTCGGACCGCCTGGTCGCCGCCGGCTACCGCGTCCTGCTGTACGCCAGGGACGCCGGCCTCCTCCCCGAGGACGGCGCGGTCGCCATGGGCAAGCGCCTGGCCAAGGAGAAGGGTGTCGAGCGGCTGTTCCTGGTCGGCGGCTCGATCGGCGCCACGGCCTCGGTCCCGGCGGCCGAGCGGCTGGGCGCCGAGGTGGCCGGCGTCGTCGCCCTGTCAGGCGAGATCGACAAGGGCGACGCCGCCGCGCTCACCGTGCCGCTGCTGCAGATCGGCTCCGAGCACGACTCCTACGGCGGCGCCGGGTCGATGCGCGAGGCCGAGGCCGCCGCGACCAAGGCCCCGGACAGCCAGGTGCTGGTCATCCCCGGCGAGTCGCTGCACGCCTCGGCCCTGTTCGGCAGCCCTCACGCCGCCAAGGTGCTCGACACGGTCGTGGCGTTCATGGACCGGCACAAGGGCTGATCTCGACCAGGTTGTCGTGGAAGGCGGGCCCCCTGCCCATGTCGCCGTCCCGCTCGGCCACGACCGCGTTGGCGTTCGCGCCGCCCGGGGTCAGCTTGGGCCACCGGCCCTTGGGCGAGGCCACCACGCCGGGCGCGACCCGGTCGCTGATCTCCACGTCGGCCAGGAACTCGCCGCCGTCGTTGTGCACCCGTACGCGCTGCCCGGCCACCAGCCCGCGGGCCGCCGCGTCGGCCGGGTTCACCAGCACGGCCGGCCCCTTGGCCCGCCGCCGCAGCTCCGGATTGTTGGCGAAGATCGTGTTCAGGAACGTGTGCGAGGCCGGCGTGACCAGCGTCAGCGGGTACGCCGACCGGTCGGCGACCGCCGTGTGCGAGGGCACGTACGCCTTCCCGGCGGGCGGGAAGCGCAGCCGCCCGGAAGGTGTCGGGAAGCCCTCGGCGAACGGCGCGAACGGCTTGGGGTAGTTCATCCGCACCCACCCCTCCTTGCGCAGCCGGTCCAGCGTGACGCCTTCGAGCGACGGGTGCCCGCCCGACAGCAGCGACTCGGCCAGCTCCAGGTCGGAGTCGTACAGGGACGGCTCGGTCAGCCCCATGTGCGCGGCCAGCCGGCGGAAGGTCTCGGTCGTGGACAGGCACTCGCCGGGCGGCGGCACGGCGGGTTCGTTCCACAGCAGGTACATGTGGCCGTACCCGGCGTGCAGGTCCATGTGCTCGGTCTGCATGGTCGCGGGCAGCACGATGTCGGCGTAGTCCGTGGTGTCGGTCGGGAACTGCTCCATGACGACCGTGAACAGGTCCTCGCGGGCGAGCTGCCGCCTGATCGTGTTGGCGTCGGGGGTCGAGCCGAGCGGGTTGGCGGCGTACACCCACAGACATCTCACGTCGTCGAGCTGGGAGCCGAGCTTGGTCATGACCAGCGTGCGCACCGGCTTGGCCAGCAGATCGTCGCGGGTGTCGACGGTCACGCGCACGTGACCGCTCGTCGAGTACGCCACGCCGCCGCCCGGATGCCGCCAGTCGCCGGTCACGCCGGGGATCGCGGCGATCGTGCGCATCGCGGTGCCGCCGCCGGCGTGCCGCTGGATGCCCATGGTGGCGCGGATCGCGGTCGGCCGGGTGTGGGCCAGGCGCATCCCCAGGCTGTGGACGTCCTCGGCGGGGATGCCGGTGATCTCCGCCACCCGCTCCACCGGGTACTCCAGGATCTCCTTGCGGAAGGCCTCCCAGCCCTCGGTGTGCTCGGCCAGGAACTCCTCGTCCTGGGCGTTCTCCGCCAGCACGACGTTGAGCAGCCCGAGCGCGAGCGCGGCGTCCGTGCCCGGCCTGATCGCCAGGTGCTGGTCGGCCTGATCGGCGGTCCTGGTGCGGATGGGGTCGATGGCGACCACGTACGCGCCGTCCGCGCGGGCGTCCTGGATGAACTTCCACAGGTGGTGGCCGCTGGTCAGCGTGTTCGTGCCCCAGAGCAGGATCAGCCTGGCCTGGGCGAAGTTCTCCGGGTCCATGCCGCCCGCAGTGCCGTTGGCCTTCATCAGCCCGCTGCTGCCGGCCGCCGAGCAGATGTTCAGCCAGTGCTTGGACGCCCCCAGCACGTTCCAGAACCGGCGGCCCGCCACGCCCTCGCAGCCCTGGAGGTAACCCAGCGACCCGGTGCCCAGGTACGGCCAGATCGCCTCGCCGCCGTGCTCGTCCACGATGGTCCGCAGCCGCGCCGAGATCTCGTCGAGCGCCTCGTCCCAGGTGATCCGCTCGAACTGCCCCGACCCCTTCGGCCCGGTGCGCCGCATCGGGTACAGGATGCGGTCGTCCGCCTGCGTGTGCTCCAGGTACCGGTTGACCTTCACGCACAGCGCGCCGCGGGTGTAGGGGTGGTCGGGGTTGCCGCGCATCTTGACGGCCTGCCCGTCCCGCACGGTCACGACCCAGGAGCAGGTGTCCGGGCAGTCAAGCGGACATGCCCCCAAAACCCTCAAATCACCCGACATGCGCACAGCCTACGTCGAGAGACAGCCGTGGCGGGGGACCGCCCGCGCCCGCGACACCGCCGAGCCGACCTCGTGAAAGAAGTCAAAGGTGAGCGGTTGGAGTTCCACCGTGTACCCTGCCTCGCGCAGCCTGGCCGCGACGTACTCGGCCGACGCGTCGTGACCGGGCCGCCCGGCCGCGCGGTTTCCCCCGTGTGCGCCGGGCGTCGGGGCGTCGGGGGCGACGAGGGCAGGTCGATGCTGGTCGGGTCCTCACCCGGTGCGCGCGCCGGAGCGGCGAACGAGGACACTGGAGAACAGAGATCGTACGGTCCGGCCGGGAAGGTGCAGAATCACTGTCGGTGGCCGAAATCAGGGAACGAGACGATGACACGGAGGACCTCGCGGAGGGGGATCCAGCCGTGGCCGAGCCACGCGCCGACGGCGGCGTCTACGTAGTCGAGCCGCTCCTTCCCCAGCGGTTGCGGCGGCCGTCCGACCTGCTGCGCTTCTTCGCGACGCTGACCGTGCTCGCGGCGGTGATCCTGCTCGCCCTCGTCGCCAAGCAGACGCTCAACGGCCTGGAGCAGGACGTCAAGGTCGGCGCCGAGATGGTCCCGCTGCTCAGCCGGGTCGCGGCCTTCATCGGCAGCGCCGCCGTACTGATCGTGCCCGCCGCGTTCGCCGTCGAGCGGGTCTTCCACCGCGACGGCCTGCGCGTCGCCGAAGGGCTGATCGCGGCCATCATCGGCATGGCCGGGTCGTTCCTGCTCGGCCAGTGGATCGAGGCCAGCAGCCTGACCGACCTGCGCATCCTGCTCACCGGCGACCGCGCGATCGAGCCGCTGAACACGCTGCTCACCTCGGTGATCGCCTACACCACCGCGGTACGCATCGCCCGCCGCCCCACATGGCGCATGCTCATGTGGACCTCGATCGCCCTCTACATCCTCACCTACTTCTCCGGCAGGCAGATCACCCTGCCCAGCGCCATCGTGACCGTCCTGGTCGGCATGGCCATCGGCTACGCCACCCTCTACGGCGTCGGCAGCCCCAACACCCGCCCGCCCGGCAGCGCCGTGGTCGCCGCGCTGCGCAAGCTGTCCTTCTCGCCCGTCTCCGCCCGCCGCATCGAGGACGACCACCAGGGCAGCCGCCGCTACGCCATCGGCCTCAAGGACGGCACCAGCCTCGACGTCACCGTCCTCGACCGCGACCGCCAGGTGGCCGGGCTGCCGTACCGGCTGTGGCGGCGCATCAGGCTCAACTCCGAGACCAGGCGCCGGGCCATCCGCTCGCTCCGGGCCGAGCTGGAACGCGAGGCCCTGATGGCGTACGCGGCCCAGGCCGCCGGCGCCAGCACGCCGCGCCTGCTCGGCACCAGCGAGATCGGCACCGAGGCCGCCCTGCTCGCCTACGAGCACATCGAGACCCGCCCGCTCGACGAGGTGCCCGACGCCGAGATCGACGACGCCCTGCTCGCCCAGATCTGGGAGCAGGTCGAGCTGCTGCAGATCCAGCGGCTGGCACACCGGCGGCTCACCGGCGACAGCGTCCACCTCGACCGCGCGGGCCGGGTCGTGCTGACCGACGCCCGCAGCGGCGAGATCGCCGCCGGCGACCTGCTGCTCCGGCTCGACATCGCCCAGCTCCTCACCTACCTGGCGCTGCGCGTCGGCGCCGAGCGTTCGGTCCGGGCCGCCGCCGCCGTGATCGGCCCCGACGCCCTGGCCGCCGCCATGCCGCTGCTCCAGCGCATCGCCCTGACCAGGGAGACCCGCTCGGCCCTGTCCAAGGCCAAGAACGTGCTCACGGGCCTGCGCGACCACATCGTCGCGCTCAAGCCCCAGGGCAAGGTCGAAGAGGTACGCCTGGAGCGCTTCCGCCCGCGCACCCTGATCACGATCATCGCCAGCACGGTCGCCGCCTACGTCGTGCTGTCCCAGCTCAGCAAGGTCGACCTCTACAAGGTGGCGACCACCGCCAACTGGGCGTGGTCCGGCCTGGCGCTGATCGCCTCGTTCACCAGCTTCGTCGCCGCCGCCCTCATGCTGCGCGGGTTCGTCCCGGAACGCCTGCCGCTGTGGCGTACCGTCCTGGTGCAGTTCGCGTCGTCGTTCGTCAAGCTGGTCGCGCCCGCCGCGGTCGGCGGCGTCGCGATCAACACCCGCTACCTGCAGAAACGCGGCATCGCGCCGGCGCTCGCGGTGGCCAGCGTGGGCGCCTCGCAGCTCATCATGCTGGTCTTCCACATCGCCCTGCTGCTGCTGTTCGCCTACATCACCGGCTCCGACGCCGCCACCTCCTTCACCCCCTCACGCGGCCTGGTCGTGGCGATGCTCGCCATCGCGCTGCTGGTCGCGGTGGTGCTCGGCGTGCCGCCGCTGCGCAGGCTCGTGACCGTGCGGATGCGCAGGCTGTTCTCGAACGTGCTGCCCCGCCTGCTCGACGTGCTCCAGTCGCCGGCCAAGATGATCGAGGCCGCCTTCGGCACGCTCATGATCACGATCGCGTTCGTGGCCTGCCTCGACGCCTGCGTCGCGGCGTTCGGCGGTCAACTGAGCTTCACCGCCGTCGCCGTCGTCTACCTCACGGCCAACGCCATCGGCTCGGCCGCCCCCACGCCGGGCGGCCTCGGCGCCGTCGAGTACGCGCTCACCCTCGGCCTGGTCGCGGCCGGTCTCGAATGGGACCTGGCGGCCTCGGCCGTGCTGCTGCACCGGCTGCTCACGTTCTGGCTGCCGGTGCTGCCGGGGTGGGCCGCCTTCACCTACCTCCAGCGGCACGAGGCCCTGTGAACCACCCTCGGGCGGCACGGGGCCCCGTGCGCCGCGGGTGATCAGCGGGCCGACGTGACCGGCTCGGTGATCTTGTCGATCGCCGCCAGCTCGCCCTCGGTGAACACCGGGCCGTCCACGCACGCCACGTTGTCCTCCAGCTGCCGGACACTGCTCGCCCCGATCAGCACGCTGGTCACCCGCGGGTCGCGCAGCGTCCACGACAGCGCCATCTGGGCCAGCGTCTGCCCCCGGCCCCTGGCGATCTCGTTGAGGTCGCGCGCCAGGTCCCGGTCGATCTGCTCGGCGCTCAGGAACCGGCTCGTCGCCGCCCGCGAGCCCTCGGGCACGCCCTCCAGGTAGCGGTCGGTGAGCAGCCCCTGCGCCAGCGGCGAGTACACGATGCAGCCCATGCCCGCCTCCTCCAGCACGTCGAGCAGCCCGTCGTCCTCGATCCACCGGTTGATCATCGAGTACGACGGCTGGTGGATGAGCAGCGGCGTGCCCAGCTCGCGCATGATCCGCGCGGCCTGCGCGGTCTGCTCGGCCGAGTAGTTGGAGACGCCCGCGTAGAGCGCCTTGCCCGAGCGCACCGCCCGGTCCAGCGCCCCCATCGTCTCCTCCAGCGGCGTCTCCGGGTCCGGACGGTGGCTGTAGAACACGTCCACGTACTCCAGGCCCATGCGGGCGAGCGACTGGTCGAGGCTGGCCAGCACGTACTTGCGCGACCCCCACTCCCCGTACGGCCCCGGCCACATGTCGTACCCGGCCTTGGTCGAGATGACCAGCTCGTCCCGGTACGCCGCGAAGTCCTCCCGCAGGATCCGCCCGAAGTTCCGCTCCGCCGACCCGTACGGCACGCCGTAGTTGTTGGCCAGGTCGAAATGCGTCACCCCGAGGTCGAACGCGCGCCGCAGCACCGCCCGAGAGTTCTCGATCGGCCGGTCGTCGCCGAAGTTGTGCCACAACCCCAGCGACACCGCCGGCAACCGCAGCCCGCTGCGCCCGCTGCGGTTGTACGGCTGACGCTCGTAACGCCGCTCATCGGCCACGAAGCTCACGCCGTCCCCCTCTCGATGATCCAGGACAGCGCGAACGCCTCCTCGCGCCAGGCGTCGTACCGGCCGCTGCGCCCGCCGTGCCCCGCGCCCATCTCCGTCTTGAGCAGGAACGGCCCGCCGGACGCGGTCGCCCGCAGCCGCGCGATCCACTTGGCCGGCTCGTGGTACAGCACCCGCGTGTCGTTCAGGCTGGTGATCGCCAGGATCGGCGGGTACACCCTGCCGTCGACGTTCTCGTACGGCGAATAGCTCTTCATGTACGCGTAGACGTCCGGGTTGTGCAGCGGGTCGCCCCACTCGTCCCATTCGATCACCGTCAGCGGCAACGACGGGTCGAGGATCGTGTTGAGCGAGTCCACGAACGGCACCTCGGCCACCACCCCCGCGAACTCCTCGGGAGCCAGGTTCGTCACCGCGCCCATCAGCAGCCCGCCCGCCGAGCCGCCGCGCGCGACGATCCGCCCGCTCCAGCCGCTCGCCTTCAGCTGCCTGGCCGCCGCCACGAAGTCGGTGAACGTGTTCCGCTTCCTGGTCAGCTTGCCGTCCTCGTACCAGTGACGGCCCATCTCGCCGCCGCCCCGGACGTGCGCGATGGCGAAGACGAACCCGCGGTCGAGCAGCGACAGCCGGGGAACCGAGAACCCGGGGTCGATCGAGGTCTCGTAGCTGCCGTAGCCGTAGAGCAGGGTCGGGGCCGGCGTCGTGGTGTCCTTGCGCTTGACGATCGAGATCGGCACGCGCGTGCCGTCCTCGGCCGTCGCCCACTCCCGGAACTGCTCGTAGTCGCCCGCGTCGTAGCCGCCCAGCACCGGACGCTGCTTGAGCAGGATCAACTCGTGCGAGTCCAGCTCGTAGTCGTAGACGCTCGGCGGCGTCACCATGCTCGTGTACGCCAGCCTGAGCCGCGTCGTCGTGAACTCGGGGTTGCCCGCCGGGCCGACGTCGTACAGGGGCTCGGGGAAGTCGATCTCGTACGCGTTCCGCTCGGCGGCCTCGATGCGCTCGCGCCAGCCCGCTCCCGCGGCGCTGTAGGGCAGCACCCGCAGGCCGGTCAGGCCGTCACGGCGGAAGTGCACGACGGCGTGGTCGGAGAAGGCGTCGATCTCCAGCAGCCTGGTGTCCTCGCGGTGCCCGATCAGCGGGGTCCAGGAGCCGGGCTCGTCGATGGGGGCCGTGGCCAGCTCGAAGTTCTCGGCGTTCTCGTTGTGCAGGACGTAGAAGAAGTCGCCCGCGTGCTCGACGCCGTACTCCACGCCGGTCTTCCTGGGCCTGACGACCTGGAACTCGCCGGTGGGGTCGGCGGCGTCGAGGATGCGCACCTCGCTGGTGATCTTGCTGCCCGCGCCCAGCACGAGGTACCGCTCGCTGCGGGTCAGGCCGATGCCCACCCAGTAGCGCTCGTCGGTCTCCTCGTAGACCAGGACGTCCTCTTCCGTCCCGAGGGTGTGCCGGTAGACCTGGTAGGGACGCCAGGCCTCGTCCACCCGCGTGTAGAAGAACGCCGAGCCGTCGGCAGACCACGCGCCGCCGTAGAAGATGTCCTTGATCTCGTCGGTCAGCACCTCGCCCGTCTCGAGGTTCCTGAACCTCAGCGTGAAGCGCTCGTCGCCCTTGTAGTCGGTGGAGTAGGCCAGCATCGTCCCGTCGGGCGTGACGGCGCTGGTGCCGACGGAGAAGAACGCGCTGTCGCCGGCGAGCTCGTTGCCGTCGAGGACGACCTGCTCGCGCTCCAGGCGCTCGCCCGGCGTGATCTGCGGCGGCGCGTCACTGTCGGCCGGCACCCGGCAGGACACCGCGTACTGCTTGCCCTCCTCGGTACGGGTGAAGTACCACCACGCCCCCTTGCGGCTCGGCACCGACAGGTCGGTCTCCTGGGTGCGCCCCTTGATCTCCTGGAAGACCTGCTCCTGGAGCTCGGCGAGATGCGCGGTGTGCTCTTTGAGAAAGTCGTTCTCTGCCTCCAGGTACGCCGTTGTGTCCGGGTCGTCCTTGTTGCTTAGCCAGGCGTACTCGTCGATGAACGTGTCGCCGTGATGGATGCGCTCAGTCGGTACCTTCTTCGCCACTGGCGGCGTGTTGCTACTCACGGGGGGAGTCTATGTTCGGCCGTGATCGTTCTGTGGCCGGGAGAGCCGGCGAACGCGTCCCGAGTGGTCGGGAGCGCTGCTAATCTTTAGAAGCCGACGAGGTGCGGCGCAACCCACTCCCTTCACTCCGGTGATTTTGGTGCGTTGCGACGCGTATCGTCGACAATCCCTTCTGGCTCGCGGGTTTGAAGATCGGTTCGCTAACCGAGCGACAGGCTGGTAAGTTAGAGGGGTTGTCCCGGAAGCGGGGCGCGACTTAATTCCAGCAGGTCGAGCAAGTCCGGTCAATTTGACAGAGACTTGAACGGCT
>NZ_JBEXYK010000110.1:0-15788 GCF_040630865.1 Nonomuraea sp. NPDC005730
CGGCGGCGGCCGCCCGCGTGCAGCCCTGGGTCACCACTGCGGGGCGGGCGCGGGAGCCGGGGGGTGTCGGGCTGGTTGGCGCCGGCCCGGGCGGTCGGCGCCTCGGCGGCGCCGCAGAGGCGCTGCGCGCCTGCCTGCCGGCCGTGCGGGAGGCCGACGCGCGCGCCCGGACCGTCCTCGCGAAGCGGCTCGGGCTCGACCCGGACGTGCTGGGCCGGGACGGCGGCGACACGCTCGTCCAGCAGGTGAACCTGTTCGTGCTCGGCTACGGGATCGCGCGCCAGCTCATGGACTGGGGTCTGCGGCCGGTCGCCGCGCTGGGCTCCAGCCTGGGCGAGTACACCGCGGTGGCCGCCGCCGGGCTGTGGACGTTCGAGGACGCACTGGTCCTGGTGGCGGAGCGCGCGACCGCGATGCGTGACTGCCCGCCCGGCCGGATGCTGGCCGTCGATCTGCCGCTCGACCGGGTGGCGGAGGCGGTGCCCGGGTTCGGACGGGACACCAGCCTGTCGGTGGCGGTCGAGGACGTCGGCCGTACGGTCCTGGCCGGCCCGCAGGAACGCGTCGAGCGTCTGCGCGAGGAGCTGGCGGCGGCCGGAGTGGCGCACGTGCCGCTGCGTACGGGCCACGCCTTCCATTCCCCGTCCATGCGCGGGGCCGCCGACGCGCTGTCGCGGGCCGTCGCCGGGACGCCCGTGCGGGGCGGCCTCGACTTCACCGTGCTGTCCGGCCTCACCGGCGAGCCCCTGGACGCCGGGACCGCGGCCGATCCCGGCTACTGGGTGGCGCAGCTGTGCGGCACCGTCCGAATGCGCGCCTGCGTGGGCAACCTGCTGTCCGGGCCGGCCGAGTTGTTCGCCGAGCTGGGCGCGGGGACCGCAACGACGGCCTCCGTGCGGCGCCATCCGTTCTGGAACGCGGATCTCGCGGCCGTCGCCCTCCCCGGCCGCCACGGCACGGACAGGACCGGCGTGCTCGACGCGCTGGGCTCCCTGTGGGCTCACGGCGCCCCCGTGAACTGGGCGGACGTGGACGACCCCGACCGGGACGCCCCCACCGGAGACGACCCCGACCGGGACGACGCCGGGGCCTGGCGGCGCCCGCTCCCGGCCCCGCCGTTCGACCCGGTCACGCCGGACGACACCGCCCCGCTCCCGCCGCCCGCGACCACCCGCGACCGTCCGGACGCCGCCCGCACCTCCTTGGAGGACCTGTGGCGGGACGCGCTCGGCGTGGACGCGGTCTCCCCCGACGACGACTTCTACCGGCTGGGCGGCGAGTCCCTGGGCCTGGTCCGGCTGGCCGCCGCCGTGCGGGAGCGGCTGGGGGCCGAGATCCCGGTCGGCGTCCTCGCCGAACGCCCCACCTTCGGCCACCTGCTCGACCTCGCCGGACGCCCCACCTTCGGCGAGCTGATCGACCTCGCCGACCGGCACTCCGCCGACGACGAGCAGGACGACGGGCCGGACGACGGGCCGGACGACGGGCCGGACGACGGGCCCGCGCTCCTCGCCCGGGGCACGTCGCCCGCCCCGATCTTCCTGGTGCCGCCCGCGTCGGGCAGCTCGCTCGCCTACCGGCCGCTGGCCGCCGCCCTGACCGGCCGGACCTGCCACGCCTTCGACACCCCCGGGCTCGTCCCCGGGACCCGCCACCCCGGCACGGTCGAGGCCCTGGCCGCCGGCCACGTACGACAGCTCCGGCGGGTACGGCCGGAGGGGCTGCCCGTCGTCCTGCTCGGCTGGTCGATGGGGGCGGTCGTGGCCCACGAGATGGCCAGGCAACTGACCCGTGACGGCGACCCGGTCGCCCTCCTGATCTGCGTGGACGGCCATCCGCCGCCAGGGCCCGGCATCCCCGTGGGCGCCCACCCCCGCCACCTGGCCGACGCACTGACCCATCTGCGCCACCTGCGCCGTGCCCGCCGTCGCCCCGGCGGATCCGCCACCGGGACCACCACCGGAGCCGCCACCGAGACCGGACGGCGCATCGCCGGGCTCGTCGAGGCGTCCGGCGACGGGTTCGACCTCGCCGGGGTCTACCGCCGCAACCTGCGCGCGCTCCTGCGCCACCGCCCGCGCCCGGCGCCCTGCCCGGCGGTCGTCCTGCGGGCCGGCGCCTCGCCGCGCCGCCGCCGGTGGCTGGAACGGTGGCTGTCGTCCCTGTACCCGGCCGGCGTACGGGTGCGGCCGATCCCCGGGGACCACTGGAGCGTGCTGACCGGCGAGGGGGCCGCCGCGATCGCCCGTGCCGTGCAGGACGTCCTGCCCCCGACCACGCGAGAGGTGAGCCGCCCGTGAACGTGACTGTGCCCGACATGGTGGCGCGGATCGCCGCCGCCCATCCCGGCCGCCTCGCGATCGAGGACGACCGCGGCGGCCTCACGTACGGCGAGCTGCTCAGGCGCGCCGTCAGCGGCGCCGCCGCCCTGGACCGGGCTGGCCCGCCCGGCGCGCCGGTCTGCGTGCGCCTGCCGCGGGGGCGCGACTTCGTGGTCGCCGCGCTGGCGGCCATGTTGTCCGGCCATCCGTACGCGCCCGTGGACGTGGCGCTCCCCCGGCGGCGGCAACGGGCCCTTCTCGACCAACTGGGGCCGGACACGATCCTGGTGTCCGGCCGCTCCGGCCGCACGCCCCGTGAGCTCGACCGGGGCGGGACGGAGTACCGGCCGGCCCGAGCCCGGGCCGCCTACATCGTGCACACCTCGGGGACCACCGGGACGCCCAAGGGGGTCCTGATCGGCCACGAGAGCCTGGCCAACCTGGTCGCCTGGCATCACCGCACCTACCGGACAGGCCCGCGCACCCGTCAGCTGCACACCGCGGGCCTGGGGTTCGACGCGGCCGTCTGGGAGATCTGGCCCTGTCTGTCCGCCGGGGGCACGCTCGTGGTGGCACCCGACGAGGTGCGGGTCTCGCCCGTGGAGCTGGTCGAGTTCGGCCGCGAGCGGGCGATCGACATCCTGTTCGCCCCCACCCCGCTCGCCGAGATGATCGTCGAGCTGGACGCCGACGACGACATCCCCTGGCGCACGATGCTCACCGGCGGTGACGCGCTGCGCCTGCGCCGGCTCCCCCGGGGCTGGGACCTGGTCAACCACTACGGGCCCGCCGAGGCGACCGTCTGCGCCACCTGGCACACCGTCGGCCGGGTGCCGGACTCGGGCCTGCCGCCCATCGGCCGGCCGATCGACGGCGCCCGCGTCGTCCTGGTGGACCCGCGGGGGCGGCCCGTGCCGGCCGGGAGCACCGGCGAGATCCACATCGGCGGTACGGTGCTCGCGCTCGGCTACCACCGCAGGCCCGAGGAGACCGCCCGCCGCTTCGTCACCCTGCCCGGCCTTCCCGGCCGCTGGTACCGGACGGGCGATCTGGCTGCCGTCAACGCTCGCGGCGAGCTGGAGTTCCAGGGGCGGATGGACGACGGCCAGCTCCAGGTGCGCGGCGTCCGCGTCGAGGCCGCCGAGATCGAGGCCGCGCTGCTGCGCCATCCGCGCGTCCGCCAAGCGGCCGTCGCCACCGTCGGCGACACGCGTGCCCTCGGCGCGCTCGTCGTGGTGTCCGGGCCGTGCCCCACCGTGGGGGAACTGCGGCGCTTCATGTCGGCGGAGCTGCCGGAGAGCGCCATCCCCACCCGGGTCGTGCCCGGCCCGGCAATCCCGCTGACGCCCAACGGCAAGATCGACCGGCCCGGCGTGCGGCGCCGGCTGGCGCAGGAGCAGAACAGGAGCGGACGATGACCATCCCCCTGACCGGCATGGTGGAGATCTGGCGTGAGGTCCTCATGGTGGACGACGTCGGCCCCCGATCCGACTTCTTCGACCTCGGCGGCCACTCGCTGGCGGCCACCCGCATCGTCCAGCGGGTCGAGGAGGTGTGCGGCGTCCGGCTTCCGGTGTCCGCCGTCCAGGACCATCCGACGCCCGAGGCCCTGACCGCCCATGTCGCCGGCCCGCGGGGCACGGGCCGGGGTTAGGGATGCAGGCAGGGCCCGATCCGCGGGCCGCCGGAGCGTCAGCCGGTCGACACCGCTCGCCAGAAGTACCCCATGACGTCGCGCATCACGTCGCTGAGGCGCAGCGCCTCGTCCGGGTCGTCGCCGGCGTCGAGCCCGGCCTGGATGAAGGCGACGGCCGACGCGCTCAGCCCCTCCGGCTCACTGCCGTAGAAGGCCACCGCCTCTTCGGGCGCGCCGATGCCGGAGCTGCGCAACCAGGCGCCCAGCTCGTCGGAGGTGGAGAAGTACGAGCGGACGTCCACCAGCGAGGCGGCGCCCAGACCGGCCCGGTTCGCGTTGAGCGCGAGCCAGCTCAGGTAGGAGCCGTAGGCGTAGGCGGTGAAGCCCTCCGCCTGCCCGTCGGCTCCGGTGCGCGGCTCGATGGGCAGCACGCGCGCGCAGTCCAGCAGTTTCGTCCGGGCGCGCGACGCCATTTCCTGGAGCTGCAGGCAGTACACGTCCTCCGGCCGGCCGGTGAATCTGGACGCGGCCAGCGCGTAGGCGGCGAGCTCGGTGCGGTTCAGCCGCACCTCGAATTCCAGCAGCCGCCGCAGATCCGCCAGGGCGAACCGCCCCTCACGCAATTTCGCGACGATCGGATTGTCGATCGGATTTTCCGCCGTCCGCCGGTCGATCTCCTGCACGAGGGAGACGGCGTCGAGCCTGCGGTCGGTCTTCATATCGGTTTCTCCTTTTCTCGTCCGGCTATCTGGTGGAACGATTGAGAATGGCCAGCATTTGCCTTTCCAACGCGGGCGAGGGGGACAGCCCGATCTCTTTCGCGAAGGACACGCGGGCAAGCTGGTAGATCCCGAGCGCGTCGGCGGGACGGCCGGCGCGATGCAGCGCGACCATCAGCTGGGAATAGAGCCGTTCTTCGAGGGGGTTCTGCAGCACCAGCGCCTCCAGCTGGGGGATGATCTCGACGTGCCGGCCCAGGTCGAGGTTGATCTCTATGAGGCTGGCGGTGGTCAGCATCCGCCGGCTCTCCAGGAGCTGCGCGGCCTGGTCCCTGATCGGGCCGCGCGGCACGTCCTGCAGCGCCGGGCCGCGCCACAGCGCCAGCGCCTCGCGGAGGAGGGCGAGGGCCTTGTCCGGCTCGGCCGACTTCAGCGTGTTCGCCGCCGCGTCGAGCTTTTCGAAGCGCACGGCGTCGATCGCGTCGGCTGGAACCTGGAGACAATATCCGGGATAGCGGGTCTGCAGCGATATTTCCAGGCCGTGGCGTTCCCGCCAGCGCATGATGGACATTCGCAACCGGGACGCGTGCGCGTGCAGCGCGTTCGCCGCCTGCCTGGGCGGGTCGTCCCGCCACAACTCGGCGACCAGGTCCTCGACCGGGACGACGTCGCCGTGCCGGAGCAGCAGCACGGCGAACAACGAGCGTTTTTTCGGGCCGGCTATCTGGATCCGGTCTTCATCGACCCTGACTTCCAATGGGCCCAGAATATCAAATGAGATCATCATCGCCCGTATCGATTGTGCCGCGCCGGCCACTCAGGCATTCCTGTAAATGTTAACTTAGCCACGTGAACCGGGCGGAGAATGTGTTTCCCGGGGTGCTGCTGTGCTTTGATGCAGGTAGCCGGTTTCGCGCAGCCAGCCGATATAGAGGTCGAGCAGCCCGGCGTCCACGGGCGGGCAGGCGGCCGGCACGTCCGGGACCGCCTCGGCCAGGTTCGTGAGATCCGGCTCGGGCAGGGCGCCGGTGAGCTGCCGGGCCGTCACGGAGCCGTCCGCGGCCTCCTCACCGGTGAGCAGTGTGAGGTACCCGGCCAGCGGCGCGGCCGGGTCGGCGGCGCACAGACGTTCCATCTCCCGGACCCAGTCCTCCCTGGAGATGACCCGGACGGGGTAGCCTTGCCGGCGCAGCCGCTCGACCAGCAGGGGCAGGGCGGCGGGGCGCGGGTTCGCCAGATGGTAGACCCGGCCGCGCGCGGGCGCCCCGGCCAGCAGCGCCACGACGGCCTGCGCCACGTAGTCCACGGGGACGAAGTCCAGCCGGAGCGGCACGTCCGGCGCGAGCCCGGTCTCGGCGATCGCCTTGATCACGGCGGCCATCATGGTGCCGGTGTTCCACACGCCCCGGTCCCGGCTGCCGGTGATCTCGTACGGCCGGTAGAGGGCGACCGGCAGCCCGCGCCCCGCGGCCTCGCCCAGCAGGGCCTCGGCCACCCATTTGGTCTCCGCGTACCCCTGCCGCAGCCGTTCCGGGCGCGGCAGCGGATCATCCTCGCGCACGCGCCCGCCGGTGGGCGGCCCGTCCGCGGCGGCGAGCACGTCCACCGTGGACACGTGGTGGAACGGACGCGCGCGCCCGCCGTGGGCGGCCAGGCGGATGAGCGAGCGCACGCCGCCGACGTTGGCGTCCTGGAGCCGGGAATAGGGGTAGACGAAGTTCACCTGGGCGGCGGCGTGCAGGATCACATCCGTGTGGTCGGCCAGTCCGTCCAGCTCTGACTGCGGGAGTCCCAGGCCTGGCAGGGCGAGGTCGCCGGGCACCGCGGTCAGCCTCGTGCCGAGGTCCGCCGCGGGCAGGCCGTACCTGCGCAGGGCCGCGCCTACCCGGCGGAGCCCGTCCGCGCCGTCCGCCGCCCGCACGAGGCACGACAGGCGCAGGTCCGTGACGTCGAGCAGCCGCCGGACCAGGAAGGCGCCCAGGAAGCCGGTCGCGCCGGTGACCAGGATCTCCCGAGGGGGCGCCGGGTCCGCCGGGCCGAAGCGGAGGCCGGGGTCGAGCCGGGCCTCCCAGGCGAGGTCCACGGTCGGTTCGCTCTCCATGCCGCCGTCGGCGCCGCTGCGCAGGGCGGCGATCCGGGCGGCGAACGCCTCCAGCGACGTCGAGTCCAGCAGCGCGCGCACCAGCGCGGGGCCGGGGAGGCCGCCCATGCCGGGACGGGCGCGCAGCGCGGTGACGATCTGGACGGCCTGCAACGACGTGCCGCCGAGCTCGTAGAAGTCGTCGGCGCGGGACTCCACCGGCGTCCCGAGGACGGCCGCCCACACCTCGGCCGCGCACCGCTCGACCTCGCCCCGCGGCGGGTCGGCGGGGCCGGCCGGCGGCTGGTCGCCGGTCCCGGCCAGGGCGCGCGTGTCGATCTTGCCGCTGCTGTTCAGCGGCAGCTCGTCGGCGACCGCCACCCGGCCGGGGACCATGAACGCGGGCAGCCGGTCCCGCAGGAACGCCCGCACCCGCCGCGCGAAGGGCCGCGGCTCCTTCCTGCGCCACGGCACCGCCCACGCGACCAGCGCCCGGTCGCCCCGCCCGGATTCCCGTACGGTCACGGCGGCCTCGCGCACCTCGGGATGGGCCGCCAGCTCCGACTCGACCTCGCCGATCTCCACCCGGTGGCCGCTGATCTTGACCTGCCGGTCCAGCCGGCCCAGGAAGTCCAGCACGCCGTCCGGCCGCCAGGCCGCCCGGTCGCCGGTCCGGTACATGCGCGCGTCCCCGCCGAGGAACGGGTCGGGCAGGAAACGTTCGGCCGTGCGTTCCTCGTCGCCCATGTAGCCGAGCGCCACGCCGTCGCCGCCGACGTACAGCTCGCCCTCCTCCTCGGGCTCGCACGGGCTGCCGTCCTCGCGCAGCACGTAGCACGTGGAGTTGGCGATCGGCCGTCCGATGGGCACGCGTTCGGCGTCCGGCGGCAGCCCGGTCATCTCGTGGGCGGTGGAGAACGTGCCGTTCTCCGTGGGGCCGTAGCCGTTGACCAGGTGCTCGGGCGGGCCGGCGGCCAGGACGCCGCGCACGCAGTCGGGGTTCAGCACGTCCCCGCCCGCCACCAGGTAGCGCAGCGAGGAGAACATGCCGGGGTCGGCGAAGCCGAGCTGGTGGAACAGGCCCGCGCTGAGCCACATCACGGTCGCGTCATGTTCGCGTAGCTCGCGGGCCAGGTCCGGCGGCGACAACAGCGCCTCGGGCTCGGGCACGACAAGGTGGGAGCCGTTCAGGTGCGCCCCGAAGATCTCGAAGCAGGACACGTCGAACGTCGGGTTCGTGGTGGCCACGACGACGTCGTCCGGGCCGAGCGCGGCGCAGTCCGTCGCCGTCGCCATCCGGACGGCGGCGCGATGCGGCACGGCGACCGCCTTCGGGACGCCGGTGGATCCGGAGGTGAAGATGACGTAGGCCAGATCGGTCGCCGAGGCCACCTTCGGCGGCAGCGGCCCGGCCTCGGGCACCGGCCCGTCCAGCGGCAGCACGTGCCGCGCGTCCAGCGACGGACGCCGGTCGGCGCGCGTCACGACGTGCTCGACGCCCAGCCGCCGGGTCAGCTCGCGCAGCCGGGCCGCCGGGTCCCCGGGATCGAGCGGGACGTACGCGCCGCCCGCCTTGAGCACGGCCCAGATCCCCACGACGGCCTCGGCCGACCGTTCCACGGGCAGGGCCACCGGCGTCCCCGCCCGCACGCCCTGCCGCCGCAGCACCCTGGCCAGCGCGTCCGCGCGGCCGGCCAGCTCCCGGTAGGTCAGCGTCCGGCCGCCGCCGGTCAGCGCGGGCGCGTCCGGGGTCCGGGCGGCCTGGGCGTCGAACAGCTCGGGCAGCACGGCGTCGCGCGGGTAGGGGCGGGCGGTGTCATTCCATTCCTTCAGGCTCATGCGGGGTCCTCTCCAGCTCAGCCGGTGTGCGCGGCTGCCTTCCAGAAGCTGCCGATGTGCTCCTCCAGTTGCCGGGCGCGGGTGATCGCGGTGGCCTTGTCCTCGCCGTTCCGCAGGCCGTGCTCGACGACCTCCAGGGCCCGCCGTTCCAGCTCGTCGGACTGGCCGCCCTCGTAGTAGTCGACGAACTCCTGCGGCACGTCCAGCCCCTGCTTGCGCACCGCTTCGAGCAGTGCCTGGCAGCCGGGGAAGTAGACCGTCATGTCGGTGTGGAGGGCCAGCGCGTTGTCGGCCTGGCCGCCGTGCAGGGCCAGCCACGAGACACAGCCGTTGAACGCCTGCGCGTCGGGCCCGGACGGCCACCGCCCCGCCGCGTCCGGGTCCATGCCCAGCGGGCGGACGCAGGCCAGCAGCTTGGGGTGCGCGTCGTACACCAGGCGGGCGACCTCCAGGTAGAGGCCGACGACGGGGCTGTCGGAGAAGCGGGCGATCACGGTGCCGTACGCGGCCAGCTCGGCGATGTGGCACTGCAGCTCGATCCCGACGAGCCGACGCAGGTGCTCCAGGGTGAGCCCGCCGACCTCGGCCAGGTCCAGCAGGCGGTTGCCGACCGGAGAGCGGTCGCGCAGCCGTTGGAGCTCGGTGACGGCGGAGGTGGCCAGGGTGAGGTCTACGGTGGCGGTCATGGTGAAGCCTTTCTGTTGTGCGAACCTGTCTGCCTTCCCCGAGGCCATGACAAGGGCCTGACGCGGACCTGACATCCGGCTGCCGTGCCGCGCGGCCCTAACCGAGCAGCGTGCGGACGATCAGCTCGGCGGCGAGGTCCTGCGCGCCGGCCCGGCGCAGGCGCGCCAGCGTCCCCCGGAGCTGCACGCCGTCCTCGCAGGCCACCCGTACGGTGACGTCGAAGTCGCCGACGACCACATGCGCGCCGACCACGCCGCTCATCTCGCGCAACCTTCGCTCGTAGTCGCGCGTCGTCACCCCCGGGGCCAGGCGGACGTGCACGTCGGCCCGGACCGGGGCGGTCATCCCGGGCTCCTGCCGTGGCGTCCGGGTCGTCTCCTCACGTGCGGGCCGCCGCCGTCCAGAGCAGGGCCATGTACCTGTCGCACAGCCGGGCCGCGCGCAGGGCCTCGCCGGGGTCGTCCCCCCGGGCCAGGCCGTCGTCCACGACGGCTGCGGCCTCCCCGGTCAGCAGCGGGTCGGGACTGTTGCCGTAGTACGCCGTGAACTCCTCGGGCACCGTCACGCCGTGCTCGTCCAGCAGCCGCACCAGCTCGACGGCGCCGCCGTAGTAGACGCCGTCCGGGGCCGAGTACAGCGACAGGGCCATGGCCGCCTGGCTGCCGTGCAGGGCCAGCCAGGAGACGTACCCGCAGAAGGCGTGCGCGGCCAGGTCGTCGCAAAGGTCCGGCGGCTCGCCCAGACGCTCGGCCACGACGGCGAGCGCGGCACGCGCCCCGTCCACCAGCCCGGCCACCTTGAGCAGGAACCCGGCGGCCGGCGGGTGCGGGAACTGGGTGAGCAGCTCGCCGTAGGCCACCAGCTCGGCATGGTGGTAGGCGCGCTCGATCGCGACGAGGCGGCGCAGGTGATCGACGGTGACCCGGCCGTCGGCCGCCAGGGCGAGCAGCGGGTTGGGCGGCGACTCCGCCCGGGCCCGCGCCAGCTCCTTGACCAGCGTCTCGGCGGTCATTCCGCGGCTCCTTCCGCCGGGTTTCTGAGGCCGCCCTTGTCGAGGAACTCATGCGCCTGGGTCATCGTGGCCTGGCCGCTGTGGAACAGGTTGTTGACCAGGGCGTGCCGGGCGCCGCCCGTCGTGAGCCCTTCGTACAGGTGCTCGACGGAGCCGGCGCCGCCCGAGGCGATGACCGGTACGCCCACCGCCGAGGCGATGGCCGGCGTCATCTCCAGGTCGTAGCCGTTGCCGGTGCCTTCCTGGTCGAGGCTGTTGGCCAGCAGCCGGCCGGCGCCCAGGTCGGCCAGCATCTTCGCCCAGACGACGGCGTCCAGGTCGGTCTCCTGCTCGCCGCCGCGGATGGCGACGTTCCAGCGGCCGTCGCCGGCGCGGGCGACGTTCATGACGCCCACCACGCGGCCGGATCCGTGCCGCTGCACGAGCGTATGCAGGACCGAGGGGTGCTCCACCGAGGTGGTGCTCAGGCCGACCGCCGCCGCGCCCGCCGCCAGCAGGGCCTCGGCCGCCTCGATGGAGGGCATGTAGCCGTTGTCCACGGTGACCCAGAACGTGCCGCCCGTCCCGCTCAGCGCCTGGATCAGGGGGAGGAACGTCTCGTGCTCCGTCCACGGCTCCTGCACGTCCACGAAGATCGGCCCGGCGCCGTCGCGCAGGTAGACCGAGGCGATCTCGACGGCGTCGGCGGGGTCGGCCAGACCGGCGATCCCCGAGGGCGGCGTCGCCCTGCCGCCGGCCACGTCGATGCACGGGATGATGAGGTCGTTCATGATGTCCCTTTCCGTCATTCGGGTTGTGGGTCGCCGGCCGGCCCTGGGGCGGGGGCGTCCGGTCGTCGTTCGGTGAGCAGCACCTTTCCGGCGCCGCCGGTCCGGGCGCTGTGCCGCACCGCCGCCCGGACCTCGGGCAGCGCGTACCGGCCGGCCACGTCCACGCCGGGCCGGCCGCCCGCGAGGTCCGCGACCACCTCCTCGGTGAGGCGGGCCCGGTCGTGCGGGTCCAGCGCGGCGAGCCGTTCGGGCAGCCAGAAGCCGCTCACGGTGAGGGAGGAGAAGATGACCTGGCGGGACGGCAGCGGGATCGGCTCACCGGACAGCGCCCCGAACACGACCAGCCGGCCACCGGGACGCAGGCAGTCCAGCAGACCCCGGCCCACCTGGCCGCCGACCGAATCGATCGCGGCAGCCGCCCCGCCCGACGTGACGGCCAGCACCCGGTCCACCCACGGGCCGCCGGAGACGTCGATCACCTCGTCCGCCCCCAGCAGGCGCAGCGGCGTCACCTGTTCCGGCCGCCTGACCAAGTGCAGGCACCGGATCCGGCGTCTGGCCGCATGGGCAAGGACCATGCGGCAGACGGCCGACGCGCCCGCCGACAGCAGCAGCCACCCGCCGGGCGGCACGTCGAGCTGGTCCACCAGCAGGCGCGCCGCGAACGGGTTCACCGTGAGCTGGCAGGCGACCTCGTCGGGCATGGCGTCCGGGACCGCGATCAGCTCGGCGGGCGCGGCGCTGACGTAGTCCTGCCAGGTACCGGTGGCGGCCACGGCGACCCGCGCGCCCTCGCGGTACGTGCCCGCCCGGTCGGCCCGCTCCACCACGCCCACGCCCTCGAACCCCGCCGGTGCGGGGAACGTCGCCTCGCGTCCGTATTCCCCTCGCACGTACATGAGGTCGGAGGGGTTGATCGGCCGGGTGGTCATCCGTACGAGCAGGTCGTCCGGCCCCTTGACGGGGACGGGCACGTCGTCCACGGACAGGACGGCGGCGGGGTCACCGTGATGATGGAACCGCACGGCACGCATGACATACCTCCTTGCCTGGGTCGGATGTGTCTCGGTCGGGTGTGTCTGGTTCGGACCTGTCCCGGTCAGGCGGACAAGAGCTGCGCCAGGCGCGGCGAGCGCGGCGCGAGCCTGCGGGCGACGGCGACCGCCGACCGCACGGCCGACTCCTGGCTGGAGACCCACGTGGTGTACTGGCCGGCGAGGTGCAGCCCGCCCCGCCCCTGCAGCGCGTCGAGGCGGCGCTGGGCCCGGACCGCCGCGGGCGTGATGAGCAGGTGCCGGTAGTTCTCCCGCAGGACCACCTGCCTCGGCAGCTGGTCGCGGTGGGTGAGCTGGCTCTTGAACACCTCGACGCCCCTGGACGGGCCGAACCAGTCGGTGCTCTCGCTCCAGCCGTCGTGCACCTCGAAGGCGCTGGTCGACCAGTGGGCACGGCTCTCGGGCAGATATGCGGGATCCAGGTGCAGCGCGTACGTCGTGTCCACCGGCTCGAAGCCGGCCAGGACGTCACGGACCTCCTGGGCGCCCGCCAGCGGCCCGAGCAGCCGCACCGCCTCCCACGGCGGCACCGCGAGGACCAACTCGTCCACGACGTGCCGCTCGCCGGCGGTGTCGAGGAGCTCGTAGCGCCCGTCCGCGCGGCGGATCTGCCGCACCCCGGCCGCGGTCCTGATCCTGGCGGCGGGGGCCCGCGCCGCCAGGGCCCAGGCCGTGCTCTCCAGCCCCGGGAGGAGCTGCTGCCATCTCGGCTCGCCCGCGGTGTTGACGTAGAAGGCGACGGCGGCGCGGGCCGAGAGGGTCATGGCCTGTTCGAGGCTGCAGCAGAACAGGAAGGCCGGGCGGGCGTAGAGCACGTCCCGTTTAATCTCCTGGCTCACCGGCAGGGGCTCGACCAGGTCGGCCAGCGGTCGTTCCCAGCTGACGTCCTCCTTGTCCCATTCGGTGGCCCGCTGGAGGAAGGTCCCGACCGCCTGCCACGCCGCCCCGAGCCGCTCGTCCCGGGGCCAGGACGCCTCCGGGGTGTGCGGGCTGACCAGCAGCGGCTCCCGGCGTCCCGCCTTCAGGACGGTGAGCGAGGCCGGCAGGTCCACGAACTGCTCGTCGCCGTACCCCAGCAGCTCCAGCAGCCTGCGATGCGTGGGGAACAGGTCCGGCGAGATGTCCTGGGCGCCGAGGTCGAGAGTCGCCTCGCCGCCGCCAGCGCGGACGCGGACCGACCGCATCGTGCCGCCGACGCGGTCACGGGATTCGAGCACCACGGTCTCGCAACTGTCGGCCAGGAGCCAGGCCAGGGTGAGCCCCGACAGACCGGCTCCGACGATTCCGACGCGCATGTCATTTCACCTTGAGAAAGCTAGAGGGGACGTGCTCCGGTAGCGCGCCATTACCCGCCGCCCTGGAGATCGCACGGCGACTTCCGGAGCAATCGCCAGGCGTACGGCGGATGTCAGCGCGAATTCAGGACCATGTCAGGAATGCGTGGCAGCGAATTGTCCGGCAATGCCTGCGCGATGAAGGAGGAATTTTTATGAACGGGCCGTCGAACAGGGCTCCTGTGGTGGTCGGCGCCGACGTGTCCGCGCCTTCGTCCGTCGCCCTGGAATGGGCGGCGGAGGACTCGATCCGGCGGAAAAGGCCGTTGCGGATCGTGCATGCCATGGATCTGGCCGGATATTTCGCGGGGCCTCCGGCGGCCAAGGCGTTCGCCGCTCCGATGATCGTCGAATCGGCGCACGAGATCGCCGTGGGGGTCGCCGCCGACGCGCTGGCCCGGGTCCGTGGCAGGCGGCGGCACCCGGCGGTGACGGCGCACGTCGCGCCCGGCGCGCCGGCGGCCGTCCTGCGCGACGCGGGGCGGGACGCCGTCGAGATCGTGGTCGGCCACCGTCCCCGCAACGAGGTGATCGATCTGCTGTTCGGCTCGGTCGCCCTCGCGCTGGCCGCCAGGGCCGACGCGCCGGTGGTCGTCGCCAAGGGCGCGACGGCACGTCCGTACGACGACGTCGTCGTGTTCCTGGAACCAGGGCCCGTGCCGGACGCCCTCCTCGGTTACGCCTTCCGGACCGCGTCCGCGCACGGCGTCCGGCTGCGCGTTCTGCGCGCCGACTCGGCCGCCGGGCCTTCGCTCGGCGGGTGGCGGCGGCTGCATCCGGAGGTCCGGGTGCACGAGCAGCGCTGCGACGGGGACGCCCGCTCCGCCCTCCTGGCGGCCTCGGTCGCGGCCCGCCTGCTCGTGGTGGAGTCCCGGCGTCCGGCGGGGGTTCTGGCGTGGCGGCGGCCGTGGGGGCTGGCCCGGCTGATCCGGCGCTCGGCGTGTCCGGTGGCGATCGTCCCCGCGCCGGCGGGCTCCGGGCGGCTCGGGCCCTGAGCGGCGGTTCGCAGCGCGGCGGCCGGCGTCATGCCCAGCCGAGTCCGTGGCGGGCCAGGCGGTCGAGCGCCTCGTCGAGGATCGGCCAGGGGTGGCCGAGGAACAGCCGCACGTGGGCGTGGCCGTCGCCGGGAGGGCCAGAGGTGACCATGCTGCCCGTGCCCGGCAGGACGCCTGCCCGGTCAAGGCAGAGCAGGCGATAGCCCTCTTCCCCGCCAGGCGTCTCACCGTTGCCGGCGGAGGGGTGGCCGCCGGCATCGCGGCAGCGCTGCTGCTGCCCGGCGTGTTCGGCGGCGGCTCGGCGATGGCAGCGTGGACCGCGACGCCGCACACGGTGAGCGGTGACCGGGCCATCGACGCCCAGGAGAAGTGCCTCGACCATGCCCAGGACACCGCCAAGCGCACAACCGGGCGCGACCTCGGCTTCCGGCCCGTGGTGACCGAGGGCCGGGGGCCATGGACGCTCGTCTACGTCAACGACGGCAGCAGCCACCTGGCCGAGATCACCTGCCTGCTCCGCGACGGCGACCTCGTCGGCGCGCATGGCAGCGCGCCGGGGCCCGGCGCACAACCGCTTCCACCGGTTCCTGCGGGGTCGGCGCGGGCCGCCCTCGGCTCGGCCCTGAGCACGAGTGAGGAGAGCGTGCGTACCGTGACCGGCAGAGTCGGTGCCGACGTGGTGGGCCTGGAGCTCTCCACGGAGGCGAAAGGCGACGTGACCGCGACCGTCACCGGCGGCTACTTCGCGGCCTGGTGGCCGGACGCGCCGACGACGGAGGAGCGCGAGAACGCCTCACTTCGTGGCGGCGTCAAGAGCGTCACGGCGATCCTCCAGGACGGGTCGCGGCACAGCGTCTCCCTCGAGGAGCTCACCGGCCTGACGAGCACGCAGCTGAACACACCGGCCACGGGCGGCTCCGCGCGCGACTGACCTGGCCGCGCCTCACGGTCCGGCGCCGCGAAGCCGCTACGCCCCAGGCGACGACCACTCTCTGTGACCGAGAACAGGTTCAGGCTCATCGAATAGGCGACACCTGAATACGCGAGGTCGCCAGTGTGGCACCCCTTCGACGCCGGCGACGGATGACCGCGCTCTCCGGTCTTCGAGGAGGCTGGGTGCAGAGATCAGTGGTACGCCTGTCGCCGCGCTCCGGGCGGGAGAGGAGGGTTTGCCGTCTGCGCAGCGTGCCGTGAGAGGTAGAAGGGCAGGCCACCGTCGGGACATCGAACCGCGGAGGTGATCGCCACCCCGTTGGCCGGTTGCGGACAATTCCCGTCAAAGCCTACCCAAGGGGTGTAATCAACCCTTTGTGGCACGTAACGTCAATGTCGGTCCGGTC
>NZ_JBEXYK010000111.1:0-15624 GCF_040630865.1 Nonomuraea sp. NPDC005730
GTGCGGTTGCGAGGGTGTCCAGTTCGGTCGTCACAACCCGAGAATGGACATCCTCGCCCTATCTCCGCAGCTATGCCTTGGACTCATTCATCTAGGGGGCCGCGGCGGGCACCGCGAGCTGCTGGACCAGCCACGGCAGCGCCTGCGGCAGCTCCCGGTTCCAGGTGTTGAAGTTGTGGCCGCCGCTGGGCAGGATCAGCGACGAGACCCGCATGGGCGGTTTGACGGCGTTCAGGAAACGCTCGGTCGGCAGGTAGTCGGCCTCGCCCTTCCTGCTGCTCGTGACGAGCACGGCCACGGGCGGCGCGGGCAGCCGGGCCAGGCGCCACATCAGGTCGTTGCGGTCGGCCAGCCCCTGGTCACCGTGGAACAGGTCGCCGGTGGTGCCGTCCACGATCGTCTTGTAGTAGCCCGACAGGGAGACGGCGGCGGAGAACGCGTCAGGGCGGCTCATCGCCAGCTTCAGCGCGCAGTAGCCGCCGGTCGAGCCGCCGAGCACGCCCCAGGAGTCGCGGCCCGCCGCCGCCCGGTAGTGCGCGGTCACGGCCTGCCGGACGTCGGTGGCGAAGTAGGTCAGCGCCCGCGGGCCGCCCGGCACGTCCACGCACTCGGTGTCGCGCGGCAGCACCACGCTCGGCCGCATCATGACCAGGACGGCCGGCTCGACCTGGTGCAGGGCGATGGCGTGGGCCAGCCGTCCGGGCAGGTCGAGGCGGGTCATGAGGTTGCGCGGGTCGCCGGGGTAGCCGGTCAGGGCGAGGATCGCGGGGAACCTGCGCCGGGGGTCCTTGAAGTAGGCCGAGGGCAGGAACACGTACGCCTCCTCGCTCAGGCGCGTGGTCGCGCCCGGCAGGACGACCTCCTCGATCCGCCCGCCCGGGACCGCCCGGCTGTCCAGCACCCGCAGCCCGGCCGCGGCCCCGGCGACGGTGATCTGGGCGGCGCCGGTGTCGGCGCCGAACAGGTCCGCCCAGGAGGCGTAGAAGCCGAAGTAGTAGTTGACCAGCAGCGCGAGCGCCGCCACGGTGAGCGCCTGGCAGCCCGCCAGCAGGCCCGCCCGGCCCAGCACCGGCGGCAGGCCCCGCCCGGCAAGCCGCGGCCACACCCAGACGGTGGCCGCGAGCCCGGCCACCGCGAGCACCGCGGCGGCCACCAGCAGCGCGATCGAGGTCAGTCCCATGAACAGCAGGAATATCCCGGCCGGCGTAAGCGCGTGGTTAACGACGAGATTAACCGGCAGGGGCTTCAATCGGTATTTGTGAAGCGTCCTTGGATCCCCGCGCTGGCGGGTTACGCGTCGCTGGTCATCGGCCTGCTGGACATCGCCAAGGCCGTGGCGCCGCGGCTGGAGCACACGCGGATGGGCCAGTGGTCGGACCTGCTGCCCGGGACGGTGACGACCGTGGCGCGGGCGACGTCGCTGGTGGTCGGCATCATGCTGGTGATGATCGCGCACGCGCTGCGCCGGGGGAAGGTGCGGGCCTGGCGGGCGGTGGTGGTGCTGCTGCCGGTGAGCGCCGTCATGGGCGTGCTGCACCTGCGGCCGGTGACCGCCGCGATCAGCGTCGTGCTGCTGGCCGTGCTGGTGGCCGGCAGGCGGGAGTTCACGGCGCTGCCCGACCCGCGCTCGCGCTGGCGGGCGTTGTGGAACCTGCTCGTGCTCGGCGCGATCGACATGGGGCTCGGCTACCTGATCGTGAGCGTCCGGCCCGGCGCGCTGGTGGGCCGTCCGGGCGTGGCCGACCGGCTGGAGCACGTGGCGCTGGGGCTGGCGGGCATCGAGGGGCCGGTCACGTTCACCGTGGAACGCGTCTCCGACCTGGTCTACCTCTCCCTCGTCGCGCTGGGCGCGCTGACCGCCGTGACGACGCTCTACCTGGCACTGCGCCCGGAACGGCCGGCCGCCGAGCTGACCGCCGACGACGAACGCCGCCTGCGCGCCCTGCTGGCCGTGCACGGCGAGCGCGACTCGCTCGGCTACTTCGCGCTGCGCAGGGACAAGAGCGTGATCTTCTCGCCGTCGGGCAAGGCGGCCGTGGCCTACCGGGTCGTCTCCGGCGTGATGCTGGCCAGCGGCGACCCGATCGGCGACCGCGAGGCGTGGCCGGCCGCGATCGGCGCGTTCACCGCCGAGGCGCGGCGGCACGCCTGGGTGCCCGCCGTCATCGGCTGCGGCGAGACGGGCGGCGAGGTCTGGACGAAGGTGGCGGGGCTGTCCGCGCTGGAGATCGGCGACGAGGCGATCGTCGAGGTCGACGGCTTCACGCTGGAGGGCCGCGCGATGCGCAACGTGCGGCAGATGGTCAACCGCACCCGCCGCGCCGGGTACGTCTGCCGGGTGCGCCGCGCCCGCGACGTGCCCGAGGAGGAGAAGGAGGGCATCCGCCGGGCCGCCGGGCTGTGGCGCGGCACCCAGACCGAACGCGGCTACTCGATGGCGCTCGGCCGCTTCGGCGACCCCGCCGACGCCGAGTGCCTGGTGGCCACCGCCGGCAAGGACGGCGACCTCGCAGCCGTGCTGCACTTCGTGCCGTGGGGGACGCGGGGCGTCTCGCTGGACCTGATGCGCCGTGACCGCGACGCCGACCCGGGCCTCAACGAGCTGCTGATCGCCGAGACGCTGCGGGCCGCGCCGTCGCTGGGGATCACGCAGGTGTCGCTCAACTTCGCGATGTTCCGCTCGACGCTGGCCCGCGGCGACCGGCTCGGCGCGGGGCCCGTGCTGCGGGCCTGGCGGTCGGTGCTGGTCTTCCTGTCGCACTGGTTCCAGATCGAGTCGCTGTACCGGTTCAACGCCAAGTTCCGGCCGATCTGGGAGCCGCGCTTCGTCGTCTACCCGAACGCCCGCGACCTGCCCAGGATCGGCGTCGCGGCGCTCCAGGCCGAGGCGTTCATCCCCTCGGGCCTTCCGCTGCGCGCCCGCCTGCGCCTCCCCCGGCCCTTCACGCACGACCGCGCCGCCGCCGCTCCCCAGCCCCCCTGAACCGCGCGGTTCAGGGAGAGGCGGCGGTGCCGGTGGCGGGCCACATGGTGTTGAGGCGGCCGGCGGTGGCCTGGTAGGCGCGCTCGGCCTCCGGCGTGAGGACGACGTCGGCGCCCGGCCCGGCGGCGGCCAGCCGTTCGCGCAGGACGATGGAGTCGGCGGTGTCGGCCAGGTCGAGCAGCCCGGTGAAACGGGCGGCCGCCGACACCAGCTCGGTGGCGGGCAGGCCGGTGCACACGGCGTCGAGGGCCTGGCGGACCACGCCCTTGCCGACCGCGCCGAGGCCGAGCGCCACCGCGGCCGCCGACAGGGTGGCCACGTCGAGCGGGTCGACGTCGACCAGGCGCAGCGGCACGTGCTCGACCTGGCCGCCGGGGGCGTACAGGCGGCCGGCCAGGCGGGCGGCGGCGGCGCGCCTGCCCTGCGTGGGGCCGATCGCGCGCCAGAGCCGGCGCAGCGCGGTCAGCGCGATCCCGCCGGCGAGCGGGCCGGGCAGCGGCGAGCCCACGGACTCGGCGGCGCGCAGCACCAGCAGCAGCCTCTCCAGCTCGCCCACCGCGCGGGCCAGGTCTTCGCCCAGGTCGGGGACGAGGACCGCGCGCGGGCCGAGGCCGGTCATGTGCGGCTCCTCACGGAGCCTTCGTCGTCGAGCGGTCGTCAGGCGGCGGAGGAGTCAACCGGAGGGTCACCATCGGAGCGTACGCCGCGCCGGCCGCGCCGCACACCCCACCGGGAAGCACGCCGCCCCCAGCCCCCACCCCGTGAGACGCGGGCGAGCCGGGCGTGTGGGAGGATCTGGCCTCGATGGGTCCGTGGTCGTTGGTGCGGTGGCTGCGTGCGGCGAGCTTCGCCGGCACGTGTGCCGCGCTGGCCGCGCTCGCCCACCTGGCGGGCGGCGGCTGCTTCGACCTCTGGGCGCTGCTGGCGGGGTTCCTGCTGGTCCTCGCCCCGGCCCTGGCGCTGACCGGGCGTGAGCGCACGCTGGCCGCCATCGTGCCCGCGACGGGCGCCTCGCAGGTCGTCCTGCACCTGCTGCTCTCACTGAGCTGCGACCATCCCGCCCCCGCCGCCGACGCCGCGAGCCTGGGTCACGTGCACGACACCGGCGCCCCGGGGTTCGGGATGCTGCTCGTGCACGCGGCGAGCGTGCTGCTGACGTCGGTCTGGCTGCGCTGGGTGGAGTCGGGGCTGTGCGCCCTGGTCCGCGAGCTGGCCGGGTGGGTGCTGCGCCCGCTGCTGGTGCTGTTCCTCGCCGTGTCCGGGTGGGCCGCGCCGGCGCGCACACCGGTGGGCGGGCGCGACGACGTCACGGCGCGCGTCCGGCTGTTCCTGCGGCACGTGCTGGTGCTGCGGGGGCCTCCCGCGGGTGGACCGGAGCCGCGGTGGCCGGTCCGTCCGACGGTCGTGGGCCTGCCCGCCTGAGCGCGCCCGCGGTCCTTCGCGCGCCCGTACTCCGCGGTTCCTCCGACGACAATCCCGGCTCGCCGCCGTGCCCGCCCCCGCCGTGGGGCCGGTCCGGCGTGCGCGCCTCCGGACTCGACTCAGAGGACATCACCCATGAGACCTTCCCGTACCCGCCGGGCCTCGGCGCTCGCGCTCGTGCTGCTGGCCGCCGCCTGCGGCACGCCCGCGGCGACCGGCGGCCAGGCGGCCACCGTCGCGCCGGCGTCCGCCGGCCGGACCGTCTACCCCCTCACCTTCGACAACTGCGGCACGCGGGTCACCTTCCGCCGGCCACCGCAGCGCGTCCTGATCCTGAACGGCACCAGCGTCGGCGAGGTGGAGAGCTTCCTGCTGCTCGGGCTGGAGCGCAGCATCCTGGCCAACGCCCAGAGCTACGGCGTGTCCGACGACCCGTCCATGACGGCCCGCGTCAAGGCGCTGCCGACCGGCGGGCTGACCATGAACAAGAACTTCGACGTGCCCGCCGAGCAGGTGCTCAAGCTCAAGCCGGACCTGGTGGTCTCCACCTGGTCGGGCGGGTTCGACCCCGCCCGGGGCTTCGCCACCCGCGAACAGCTCGCCGCGGCCGGCATCACCTCGCTGGTCAACCCGGTCAACTGCGCGATGGGCAAGCCGGCGGCCACCGAGCAGGAGAAGCGCGCCTACCGCAACCAGTCGATCAACTCCTCGCTGGAGTTCCTCAGCCTGCTCGGACGGGTGTTCGACGTGCAGCGCAAGGCGTTCGACCTGATCGGCCGGCTGCGGGCGCGGGTGGAGTCGGTACGGGCCCGCGTCGCGGCGCTGCCGCCCAAGAAGGTGCTGATCGCCTATCCCGGCATGGCCATGATGAACGCCAACGGCCTGCCCGCCGTGATGACCGGCGGCATCTACGACGACGTCATCAGGGCGGCCGGCGGGGTCAACGCCTTCGCCGGCCAGACCGCCGACATGACGCGCACACTCAACCGCGAGCAGCTCGCCACAGCCCAGGTGGACGTGCTGGTCGTCGGGCTGTTCACGCCCGAGGAGAAGGGCGCGGAGGCGGCGGCGAAGCTGTTCGCCGCCTATCCCCACTGGGCCGCGGCCAGATCCAGGAGCTTCACGGTCGTCTCCGACGGCGTCTATCTCGGGCCGCTGAACGCCTGGGCCGTGGAGAAGATCTCCAAGGTGGTGCATCCCGGTGGCTGACACGCTGACCGCGCCGCCGCGCCGCGCCGTCCCCGTCCCGCCGCGGCGGCCGCACGCGGTGTCCGGGCGGGCGACCGGGTTCCTGCTGGCCGGGCTCGGGGCCGCGCTGGTCGTGGCCCTGGTGATCGGGATCTCCGCCGGGTCGGTGAACCTGCCGCCGGACCAGGTGTGGGGGGTGGTGTGGGCGTACCTGACCGGGCGCGGCGAGCAGGCCGATCCGCTGCTCGCGCAGGTCGTGTGGGAGATCCGCACGCCCCGGGCGCTGCTGGCCGCGCTGGCCGGGGCCGCGTTGTCGGTGGCCGGGGTGGCGTTGCAGGCGCTGGTCCGCAACCCGCTCGCCGACCCGTACGTGCTGGGCGTGTCGTCGGCGGCGTCGCTGGGGGCCGTGCTGGTGCCCGCGCTCGGGGGCGGCGCGCTGGCCGGGCTGACCGGCGCGCTCGGCGTCACGGGGGCCGCCTTCGCCGCCGCGCTGCTGTCGGCGCTGGTGGTGTACGTCCTGTCCCAGCGTTCCGGGCGGCTGCTGGACTCGTGGCTGGTGCTGACCGGCGTGGCCGTCGGCTACCTGTGCTCGGCGGCCACCACGTTCGTGCAGCTCCAGCTCAACCCGACCGAGCTGCAGGGCATGATGTTCTGGCTGATGGGCAGCGTCGCCGGGGCGTCGTGGGCCGACCTGGGCGTGCCCGCGCTGCTCGTCGTGTGCTGCGTGGCCTGGCTGTCCTCGCAGGCGCGGGCGCTCAACGCGCTGCTGGCCGGTGAGGAGTCCGCGGTCGCGATCGGCGTGCCGGTCGCCGCGCTGCGGATCGGGCTGCTGGCGGCCGGGTCGCTGCTGACGGCGACGGTGGTCAGCGTGGTCGGCGGCATCGGGTTCATCGGGCTGATGGTCCCGCACATGGTCCGGTTCGTGGTCGGGGCCGACCACCGCCGGGTGCTGCCGGTCTCGCTGCTGGCCGGGGCGGTGTTCCTGGTGCTGGTCGACCTGGCCGCGCGGGTGGCCGACCGGCCGAACGAGCTGCCGGTGGGCATCTTCACCACGGGGCTCGGCGTGCCGTTCTTCCTGTGGCTGCTGCGCCGGCGGCGGGCGGGAGGCGGCGGCGATGCGGCTTGACCTCGCGGGCGTCAGCGCGAGCATCGACGCGCGGCCCATCGTCACCGACGTCACGCTGAGCGCCGGGCCGGGCGAGTTCGTGGCGCTGGTCGGGCCGAACGGCAGCGGCAAGTCCACGCTGCTGCGCACGGTCTACCGGTCGCTGCGCCCGTCGGGCGGCGTCGTCCGGCTGGACGGCGACGACCTGTGGCGGATGCGGCCCCGGCACGCCGCGCGGCGCCGGGCGGTCCTGCCGCAGCACAACCCGGCCGGAGAGGGGTTCTCGGTGGCCGAGGTCGTCGCGGCCGGACGGCACAGCCACAAGCGGGCGCTGGACCGGGAGAGCGCGGGCGACCGGGCGGTGGTCGCCACGGCCCTGGAGCGGGTCGGCATGGACTGGGCGGCCGACCGGCTGATGACCACGCTGTCCGGCGGCGAGCGGCAGCGCGTGCTGCTGGCCCGCGCGCTGGCCCAGGAGGCGCCGCTGCTGATCCTGGACGAGCCGGGCAACCACCTGGACGTCGGGTCCCAGCTCCTCCTGCTGGACCTGATCCGCTCACTCGGCCTGACCCTGCTGGCCGCCCTGCACGACCTGGACCAGGCCGCCGCCTACGCCGACCGGATCGTCGTGCTGCGCGAGGGCCGGGTCGCCGGGCAGGGGCCGCCCCTGGAGGTGCTGACCCCGGCCTTCATCGAGGAGGTCTTCGGCGTCCTGGCGCATGTGGGGCCGCATCCGATCACCGGGCGGCCGCATGTGGCGGTGGCCTCCAGGGCGGGAGGTAAGCGCCTGCCCTAGGGCGGGTCAGCACTCGTCCCCCGGTGCGGAGCCGTGCCGGGCGCCGTCCGTCCGGCCGGTTATAAACGGAGCGGAGTGGATCTTCGTCGTGAAGGGGCCGGGGGACCGTGTCGATCAGCAAGGTAGGACGAATGGCCGCCGGTGTCGGCCTGCTCGCGGCGGTGTGCGTGCCGGAGCGGGCCGTCGCCGTCCCGGCCCCTCCCCCGGTGCCGGCTCCGGTCGCGGCTCCGGCCCCGCCGGGGGCGGCGCCGGTGCTGAACCTGGTGCTGGACGGCGGCCGGTTCGCGCTGCGGGACGCCTTCGCGATCCTGGCGGGCCGTCCCGTGCTCGCGCGGGTGTCGGAGGCCGCGCGGGCCCGCATGGCGCAGTCGCGGGCGGGGGCGCTGGCGGCCCTGAGCGGCCAGCGGGTGTACGGCTGGAACCAGGCGCTCGGCCCGCTGAAGGACCGCCCGCTCTCGCCGGAGGAGGCCGAGCAGTTCCAGCGCAACGTGCTGCGTTCGCACGCGGCGGGCGTCGGCCCGGCGTTCCCCGACGACGTGGTCAGGCTGGCGCTGATCCTCAAGGCCAACCAGATGGCCAGGGCGAAGATGGGCGTACGGCCCGAGGTGCCGCAGCGGCTGCTGTCCCTGGTGAACGCCGGGGTCGTGCCGGTGATGCCGCAGATCGGCTCGCTCGGCACCGGCGACCTGCAGCCGCAGGCGGCGGCCGGGCTGGCCGCGCTGGGCGAGGACGCGCCGGTGCACTACCGGGGCGAGACCGGGCCGGCCTCGCAGATGTTGCCGCGGGCCGGGCTGCCCGCGAGCTTCACCTTCGAGGCCGGGGAGGCGCTGCCGATCGTCAGCGGCAGCACGGTGCTGGCCGCCACGCTGATGCACGCCGTGCACCGGGCCACGGTGCTCGCCGACCAGGCGGAGGGGGCCTTCGCCCTGTTCATGGAGGCGACCAGGGCCGAGCGCGGCTCGCTGGACGCGCGTACGCACCGCGAGCGGCACATCCCGGAGGAGGACGCGGTCGCGGCGCGGCTGCGGGCCATGGTCGCGGGTTCGGAATGGATGACCGAGGAGGGCCGCAGGCGGCTCGACCCGGCGAACTACACCCCACGCGTGCAGGACGCGGTCTCGGTGCGCGCGGCCCCGCACATCATGGCCGGGCTGCGGCAGGTGCTCGCCGCCATCCGCCGGACGCTGGCGCGCGAGGCCAACTCCTCGACCTCCAACCCGCTGGTCTTCCGGCGGGAAGGCGGCCCCGGCTACGAGTTCGTGATGGGCGGCAACTGGGACGGCTCGATCATGGGCCACCTCGCCGACAGCCTGAACGCCGAGATCACCGACCTCGGCGTCCTGTCGCAGGAGTTGTCCGGACGCCTGCTGTCGCCCCGCTGGAGCTACGGCCTGCCGGCGAACCTGGCCGGCGGGAGCGTCGGCCTGAACTCCGGGATGGTGCAGGCGCAGTCGGTGGCCGCGGCGGTGGTCCCCGAGATGCAGGTCAGGGCCCATCCGGCGGGCACGTTGTCGCGTCCGGTGAAGGACGGCCAGGAGGACCACAACACGATGGCGATGGCCTCGGCCCGTGACCTGCACGCGAACCTCGACCGCCTGGAGATCGTGCTGGCGGTGCAGTACCTGATGGCGGCGCAGGGCATCGACCTGATCGCGGCGAAGATGGCCGGCCTGCCGCTCGGGACGGCGACCCGCGCCCTGCACGACGAGCTCAGGCGCCACGTCGCGCCGCTGGGCGACGACCGTTACCTGACCCCCGACCTGGAACGGACGATCTCGCTGGTGCACGCGGGCGGCCTGACGCCGTACACCGCCCGGTGACGCACCGGAACGGGTGAGGGGTGCGCAGGCCGCCGCGGCCCGGGGGCTCACCCGGCGGGCGGGGGCAGCAGGCGGACCGCGTCCAGGGCCAGCGCGAGGTCGACGATGTCCCGTGGGCGGGTGAGCGAGCGGCCGGTGAGCTGCTCGATCCTGCGGACCCGGTTGATGATCGTGTTGCGGTGGCAGAACAGCCGGCCGGCGGCCCTGGCGGCCGAGCCGTCGCAGGCCAGCCAGGTCTCCAGGGTGGTCAGCAGCGTGTCGCGGTCGGCCGGGTCGAGGGCGAGCAGCCGGCCGAGCGCGCCTTCGACGAGGTGCCCGGTGACGCCGGGCCGGCTGATCATCAGCACGGCGGGCACGCGCTCGTCCAGGCGGGCGATCTCCGGGCCGCCGTCGGCGCAGGTGCGCATGGCGAGAGAGGCCAGCTCGTGCGCGGTGCCCAGCTCGTCCAGGCCGGTGACGACGGGGCTGACGCCGGCCACGCCGCTGACGATGAGGCTCAGCTCCTGGCACAGGTCGTCCAGGGTGGCCCGGCCGAGCGCGACGACGGCGACCTCGTGCCCGGTGCGCATGCGCCACAGCAGCCGCAGCGCGCCCAGGGTCGCGGGCAGCCGGACGTCGTCGTGGTGGCGTCCGCGGGGGAAGCGCACGGTGACGACGGCGTAGCGGGCGCGTTCGGGCAGGTCGAGGGAGTCGGCGGCGGCGCGCACCACCCCCGCGTCGGCGGCGCCGTCGAGCAGGGCGTCCAGCAGCGCGTTGACGCGTTCCTTGCTGCGGCCGAGGATCTCCTGCTCGCGCCTGCCGTAGACGTCGCAGGCCACCAGCGACTGCCGGTCGATCGCGTGCCAGACGTGGCTGGCGGCGCGGACCAGGACGTCGAGGCGTTCGGGGCGCTCGCGTTCCATGTGGTCCACGATCGCCGCCCAGGTGACCTGGCCGGCCAGGCGGTACATGCGCAGCAGCGACTCCAGCGGAAGGCCCTGTTCGGCCCTGCGCTGGGCCATCGACCGGGTGAAGACCAGGTCGCGCCGCTCGGACGGCTCCTGCAGGATCGCGGTCAGGCCCAGGCGCACGCCTTCGAGGGTGCTCTTCCAGTGCTCGTCGTAGGGGACGCAGGCGCTGTAGACGTCGTCGCCGCCGCGCGTCCTGGCGACCAGCTCGCCGGTCAGTTCGGGCAGGCGTTCGAGCAGTGCCCTGGCTGCGGTGCGTAACGTCTGGCGGACGTCCTCGTCCACGACCGTAGGGGGACGCATTCCCCGAGGCTGCCACCGCCCGCCGTTCCAGAACAAGGCTCTGTAGCGTTTTGTGACCTCGCGTTGTGCGGCTGCACAACGGGCCCCCTACCGCGGTGGGCAGCGAGCCCGACTTCGCCGCCGCATCTGGACGGCGGCCCCGCCCGCCGGTTTGGGTGGGCCGCCATGGGGTCCTGTGAGGAAGACGAATGGCCGAGCTGAGCGTGGACGGTCTCGTGGTGGACTACGGTCCCGTCCGGGCGCTGGACGGCGTGTCACTGAGCGTGCCGTCCGGGGCGGTGGTGGCCGTGCTGGGCGCGAACGGCGCCGGGAAGACGACGTTGCTGCGGGCGGTCTCGGGAACGCTCCGGTTCCACCGGGGCCGGATCGCCGCGGGCGGCGTCACCCTGGCCGGAGCGCGGGTGGACGGGCAGCCGGCCGCGGCCGTGGTGCGGCGCGGCGTCACGCACGTGCCCGAGGGCCGCCGCGTGTTCGCCCGCATGACGGTGGAGGAGAACCTGCGGGCCGGCGGCCTGGCCACGCCGCGCGCGGCCGCCGTCCGGGCCAGGCGGCGGGTGCGCGAGCTGTTCCCCGTCCTGGCCGAGCGCGCGCACCAGCGCGCCGGGCTGCTGTCGGGCGGCGAGCAGCAGATGCTGGCCATCGGCCGGGCGCTGATGGCCGAGCCGTCGGTGCTGCTGCTGGACGAGCCGACGCTCGGCCTGGCCCCTCGGGCGGCCGCCACGATCGCCGCCACGATCAGGACGATCAACGCCGCCGGCACCTCGATCCTGCTCGTCGAGCAGAACGTCGCCACGGCCCTGTCGCTGGCCTCCCACGCGTACGTGCTGGAGGTCGGCGCGGTCGCGCTGGCGGGGCCCGCGGCCGAGCTGGCCGCCGGTGACGGGGTGCGCCGCCGCTACCTGGGCGTGGGCGACGGGACGCCCGCCCCGCAGGCGAGGGCCGGGTTGTCGAGGTGGTCCGCGTGACCCCGACATACCAACCGGATGGTATGCCCGCCCTGGAGGTACGCGACGTGACCGTCCGCTTCGCCGGCCTGACGGCGCTGGACGGCGTCGGCTTCACGGTCGCGCCCGGCACCGTGCACGCGCTCATCGGCCCCAACGGCGCGGGCAAGTCCACCTGCTTCAACGTGCTGTCCGGCGTCTGCCGGGCCGCCTCGGGCAGCGTCAGGTTCGGCGCGAGCGAGCTGACCGCGCTGCGCCCGCACCGGATCGCCGCGCTCGGCGTCGCCCGCACGTTCCAGAACATCGCGCTCTCCCCGCACCAGCCGGTGCGGGACAACCTGCTGCTGGGCCGCCACCGGCTCACCCGGGCCGGGTTCGTCTCCGCCGGGCTCGGCCTGCCGGGCGCGCGCCGCGAGCGGCGCGCCCACGCCGCCAGGGTCGCCGAGATCGCGGCCTTCGCCGGGCTCGCCGCGGTGCTGGACACGCCGGTCGGGCTGCTCCCGTACGGCGTGCAGAAGCGGGTCGAGCTGGCCAGGGCCCTGGCCATGGAGCCACGCCTGCTCCTGCTGGACGAGCCGGTCGCCGGGATGAACGGCGGCGAGCGGCTGGAGATGGCCGGGCTGATCAGGTCGGTACGGGAGAGCCTGGGCGTCTCCGTCCTGCTGGTCGAGCACGACATGGGCATGGTCATGCGGCTGGCCGACCGGGTGACCGTGCTGGACTTCGGCCGCCGCATCGCCGACGGGCCGCCCGCCGAGGTGCAGAACGACCCGGCGGTCATCGGCGCGTACCTGGGCGTGGAGGAGACGGAGTGATCACCTTCGTGGAGCTGCTCGTCAACGGGGTCTCGCTGGGGGCCGTCTACGCGCTGATCGCGCTGGGCTTCGTCGTCATCTTCAAGGCGACCGAGGTGGTGAACTTCGCGCACGCCTCGCTGCTGTTGGCCGGCGGGTACGTGGTGGCGCGGCTGCACCCCCACCTCGGCTTCTGGCCCGCGCTGCTGGCCGGGGTCGCGGCGGCGGCGGTCATCGGGGCGCTGGTGGAGTTCCTGGTCATCCGCCGCTCGAAGGCCGGTTCGCACAGCGTGCTGGCCATCGTCACCATCGGCGTGGACATCGTGCTGACCACCGAGCTCACCCGGCGGATCGGCACCGAGGTGCTGGCCATGGGCGACCCGTGGGGCTCGCGGGTGCTGCGCCTCGGGCCGGTCACGGTCGCCGAGACCCGGGTCGTCGCGCTGGCCGTGGCCGGGGCGCTGATCGCGGCGTTCCTGCTGGCGTTCAAGTACACCGGGTGGGGGGTGGCGATGCGGGCCACCGCCGAGGACCCCGAGACGGCCGCGCTCATGGGCGTGCGGCTCGGCCGGGTCTCGGTCGGCGCGTGGGCCGTGGCCGGGGCGCTGGCCGCGGTGGCCGCGCTGTTCCTGTGCGTCTTCCCCACGCCCGGCCTGGACCGCGGCTCCTCGCTGGCCGCGCTGAAGGCCTTCCCCGCCGCGATACTCGGCGGCCTGGACTCCACCACGGGCGCGCTGGCCGGCGGCCTGATCGTCGGCGTCACCGAGGCCCTGACCACCGGCTACCAGAACGACCTGGCCTTCCTCGGCCGCGGGATCGGCGACGTGGCGCCGTTCCTCGTCATGGTCGTCGTGCTGCTGCTGCGGCCCGCCGGGCTGTTCGGGACGAGGGAGCGGGCCCGTGTCTAGGCCCGTCGTGTCACTGGCGGCCCTGGCCGTCTTCGTCGCCGTGCCCTTCTACCTGGAGGGGTTCTGGCTGCAGGCGGGCCTGTTCGCGATGGCGGCCGCGATCGGCGCGATCGGCGTCAACCTGCTGACCGGGGCGACCGGGCAGTTGTCCATGGGCCACGCGTTCTTCCTGGCCGTCGGCGCCTACGCCTACGTCTACCTGGCCGCCGAGCCCACCGCGTCGCTCGGCGGCCTGGGCCTGCCGACGCCGGTGGCCGCGGTGCTGGCGGTGGCGCTGGCCGGCGTCGCGGGCGGGCTGTTCAGCCCGATCGCGGGCCGGCTCAAGGGCGCCTACCTGGGCATCGCCACGCTGGCGCTGATCTTCGGCGGGCAGCATCTGCTGTTCAACGCCGGGCCGGTCACCGGCGGGTTCAACGGGCGTGCCGTCCCGGCGATGGAGGTCTTCGGGTTCGCCTTCGCCGACGGGCCGGAGCTGGTCGTCATGGACGTCCCGTTCGGCGCGCTGGAGCGGCTGTGGTTCCTGGGCGGCCTGGCGCTGCTGGCGGCGGCGCTGTTCGCCCGCGGCGTGCTGCGCGGGCGGCCCGGCAGGGCGCTGAACACGATCCGCGACCACGAGATCGCCGCCGGGGTGATGGGCGTGCCCGTCACCCGCTACCGGGCCGGCGTCTTCGTGTTGTCGTCCATGTACGGCGGCCTGGCCGGCGTGCTGCTGGCCCTGGTCTTCCAGCGGACCGTGCCCGACTACTTCGGCATGCTGCTCTCCCTCGACTACCTCGCGATGATCGTCATCGGCGGCCTGGGCTCGGTGGGCGGCGCGGTGCTCGGCGCCGTCTTCGTCTCCCTGCTGCCGCAGCTGCTGACCCGGTACGGCGACGCCATCCCCCTGGTGTCCCCGTCCGGCTCCGGCGGCGGCCTGTCCCCCGCCGAGGCCGCCCGCATCCTGTACGGCGCCGCCGTCGTCGCCGTCGTGCTCTTCCTCCCGGGCGGCCTGCTCGGCCTGCCGCGCGCCCTGCGCCGCCGGTCACCGGGGCGCCGCCCGTCCGCTTCACCGTCACCGGATCCGTCCCCGAAGACCAGGAGCTCACATGTCCCGTAACCGCACGGCCGTCCTGGCCGCGCTGCTGGCGCTGGGGCTGGCGGCCACCGCCTGCGCCAGCGGCAAGGCCACCGGCGGCGGCCAGGCGACCGCCACCGCCGCCGGCGGCGACGGCGTCAGGACCGGCCCCGGCGTCACCGCCGACACGATCACGCTCAGCCTGCTCACCGACCTGACCGGCCCCTACGCCTCGCTGGGCAAGAGCCTCACCCAGGCGCAGCAGCTCTACTTCGAGCAGGTCAACCAGAGCGGCGGCGTCTGCGGCAGGAAGATCGAGACCATCGTCCGCGACCACGGTTACGACGCGCAGAAGGCGATGGCCGCCTACGCCGAGGTCGCGCCGAGGACGGCCGCGATCCCGCAGTTCATCGGCTCGCCGATGGTCACCGCGCTCAAGGACCGGATCACCGCGGACAAGATCCTCACCCTGCCCATGGCGTGGGCCACCAGCCTGCTCGGCAGCGAGGCCATCCAGGTCACCGGCACCACCTACGACGTGGACATGATCAACGCCGTCGGCTTCCTGGTGAAGGAGAAGGGTGTCAAGGCCGGGGACCGGATCGGCCACCTGTACTTCGAGGGCGACTACGGCGAGAGCGCGCTGGCCGGGTCCAAGTACGCCGCCGGCGAGCTGGGGCTCACGCTGGTCGAGCAGAAGATCAAGGCGACCGACCAGGACATGACCGCGCAGGTGGCGGCGTTCAGGAAGGCCGGCGTCAGGGCCGTGCTGGTCTCGGTCGGCCCGCGCCAGGCGGCCTCGCTGGTCGGCGTGGCCCTGGCCGCCGGGATGGACGTGCCGTTCGTGGGCAGCAACTCGGCCTACAGCCCGCAGCTCCTGGCCACCCCGGCCGCGCCGGCGCTGCTGAAGGACTTCTTCTACGTGACCGCGGGCGCCCCGATCAGCGCGCCGCTGCCCGCCTACGCCAAGCTCGTCGCCGACTACCGGGCCAAGTACGCCGGCCAGCCCCTGGACAGCGGCGTGGCGGCCGGGTGGACCGCGGCGATCATCGTCGGCGACGCGCTGCGCAAGGCGTGCCAGGCCAAGGACCTCAGCCGGGCGGGCATCGTCGCGGCCCACCGGTCGCAGAAGTCGTGGGAGGCCGGGCTGGGCGGCACGCCGATGGACTTCAGCGTCTTCGACCGGCCCGCCTCGCGCGCCTCCTACGTGGTCAAGCCCGACAAGCAGGCGGTGGGCGGCGCCGTCATCGTCAAGGAGGCGGCGGTGTCGGAGCTGGCCGCGAAGTACACCGTCCCGGCGGCCGGCTGACCGGTGGGCCCCACCGCCCGGCGTCCCCCCGGCCGGGCTCGTCGGCGAGCC
>NZ_JBEXYK010000112.1:0-15571 GCF_040630865.1 Nonomuraea sp. NPDC005730
GGCGCGGACGCGGCACGGCGCGGCGCGGACGCGGCACGGCGCGGCACGGCACGTACGGCGCAGCGCGGCACGGCGCGTACGGCGCAGCGCGGCACGGCGCGTACGGCGCAGCGCGGCACGTACGGCGCAGCGCGGCACGGTGTCCGTCGGTCGTGAAGGCGTCGGGGTGCCGGTTCGGGACAGGACGAGGGGGATGATCCCGGTCCGGCGGGCCAGGACGTCCCTGAAGCAGGAGAAGAACGTCCCGAAAGCAGGGGGAGGACGGCCCGAAACCGGGAGAAGGGCGTCCCCGCGGCAGGGGAAGGGGAGCAGGGCGGGGAGGGAGGGGGCGGGGTAAAGGGCAGGCGGCGGTGGGGCAAATGGGGCTAAGCTGTTGTGGCATGGTCGCGACGCTCCTGCATGAGATTCCCCTGCAGGGCGGGGACGTGACAGACGGGGTGGTGCGCGTCGGTGACACGGTGCGCAGGCCGGTCGGTCCGGCCACGCCCGCCGTGCACGCCCTGCTCAGACACCTTGAGGCAGCCGGGTTCGGGGGTGCGCCGCGGGTCCTGGGAACGGACGGCTTAGGGCGCGAGATCCTCACGTACGTCCCTGGGCGGAGCGGGTTGTGCCGGGCCGGTTCGACCGACGCGTTTCTGGTCGACCTGGCGCTGCTGGTGAGGGAGTTCCACGACGCGACCGCCGGGTTCCCGCTCGACGCCGGAGGATGGGAAGGCGGGTCGAACGACGACCGCGCGCCGGAGGTCATCGGACATTGCGACCTGACGCCGGACAACGTGATCTTCCGTCAGGACACCGACATTCCCGCGGCCACCCCCGTCGCGCTGATCGACTTCGACCTGGCCCGGCCCACCACCCGGCTGTTCGACATCGTCACCACCCTCCGCCACTGGGCCCCGATCGCCGACCCCGTCGACCGTCACCCTCTCCAGCGCGACGCCGACGTGGGCGCCAGGATCCGGCTGTTCTGCGACGCCTACGGCCTCGCGCCCCGCGAACGCCGGCGGTTGCTCGAACTGTCCAGGCTCCGCTTCCACCGCTCCTACGACGTCATGCGCACCCGCGCCCGGGCCGGCGGGAACTGGGCCAGGATGTGGACCGGCGGCGCCGGGGAACGCATCCGCCGGGCGGCAGCCTGGCTGGATGTGCACGAAGATGAGCTTCATGCCCATTTGGTATGACCCGCTAGGTCTCGCGCTCGGTGTCGCACTCGACCAGGTTCTCGGTGATCCGCGCAGCTCAGCCCACCCCGTCGCCCTGTTCGGACGGGCGGCGGCGAAGCTGGAGGAGTCGTCGTACGGCGACACGAGGTGGCGTGGGGTGGTCCATGTCGGGATCTGCGTCGGGGGCGCGGCCGCCCTGGGCGCGCTGGCCCAGCGGAGCGGCGACCGGGCCGTCCGCACGGCGGTGACGGCGTTCGCCACGTGGGCCGTGCTCGGCGGCACGACCCTCGCCCGCGAAGGCGTGCACATGGCCGAGGCCCTGGAGCAGGACGATCTCCGCCGGGCCCGGGCCAGGCTCCCCCACCTGTGCGGCCGCGACCCCGCGGGGCTGGAGGCGCCCGAGCTGGCCAGGGCGACGGTGGAGTCGCTGGCGGAGAACACCTCCGACGCCGTGGTCGCCCCGCTGTTCTGGGGCGCGGTGGCGGGCGTGCCGGGGCTGCTGGCCTACCGGGCGGTCAACACGCTGGACGCCATGATCGGCCACCACTCCCCCCGCTACGAACGGTTCGGCTGGGCCGCGGCCCGGCTCGACGACGTGGCGAACTACGTACCGGCACGCGTGACGGGACTGCTGACGGCGGCGCTCGCCGACGACCCCGTCCGGGCGCTGCGGGTGCTGCGACGGGACGGCCACCGCCACCCCAGCCCGAACGCGGGCAGGTGCGAGGCCGCCTTCGCCGGCGCGCTCGGCGTCACCCTCGGCGGCACGAACGTGTACGGCGGCAGGACGGAACACCGCCCCACGATGGGCGACGGCCCCAAGCCGGACGTCAAGGACATCCGGCGCGCCGCCCGGCTCACCCGCGCGGTCGGACTGGCGGCGGCGGGGCTGGCCGTGCTCACCGCATGGGGCCTGCGCCGCCGCCATTCCGGATAATCGCGGTAATCAGCTGACGGCGGTCAACTCATTATCCGATTGAGATTGATCGCGAGCCAGATGACGAATGCCGCGACGGCGGTGACGGCGACCAGACCCTTCACCGCGTGGTGCGCGGTCTCCCGCCGCACCGTCACCTGCCTCTGCGTTTGCTTCCAGACCTGCCTGAGCATGATCATGTTCTGGAAGCGGCGTCCGAGCGCGAACAGGGCCAGCCCGATGAGGACGAACAGGATGACACGACCATCGGCAGGTTCCACGACACGGCCCCCTTTTTCGGTCTTGAAGAAGAAGCTGCGCCCCCGCACATTTGGTTACTCACGATACTCGTCTTGAAGCTGTTTGTTGATTAATTTATCGGGTCGAGATCCACCACGATGGGCGCGTGATCCGAGGGGCCTTTCCCCTTGCGCGCCTCGCGGTCGACGTACGCCGCCCGCACCCGGTCGGCGACGTCGGCGCTGGCGTAGACCAGGTCGATCCGCATGCCCTTGTTCTGGTGGAACATCCCGGCCCGGTAGTCCCAGTACGTGTACGGGTGGGGCCCCTTCATCGGCGTCGGCACCACGTCGCGCAGGCCGAGGTCGAGCAGCTCGGCGAGCGCGCGGCGTTCGGCGGGGGTGACGTGCGTGGAGCCGGCGAACAGCGCGGGGTCCCAGACGTCGGCGTCGGTCGGCGCCACGTTGTAGTCGCCGCAGGCCACCAGCGGCGAGCCCGCCTCCTCGGCCAGCGCGTCCCGCAGCGCGGCGAACCACTGCAGCTTGTAGGCGTAGTGCGGCGAGTCGAGCGCGCGGCCGTTCGGCGCGTACAGGGACCAGACCCGCAGGCCGCCGCAGGTCGCGCCCAGCGCGCGGGCCTCGGGACGGGCGGCGCCCACCCCGTCGAGCTCGGCGAAGCCCGGTTCGCCGGGGAAGCTCCGCGTCACCTCCTCCAGCCCGACCCTGGACAACACGGCGACGCCGTTCCACCGGCCGTCGCCGTGGGCGGCGGCGGCGTAGCCGAGCTCGCCCACCTCCGCCACGGGGAACGACTCCGCGGGACACTTCGTCTCCTGCAGGCAGACGATGTCGGGCTCGGTCGCGGCCAGCCAGTCGAGCAGGCGCGGCAGCCGTGCCTTGACCGAGTTCACGTTCCAGGTCGCCAGGCGCATCCTCCTAGCCTGCCACGGCCGGACCCGGCGTCCGAGGTCAGACCGCCTTCATGAGGGCGGCCGAGATGTCCCGCAGGAAGCCCCCCGTACCCGCGTCGAGCGCGGCCTTGGCCTGGCGCACGGCGTCGAGGACGTTCCCCGCCGCGCTCGGCGAGTCCTCCACCACCATGCGCAGCTCGATCTCCAGCGGGGAGCCGCCGAACCCCTCGCCCTCCAGCCGGATGAACGCGATCTTGCGGTCGTCGAGGAAGGGCAGGTACTGGGCGCCGACGTGGGTGGAGGTGCCGGCGCCGGTCGCCTTGGTGGCCCGCTTGCCGGCCATCCTGGCCGGGTCCTGGAGGTTGACGAAGTCCATGTTGCCCCCGGCCAGGAGCTGGTGGCCGTCGCGCAGCCGCACCCCGCTCGCGGTCAGGGCGTCGACCAGCGCCCGGTGCACGAGCGTGGCGCCGAAGGAGCTCTTCAGGTCGTCGCCGAGCAGCGGCAGCCCGGCCGCGGCGAAACGGTCGCGCCACCGCTCGGAGCGGGCGAGCACGGCGGGCATGCAGTTGACGAACGCGCAACCGGCCTCGATCGCGGCCTCGGCGTACAGCTCGGTGGCGCGCTGGGCGCCGGTGGGCAGGAAGTTCACCACGACCTGGGAGCCGGTCTCGCGCAGGTGGGCGGCCACGTCGGCGGCCGTCGCGGCGCCGCTCGGCTCGACCAGCTCGGCCGAGCCCTCGCCCACGCCGTCGGCCAGGATGCCCTCGCGCACCGGCACGTCCAGGTGGGGCACGTCGGCGAAGCGGCGGGAGTTGTTCGGCCGCGCCCAGATCGCCTGCGACAGGTCCAGGCCGAGCTTGGCTCGTCCGACGTCGAAGGCGGCGGTGAAACGCACGTCGGAGACGGCGTATCCGGCGCACACGGGGTTGAGCAGGCCAGGCGCCTCGCCGTCGCGGTAGTACTCGACACCCTGCACGAGGGACGACACGCAGTTGCCCACGCCGATGAGGGCGACGTTCACGGTTGTCATGCCGGAGTTCATATCAGGCCGGTCCGGCGGGCGACGGCGGCGGCCTCCACGCGGGAGGCGGCGCCGAGCTTGGCCATGATGTTCGACACGTGCACGCCGGAGGTCCTGGCCGAGATGTACAGCCGCTCGGCGATCTGCCGGTTGCTCAGGCCCTCGGCGACCAGGCCGAGCACCTCCAGCTCGCGGGCCGACAGCCCCGGCGCCGCCGACAGCGTCACCCGGGCGGTGGCCGCCGCCGCCTCCGCCTGCCGGCGCAGCGGCTCCGCGCCGAGCGCGGCGGCGATGGCCAGGGCCTCGCGCAGCGGCTCGCGGGCCCCCGCCGGGTCCCGCTCGGCCGCGCCGACCAGCGCCCGCCCCAGCCCGTACGGCTGCCCCACGGCCCGCCAGGCGGCCACCGCGGCCGCCCACGAGCCGCCGAGCTCGGCCTCGAACGTGGCCCGGTACGCCTCCTGCAGCCGCCCGACGGTGGGCAGGCCCGGCGGCGCGGCGCGCACCCGTCCGATGCGGGCCGCGAGGGCCAGCAGCGGCCAGGCGTAGCGGCGGCTGCGGGTCAGGTCGTGCTCCGACAGCACGTGGTCGACCAGCCGGCGCGCCCGGTCCAGGTCTCCCCCGGCCTCGGCGAGGCGGCATTCGAGCAGGTCGGGCTCCAGGCAGGAGTCGTAGCCGCGCGAACGCCCGCGCATGAGCGGCCTGGCCTGCGCGAGCAGCGCGCCGGCCGCGGACAGCGAGCCCTCCCGCACCGCGACCGTGCCGAGCACGAGCAGGATCCAGGCGCGGTGGATCGGCGGCGGGTCGAGCGCGAGCGCGGGGGCGGCGACCTCGCGGGCCTCCTTCCAGCGGCCCAGCGAGGCGAGCGGCTCGGCCAGGTTGGCGGCCAGGTGGGCGCCGCGCGAGCGGGCCAGGCCCAGCCGGGCGGCCTCGGCCATGCCGCGCCGCGCGACCGCCTCGGCCCTGGCGTGCTCGCCGGCGGCCTCCAGCGCGTCGGCCTCGCCGGCGTAGGAGACGAGCAGCGTGTCGTCGTCGGGCGCGCTGATCCGGGCGCGGGCGAACAGGGCGGAGGCGGTGGCGAGGTCGTCGTCGAGCGCGGCGAGCGCGGCCAGGGTGACCAGGGACCTGGCGTCGCCCAGCGCGTACGCCTCCTCGGCGCGGGCGCGGGCCTCGTCGTCCCGGCCATGCCAGGCCAGCGTGCAGGCCAGGGCGCCGAGCAGCCTGGACTCGCGGGGGGCCAGCCGGACGGCCTCGCGCAGGTCGTCCAGGCCCTCCTCGCCGTGCAGGTCGCGGATGGCGACGCGCAGCTCCAGCAGGTGGGCCGCGCGCAGCGGGTCGGCGACCTCGGCGAGCGCCCGGCCGGCCAGGTCGTCGGCGCGGTGGGCGTCGCCGTCGCGCAGGGCGTCCCTGGCGGCGGCCTCGAGCACCTGGGCGTGGTCCTGGCCGTCCGCGTGCGTCCACAGCTCCAGCACCAGGTCCCATCTGCGGGCCCGCCAGGCGGCCTCGAAGGCGCGGGGCCCGTCGCCGGCGGCGTGCCAGTGGTCGGCGGCCAGTTCGGGCTGGGCGGGGGCGCAGCGGGCGTGCAGGCGGCGGCGTTCGCCGGGGAGCAGGTCGTCGTAGACGGCCTCGCGGATGAGCGCGTGCCGGAAGACGTAGGTGTCGCCGTCCACGAGCAGCAGCCGAGCCCGTACGACCGGCCGCAGCGCCTCGTCGAGCGCGAGGTCGTCGAGCCCGGCGACCTGACGCAGCACCTCGTGGGGCGTCCTGCGCCCGGCCACGGCGGCGATCCGCAGCACGTCGAGACCAGGCCCCGGCAGCTTCTCGGCCCCGGCGAGCAGCAGCTCGCGCAGCGAGGCGGGGGTCGTGTCGCCCGCCTCGGCCAGCGCCTCGGCGAACAGCGGGTTGCCCTCGCTGCGCGCCACGATCGCGTCGACGTCGTCGCGGCCGAGCAGGCGGGCCACCTCGTCGCGGCCGAGCGGCGGCACCCTGACCACTTCGGCGCCGGGCAGCCGCAGCGGCTCGCGCGAGGTCGCGACGACCATCGCGCCGGGCCGCGTCAGGTTGCGCAGCAGGTACGCCAGCAGGTCGCGGGCGGCCTGGTCGGCCCAGTGCAGATCCTCCAGCACGATCACCAGCGGACGGCGCTCGGCGGCCCGCTCGACCAGCAGCAGCACCTCCTCGAACAGCCGGGCCCGGCCCAGGTCGGGCGTGTCGTCCAGCTCCCCCAGCTCGGGCAGCAGGCACGCCAGGCCCTTGCGCCCGCCGCCCGGCACGAGCCCGGCGCCGTACTCCCTGACCAGGCGGCGCAGCACGGGCACGAACGGCGCGTACGCCGGCCCGCCAGGATCGGCCCCGCCCTCGGCCACCAGCGCGTCCACCCCGCCGGCGAACCGCCCGACCAGCCTGGACTTGCCGATCCCCGCCTCGCCCACGACCAGCACCGCACTCGGGGTGCTGGCCCACGCGGCGGTCAGCCGGCCCAGTTCGGCCTCACGTCCCACGAACACACCTCTCATTATGAAGAGGCGGCTACGCATCATGCCCGATCCCACCCAGAACGGGATTCGTCATCGTCGAAGGCATGATGACGCGCTCGTTGAGCCTGATGATGGCCGCTTCGGTGACCGGGATGCTCGGTTTCTTCCTGCTGTTCTCCACCGTCCCCCTGTACGCGGCGACCGGCGGCTCCGGCGCGTCCGGCGCGGGCCTGGCCACCGGCGCGATGATGGCGTCCACCGTCCTCGCCGAGCTGGCCGTCCCCTGGCTGCTGTCGCGGCACGGCTACCGCGCGGCGATGGCGCTCGGCCTGGTCCTGCTCGGCCTGCCCGCCCTGCTGCTCCCGCTGTCGGCGGAGCTGCCCGTGGTGCTGGCCGTGTCGCTGCTGCGCGGCGCGGGCCTCGGCGTGCTCGTGGTCGCCGGCACCGCGCTCACCGCCGACCTGGTGCCCGCCGAGCGCCGCGGCGAAGGGCTCGGCCTGTACGGCCTGGCCGTCGGCGTGCCCTCGGTCGCCGGGCTGCCGCTGGGCCTGTGGGCGGCCGACGTGCTCGGGTTCGCGCCCGTCCTCGTGGTCGCCGGGCTGCTGCCCCTGGCCGGGCTCGTGGCGGTGACCGGCCTGCCCGCCGGCAGGCCGGTCACGGCCGGCGTGGGCGGGCGGACGGGCGGGCTGGCCGCGCCGATGCTGGTCTTCGCCTCGGTCACGGTCTCCGTCGGCGTCCTGGTGACGTTCCTGCCGCTGGCTGGCTCGCCAGGACTGGCCTCGGCGGCCCTGCTCGCCCAGTCGCTCGCCACGCCGGCGGCCCGCTGGTGGGCGGGCCGGTTCGGCGACCGGCACGGCCCGGCCGGCCTGCTCGTGCCGGGCCTGCTCGCCGCCGCCGCGGGCACCGCGCTGCAGGCGTGGACGACCGCTCCCGTGGCGGTCGTGACCGGGATGGCGCTGTTCGGGGCGGGGTTCGGGGTGCTGCAGAACGCGACGCTGACGGTGATGCTCCAGCGCGGCGAGCCGGCCCGCGTCAGCGCCCTGTGGAACCTGGCCTACGACGCGGGGATGGGCGTGGGCGCGACGGGGTTCGGGCTGGTGCTCGGGCACACCGGCTACCGGCTGGGGTTCGTGCTGGTGGCCGCGCTCGTCGTGCTGACGGTCCCGCTGGCCAGGGTCAGGCCCGCGTACGCGGCACTCCCACGGTGATCTCGTGGCCGAGGCGGCGGCCGATCAGCAGCTCCAGGTCGTCGCCGCTCCAGAATCTGCCCGGGTCGTACCAGTTGGGACGCCGGCCGCCGGGCAGCAGGCCCATCTCCTCGTAGGTGACGGCCACGACCTCCGCGCAGTACGCGCTCTCCGGCGTGGCCTCCTTCCTGGCCCGCCGCGGGACCCGGCCCCTGGCCCAGCGGGCGGCCAGCCGGGCGGTGGACGGGAACGGGGTGCCGTCGAGCCGGGCGACCACGCGCAGCGCGGCGTCCTCCATCTCGGGGGTGGCCTGCGGTTCGAGCTGGCGCAGCCAGGGACGCTGGCCGTAGCGGTCGGCCCAGACGGTGACCGCGTCGCGCAGGTCGTGCAGCTGGACGCCGCGCTGGTGGCTGCCCGCCCACAGGTCGAGCAGCGACTTGCCCAGCTCGGCGTGCCACATCATGGGCGGCAGGTCCTCGATCACGATCGCCATGCCCACGTGGTTGACCGGGCTGTTGGTCATCGTCTGGATGGCCCGGTCGGGCACGGACCTCCCGCGGAAGATCCACAGATCGCCGGTTCTGGTCACCTTGACGGCCTCGTCGAGAGTCAGCACATCGCTAGCCTAGGCACATGCGCTGGTGGAAGATGCTCGGTCTGGCGGGAATCGCGGGGGTCGCGGCCACGGGGGTGGTGATCGCGCGCGCCGAACGTCGCCGGCGGGCGTACACGCCCGAGGAGATCAGGACGCGGCTGCGTGAGCGGGTCGAGGCGGCGTCGGAGGCGGCTCAGCCGGACGGGCGCAGCTCGTAGGCGAAGACCACGTCGGGGTAGGCCGGGTTGTCGTCGTAGCCCTGGACGCCGCCCAGGTAGGCCCGCTGGTACCGCACCACCCAGGGCAGCGCCGCGGCGGCCCGCACGTCGAGCACGCGTCCGGTGGCCTGCTCGTACGCCGCCTGCGCGGCCTCCTTGTCGGTCACGCTCAGCTCGGGCAGCCCTTCGAGCAGCTCGTCCAGGGTCCTGTCGCGCAGGTAGGCCAGGTTGAACACCGGCGGGTCGGCGCTGCGGAAGACGTTGCCGAACCACGAGTAGCCGTCGGGGTAGTCGGGCCACCAGTACATGACGAAGATGTCCTGGCCGCGTTTCCTGCCCTGCTGCCACTGGGCGTTCCAGGACATGGCGCGGGCGTCGAGCGTGACGTTCAGCGGCTTCAGCTCCGCCGCCAGGCTGGTGGCCAGCAGCCGCTGGTCGTGGTCGCCCTGCGCGTAGGTGAGCCGCAGCCGCAGCGGCCGGCCCGCGGGCCCGTACCCGGCGCGGCCCAGCAGGGCCGCCGCGCCCGCCAGGTCCTGCCGGGGCGCGCGGCGTGCGACGTGGCCGGTCAGCCCCTCCGGGACGATGCCGGCGGCCGGCGCGACCGCGCCCCGCAGCGCCCTGGCCAGGCCGCGGTAGTCGACGGCCTTCTGCACCGCGCGGCGCACCCGCACGTCCTGCATCGGGCCGCTCGCGGTGTTGAACAGCAGCATGGCCGTCTGGTACGAGTCCCGCTCGCTGGTGCGCACCCCGGGCGTGACCGCGGCCCTGGCGAACAGCCGGGGGCTGAGCCGGTCCACGAAGCTCACCTCGCCGCGGGCCAGCATCCGCCACGCGCGGTCGGGGTCCGGCACGACGCGGTACTTGACCGTGCTGTAGTGCGGCTTGTCCCATCCGCCCCAGTATTTGGGGTACGCCTTGAGCGTCAGCTCCTCCTCCTGGCCCGGATGCCAGGCCGCCACCGTGTACGGCCCCGACCCGGCGTCCCTGCCCGCGCCGAGCCATGAGCGCAGGTCGGGCGCCGCCTGCGTGTCGTAGATGTAGGCCGCGTACCCGGAGGAGGCCACCAGGTCGAGCGGCACGGCGTACTTCAGGGCGAACGTGACCGTGCTCGCGTCCTCGGCCTTGACGGAGGAGACGGCGTCCCAGATGTAGGACGCGCCCGCGCCGGTCTTCATCGTGCGCTCGATCGACGCCTTGACCGCCGCGGCGTCCACCGGCCGGCCGGTGTGGAAGGTCGCGCCCTGGCGCAGTGTGAACGTCCAGGTGCGGCCGTCGGGCGTCGAGCGCCAGGAGGTGGCCAGGCGGGGGGCCGACTTCTTGGTGAAGGGGTTCCAGAGGGTCAGGGTCTCGTAGACGTTCTGGAAGGCGATGAGCTCGTTGGAGTAGGAGCTCGCGGGGTCCCAGTCGGAGATGACGTCCAGGTTCTGCGCGTACACGAAGACCGACTCGGCGGCGGGGGGCCGGGGGACCTCCGTGGGCCCGGAACAGGCCGACAGAAGCGCCAGCGCGGCGGCCGCTGTGAGACGACGGCGCAACGCAGCTCCCTCTGTAACCGATTTGGGGGAAACCTACTGCAAGATCACGGACACATGTCCAAAAGTCCCGAAAAATTGGGCAATTGGGTGATCGAATTGCTATCCTCTGGGCTTGTCCCGTCCGGGGTTGCCAGCAGGGGACCGACCGGAGTGAGGTGCCATGGGTCGTAGCCGGACGATCCGCATGAAGATCATCGGACTACTACTCGTGCCTCTGACCTCCATGGTCGTGTTGTGGGGCGTGATCACCGCCGTCACCGCCGGCGAGAGCCTGGAGCTGCGTCAGTACAAGACACTCTGGACGAACCTCCGCCATCCGGCGTACAAGTTGATCAGCGAGCTCCAGCACGAGCGTCTCTCCTCGGCCAAGCTGCTGCGCCGGGCCGCCTCCCAGAAGGACGTGGCCGACCAGCGCACCCGCACCGACGCCGCCAGGGACGAGTTCAGAAAGCTCTCCAGCAACTCCAAGGACCGATCGGAAGAGATCCGTGCGCAGGTGGACGCGGTGTACACGCAGCTCGGCAGGCTCGACGCGATCCGGGGTGAGATCGACGACGGCCTGTCCGACCGTCTGCTCGCCGGCGAGGCGTACAACACCGTGATCGACTCCCTCTACGGCCTGCACCGGCGCGTCGCGCTCATCGACGACATCCCGATCTACGAGCAGTCCCGCGTGATCATCGAGCTGGGTTACGCCAAGGAGCTGCTGACCAGGGAACAGGCCATCGCGCTCGGGCCGGTCACGCCGTCCGAACGCCGGCAGTTCACCCAGATCGTCGGCAACCGGCGCTTCCTCATCGACCAGGGGCTCGGCGAGCTGGACGCGAGCCTGCGCGACACCCAGGTCTCCCTCGTCACCTCGCCCGTCTACCAGCGCATGCGACTGATGGAGGACCGGATCGTCGCCGGCGCCACGCCGCCGCGCGGCTGGCTGAGCACCACCGAGTCGATCTCCAAGACGTACGGGGAGTCGCTCATGCGGGCCAGCAAGCTGCTCAACGCGCGCGCCGACCCCGTGGCCGACCAGGTGCTGTCGCGGGCGTTCATCCTGGCCGGCACGTGTTTCCTGCTGGTCATCGTGTCGATCGTGTTCTCGCTGCGGATGGGCAACCGGCTGTCGAAGGAGCTGGGCGCGCTCAGGCTCGCCGCCCTGGAGGTGGCCCAGGAGCGGCTGCCGCACGTGGTGGCCAAGCTGCGCAAGGGCGAGAGGGTGGAGATGCCGGAGTTGTCGGTGGCCACCAGCACGGTCGAGATCGGCGACGTCGGCCAGGCCTTCTCCACCGTCCAGCAGACCGCCGTCGAGGCCGCGATCGGCCAGGCGCAGCTCAGCGAGGGCGTCGGGCACGTCTTCCGCAACCTGGCCAGACGTTCCCAGGCCCTGCTGCACCGCCAGCGCATCCAGCTGGAGGACATGCAGCACCGCGCCACCGACCCCGAGGCCCTGGACGACCTGTTCCGCCTCGACCACCTGACCACCCGCATGCGCCGCCACGCCGAGGGCCTGATCATCCTGTCGGGCGCCACCCCGGGCCGCGGCTGGAGCAAGCCGGTGCCGCTGCTCGACGTGGCCCGCGGCGCGACGGCCGAGGTGGAGGACTACCGCCGGGTCACCGTCGAGCCGATGTCCGGCCAGCGCCTGGCCGGGCCGGTGGTCGGCGACGTGATCCACCTGGTCGCCGAGCTCATCGAGAACGCGACCGTCTACTCGCCGCCGCACACGCAGGTCATCGTGCGCGGCGAGGGAACCGCCCGCGGCTTCGCCTTCGAGGTCGAGGACCGCGGGCTCGGGCTGAGTGCCCAGGAGCTGGCCGAACTCAACGAGCGGCTGGCCAGCCCACCCGAGTTCGACCTGGCCGACAGCGACAAGCTGGGGCTTTTCGTCGTCTCCCGCCTGGCCGCCAGGCACGACATCCGCGTGACGCTACGCGGTTCACCATATGGAGGGACCACCGCGATCGTGTTGATCCCGGCTGAGCACGTCGCCGATCCGGAACCGGAGGCCGACGTGAAGGAGCCCGCCCGTCCTGTGATGCGGGTGGTGCCAAGTGAGTGACGAGCGCTGGCTGGACGAGGACGCCGGTCCGATCGTCCCGGCCTACCTGCTGACCAGGGGCCGTACGGTGCCCGCGAGCGAGGCCATCGACCTCATCGCGGTCATCGTCACCGCCGGTGGGCTGACGCCTCCGGTCGGGCTCGGGCCCGAGCACCTGATCATCATGCAGAAGTGCACCAAGCCGACCCGGCTGGTGGACGTGGCCGCCGAGCTGAACCTGCCCATCGGCGTGGTCAGGGTGCTGGTCGGCGACCTGCACGCGCGGCAGCTCGTCCAGGTCGAGCTGCCGCCCCCCGCGCCGGACGCCAAGGTGCTGCTGGAAGTGATCAGTGGGCTGAAGGCGCTGTGACGGCCCGGCTGTTCAACCTTCCGTAGACGGTGGCGAACACCGCCGCGACCAGCCCGGCCGCCGCGGCGGTGCCGAAGACCCACTGGAAGCCCACGACGCCGGGGCGCGCGGCCAGGATCGCGGCGATGGCCGCGCCCGCCACGCTGCCGCCGACGATGCGCACCAGCGCGTTGACCCCCGCGGCCAGCGCGGTCCTGGACGGCTCGACGTGCTCGACGGCCATCGTGCCCAGCGCGGCGTAGCCGATGCCGAGGCCGATGCCCATGAGGGAGGAGGCCACGTACAGGGTGGCCGGGCTGCCGTGCTCGAACGCCAGCCACAGCCCCCCGAGCCCGGTCACGCCCGCGCCCGTCGCCACCATGTACGAGGCGGCGAACCGGCGCATGATCCGCCCCGCGAACAACGAGATGACCAGCATGAACAGGGTGCTCGGCAGCAGGAACAGCCCGACCTGGAGGGTGGAGGCGCCGAAGCCGAAGCCGGTCGCCTTCGGGACCTGGGCGAACTGTGACATGCCGGTCAGCATCGTGAAGAACGAGAACCCGAGCAACATCGAGGAGACCGTCGCGCCGATCGTCCCCCTGTGCACCAGCATCGACATCTCGACCAGCGGCTCGGCCACCCTGCGCTCGACCAGCACCCACACCACGGCCAGCACGGCGGCCCCGGCGAACAGACCCAGCACGCCGGGCGACGTCCAGCCCCACGAGCCGCCCTCGCTGATCGCCAGCAGCAGCGCGACCAGCCAGGCGGTCAGCAGCGCGGCCCCGGCGAGGTCAGGACGGCCCTTGCCGGCCGGTGCCACGTCCCGCACGAGGAAGGCCAGGATCACGACGGCCACCAGCGAGATCCCACCGGTGATCCAGAACACCAGGTGGTAGTCACCGGCGGCCAGCCCGGCCAGGATCATGCCGCCGCCGCTGCCGAACCCCATCGTCGCGCTCAGCACGCCGATGCCGGTCGCGAGCTGCTGCCTGGGCAGCAGGTCGCGGACCACCCCGATCGACAACGGGACCAGCGCGGACACCGCCCCCTGGAGGACCCGGGCCACGATCAGCCAGGTCAGCGACGTGGCCATCGCCGCCATGACCGAGCCCACCACCAGCAGGCCCAGCGCGCCGAGGATCATCGGGCGCCGGCCGTACATGTCGCCGAAGCGTGACAGCAGCGGCGTGGAGACCGCGGCGACCAAGAGGCTGATGGTGAGCGTCCAGCTCACGGCCGAGAGCGAGGCGTGCAGCTCCCGCTGCAGCACGGGAAGCAACGGGACCACCGCGGTGTTCTGGAGGGCGGCGATGGAGGCCGCGAACGCCAGGGAGACCACCGTGGGCCAGGGGTTGCGCATCGACGTCTCACGCGTCGCGGATACGACGGCTGTCGCCATGTCGGCTCCTTTAGATAACTTAGGTAAGTAACCGAGCAACGATGATACATACGTAAGTTAGGTAAGCAAACAGATGGGCGAAGATCTCAACAGGACGGTGTCGGCCTTCCGGCGGCTGGTCGTCACGCTCAACCGCGCCAAGACCCACGAATGGCTCACCGAGGCGGCCGGCATCCGGCTCGACCGGCCCGACGTGCAGATCATCGTCTATCTGCTCGACGCGGGCGAGCCCCGCAGGATCGGCATGATCGCCGAGGGGCTCCAGGTCGAGAGCCCGCACGTGACCAGGCACGTCGCGGCCCTTGAGCAGCGCGGGCTGGTCGAGCGCGTACGCGACCCCGACGACCGGCGGGCCTGGCGCATCGCGCTCACCGAGGAGGGGGCCGAGGTGGCGAGCAGGTGCCGCCGGGTCACCACCGAGTGGTTCGAGGAGGTGCTGTCCGACTGGCCGGAGCCGGAGCGGGCCGAGCTGTCCCGGCTGATGACCAAGCTGTCGGACGACTTCTGCGAGCGCATGCGCGCCCGGTACATGTGAGAAAAACGCGTTGCGGGGCCGGGGGCGCGGGCGGCATGCTCGTGCCCATGGTCATCCAGCCGGTCGTCCGGCGAATGCGCATGCCGCACCCGTCCGGGGGTTCCCGCCGTTGAGATCGGCGGCCCCCGGCCCGTTCCAGGCGGGTGGGGGCGCTGGTGTGCCCGGCGGTTTCATAAGCCGCTCCAGGCGGGTTCGATCCCCGCACCCGCCACCACAATGCTGGTAGAGATGGGCCCATGCGGATTTCGGTGGCGGCGGACAGCAACGACGGGGTGGCCGGGCGCATCGTGGCCGAGCTGCGCGGGCGTGGTCACGAGGTGCTGACCCACGGCGCACTCGACGACGGCGAGCGCGACGACTGGGCGTGGGCCTGCGAGCTGGCCGCCAGAGACGTCGCGGAGGGCCGGGCCGACCAGGCGGTGGTCTGCTGCTGGACGGGCACGGGCGCCTCCATCGCGGCCAACAAGGTGCCCGGCGTGCGGGCCGCGCTGTGCGCCGACGCCTACACCGCCGACGGGGCGCGCAGGTGGAACGACGCCAACGTGCTGGCCCTCAGCCTCCGCCTGACCTCCGACGTCGTGCTCGGCGAGATCCTCGACGCCTGGTTCGGCGGGCGGCCCAGCACCGATCCGGCCGACGTGGCCAACGTGGCGCACCTCGCGGAGATCTAGGCTCTGCGGCATGGACAACTTACGGTGCACGCATTGCGGCGCGGAGGGGCTCGAACCCGGGTTCGTCGCCGACCAGGGTGAGCACTCCCGGGGGTACGCCCGCTGGGTCGAAGGGGCGCTGTCGCGCGGGATCTTCGGCGGCGCCCGGCTGATGGGCCGTCCCAAGTGGGAGATCGACGCCTACCGCTGCCGCTCCTGCCACCACCTCGAACTGTTCGCCACCCGCCCCGACTAGATGAATGAGTCCAAGGCATAGCTGCGGAGATAGGGCGAGGATGCCCATTCTCGGGTTGTGACGACCGAACTGGACACCCTCGCAA
>NZ_JBEXYK010000113.1:0-15160 GCF_040630865.1 Nonomuraea sp. NPDC005730
AGCGCCTCGGTGGCGGCGTGGCCCTGGAGCAGCAGGGTGACGGCCGGCAGGTCGGTCAGGCGAGGCGGTGGAGAAGGTGAGCGCGGGGTCGGTCGCCGACGAGCACCTGGCGGCGCTGGCCGGCGGGCGGGCCGCGCTGTTCGGCGCGGTGCACGACGCCCTGCTCGCCCGCCTCGACCAGGCTCTGGGCCGCAGCCGCGCACCCTGGCCGCCGGCCGCCGCCACGGACGCCACAACAGGGGCGGCGTCCGTGGGCGGCGTGCCGGAGAACCTGCTGGCCGGGTGCCGGGTGTGGTTGCGGGAGCTGGCGATCACCGGCTGGCGGGGCGTCGACGACGACCTCGTCTCCGGCGCCGACCAGGCGATCGAGGCGCTGCTCGCGGTGCCCGAGCTGCGCGGGCTCGCCGTGCTGCTCGACGGGCTGGCGACCGAGCTGCGGGCCTCGTCCCCGGTGGCGACCATGGACCGGCTGCCGCTCAGGCGGTGGGCCGACCTGTGGACGCGCGGGCTGCTGCTGGCCCAGTCAGGCCCGTGGCACGGCGTGCCCGAGCCGGTGTCGGGGCGGCTGCTGATCCTCGGCGCCGACGTGCACGAGCACGCCACGGTCGTCCGGGTGCAGGTGCACGGCGTCCTGGAGGAGGCCGGCGGCCAGGCGCGGCTGGTGCGTACCAGCGTCGCGGCGGCCAAGGTCGACACCATCGTGGGGCCGTCGGTGTGGCGGCTGTTCGGCGGTCGGCCCGTGCTCATGGGCGCGCTGGCCGACCACCGGTCCGTGGAGATCGACGGCATGCCGCTGCTGCCCGGCGGCGACCTGCTGTGGCACGACGACCGCGCCCGCACCGGTGCCGAGGCCGACCCGTTCACCACCGCGCGGGTGCAGCTCGCGGGCGCGCTGGCCCCGGCCACGCCGCCGCTCGACCGCCACCCCGTGCGCATCGCCGAGCCGGTGCTGGTCGAGGGGTACACGGTCGACGGGCACACCCTCGACCTGGGCGGCAACAAGCTCGCCCTCGATCTCGACCGGCTCCCGGCGAGCTGCCCGCTCACGCCGGAGCTGGTGGCCGCGTCCTCGGCGTGCATCGGGCTGGTGCGCCGCGACGGCGGCAGGTGGCTGCTGCAGCCGCTCGCCGTCCAGGCCACGGTCAAGAAGAAGCCGGTCACCGTGCACAACGGCGACTGGGCGAACGGCCCGACCGACCCCAAGGTCGTCAAGGCCGAGGCCAAGGCCGGCGACGTGGTCGCCGTGCTGCGCGAACGGGCAGGACGGCTGCTGCGGAAATGACCGACTCGACCGCGAGCGCCGACGAGACCCGGCGCCAAGTACTGTACTGGCGGCTCATGTCGCGGCTGTTCTCGGCCGACGAGCAGCCCGCGCTGGAGACGGCCAGCATGGGCATCGTCGGCGACCTGGAGCTGCCGCCCGCGCTGCTCGACCCCGGCGTCTCGGTGGACACGCTCGTCCAGCGGTTCCCCGAGCTGGGCGCCGAGCTCCAGGACCTGATGGCCGACAAGGAGCACGAGGAGGGCGGCGAGGTGCGCCGCGCCGCGCTGGTCTCCAAGCTGCTGCTCAACGTGTTCTCCACCGGCACGGGCGACGTCACGGCGGGCGACCTGGCCCGCTGGAAGCAGGACGCCGCCTGGTTCGAGAAGGGCATGGGCTGCGAGCCCGGCGGCCTGCGGAACGGGCCGGGCAACGAAGAGCTGGCCGCCGTGCTCGCCATGATCGAGGGCGGGCTGGTCAAGCGCATGCGCCTGCGCGAGGTGCTGGCCGACCCGGCCCTGGCCAGGCAGCTCACACCCAGCATGTCGCTCATCGAGCAGCTGCTGCGCGACAAGTCCAACCTGTCGGGCGTCGCCCTGGCCAACGCCAAGGCGCTGATCCGCAGGTTCGTCGACGAGGTCGCGGAGGTGCTGCGCACGCAGGTGGAGAAGACCAGCGTGGGCGTCATCGACCGGTCGGTGCCGCCGAAGCGGGTCTTCCGCAACCTCGACATCGAGCGCACGATCTGGAAGAACCTCACCAACTGGAGCCCCGACGACCAGCGGCTCTACGTCGACCGGCTCTACTACCGGCAGACGGCCCGCCGTACCACGCCGGCCCGGCTCATCGTGGTCGTCGACCAGTCGGGCTCGATGGTCGACGCGATGGTCAACTGCACCATCCTGGCCTCGATCTTCGCCGGCCTGCCCAAGGTCGACGTGCACCTCGTCGCGTACGACACCCGCGCGCTCGACCTGACGCCGTGGGTGCACGACCCGTTCGAGGTGCTGCTGCGCACGACGCTCGGCGGCGGCACCGACGGCACGGCCGCGATGGCCCTGGCCAGGCCGAAGATCGCCGATCCGCGCAACACCGTGATGGTGTGGATCTCCGACTTCTACGACAACCGCTCGCTGATCAACGACTTCGGCTCGATCCACCGCTCGGGGGTCAAGTTCATCCCCGTCGGCTCGGTCAACAGCTCCGGCCACCAGAGCGTCGACCCGTGGTACCGCCAGAAACTCAAGGACCTGGGCACCCCCGTGCTCTCCGGCCATGTCCGCAAGCTCGTCTTCGAGCTCAAGAACTTCCTCACCTAGGAGAACCCCCGACCATGAGTGACATGCTGCGCGCCCCCGCAGAGGTGAAGTACGCCGACGAGCTCGACTGGCTGGAGTCGGTCGACGACGGCCCCAAGCCGTTCTCGTGGCGGCTCAGCCCGCGCATGATCCGCATCTTCATCCTCGGCTCCGAGCGCTCCGACGGGCTCGACCGCGAGATCCCGCAGAAGTGGTTCGGTGACCGCAGCTTCGTCGAGCGCAGCATCGTGACGCTGGCCTCCGACCGCGGCCTGCTGCTGATCGGCGACCCGGGCACGGGCAAGAGCTGGCTCGCCGAGCTGCTGTCCGCGGCGATCTCCCGCAACTCCACGCTGGTCGTGCAGGGCACCGCGGGCACCACCGAAGACCACATCAAATACTCGTGGAACGTCTCGATGGTCATCGCCAAGGGGCAGTCGCGCGAGTCGATGATCCCCTCGCCGATCATGAACGCCATGGAGCAGGGCGTGATCGGCCGCTTCGAGGAGCTGACCCGCTCGACCAGCGACGTCCAGGACGCGCTGATCTCCATCCTGTCGGAGAAGTACGTCTCCATCCCCGAGCTCGACGACGACAACATCGTCTTCGCCCAGCCCGGCTTCTCGATCATCGCCACCGCCAACAGCCGCGACCGGGGCGTCAACGACCTGTCCTCCGCGCTCAAGCGCCGCTTCAACTTCGTCCGCATCCCGGTGGTGACGAACAAGAAGAGCGAGGCGGAGATCGTCCGGTTCCGTACCGAGGAGCTGCTGCGCCGGCACCAGATCGAGCTCGACCTGCCGCCCACGCTGCTGGACATCCTGCTGCAGAGCTTCGCCGACCTGCGGGCCGCGGCCGCCTCGGCGACCAGCGACGACGAGAAGCTGGAGTCCGCGCTGTCCACGGCCGAGCAGATCGGCGTGCTGGAGGACGCCATCCTGCACAGCCACTTCTTCGGCGACCGCACGCTGCGCCCCGATACGCTGGCCGGCTCGCTGGTCGGCTCGCTGGCCCGGCGCAGCCCGGAAGACCTGGCCATCCTCAACAAGTACTGGCACGGAGTGGTCGAGCCGCGCAGCAAGAAGGACGGCGGCCCGTGGCAGGACTTCCTCGAGGGCGGCCGCCAGGCCATCTCCACCCTGTCATGAGCCTCTTCCAACCGCTGAAGGAGCAGCTCAGCGAGGCCGCCTCGGCCTTCGCGGGCGCCGGCGCGGTGTCGTCCATCCTCACCGGCATCGTCGAGGACGTCGACCGGGCGCTGCGCGAGGAGCTGGAGATCTTCCCGGTCTGCCACCATTCGCCGGCCTCGGCGCTGGCCATGGTGCGCCGCCTGCGGGAGAAGCAGCCCAAGGTCATCTACCTGGAGCTCTGCGAAGACCTGGCACCGCTGCTGACCGAGCTGCGCAACTGCCGGCTGCCGGTGGCGCTCCAGGCGTTCGCGACCGACCTCGACGGTTTCCCCAAGGGCTCGGGGCCGCTGAGCGTGGTGGCCCCGATCACCGAGGCGTCGGCCGAGTACCAGGCCATCTCGTACGCGCTGGAGACCCCGGACGTCGAGCTGGTGCTGGTCGACCGCTCGGCCGACCACGTCTTCCAGTGGCTGCCGCGCGAACGGGAGGAGCCGGCGAAACCGGGGGAGGAGGCCGGCCTGCACGGCGACGCGGTCGGCGTGGAGATCGGCGACCTGCGCCCCCGCTTCGCCGAGCTGGAGGAGCACCTGCTCCATCACGGCAAGGTCCGCCACTGGTCGGAGTGGTGGGACCAGTACGTCGAGCAGCCGCTCTCCGGCGCCGACTACGACACCTACCGCCAGGTCATGGTCCTCATCGGCAGCCTGTTCCGCCGGTTGCGCCCCGACGACGACCGGCTGGCCGGCGACGAGGAGCGCGAGCGCTACATGTGGACCAGGATGCGCGAGCACCTGTCCGCCTCGGGCGCCGACCCGGCCGACTGCCTCTACGTCTGCGGCGCCTTCCACGCCGCCAGCCGCGTCGAGCAGTTCGGCCTGGCCGCCACGGCCCCGTACGAGATCGGCCCCCGCACCGCGACCCGCTGGCTGTACGGGCTGATCCCCTCCAGCCACTCGGCCATCGAGGCGCAGTTCGGGCTGGCCTCGGGGTCGGTGTCGATCGCCGCCGCCACCTGGGCCAAGGCGGTGACGCGCGGCAAGCTGACCCCGTTCCAGCTCAGCGGGCAGAAGGGAGCCAGGAAACGGCCGGTCAAGCTGCCCGCGCCCGCCGCGCCGGCGCAGGTCGCCGACCGGCTGACCGGGTTCCTGTCCAGGCCGCCCACGCTCGACGCGCTCGACGAGGCCGAGCTGCTGGGCTGGAGCGTCGACATCGTCCGGCTGGCCCGGCGCAACGGCTACCTCGCCAGCACCGCCGACGCCATCGCGGTGTTCGAGACATCGATCCTGCTGGCCGGCATGCGCAACCGGGCCAGGCCCACGCCGTACGACTTCCAGGACGCGGCGGTCACCTGCATCGAGAAGGACGTCGTGCCGGGCCGGCGCGACGTGCGGCGCCTGTGCGAGATCCTGCTCGGCGGCGACCGCATCGGCTCGGTCGGCTACGACGCGCTGCCGCCGCTGGCCCAGAACGTCTACGACCGGCTGCGGCCGCTCGGCGTCGACTTCGACAAGCGCACGATCCAGCGGGCGCTGCTCGACCTGCACTCCGACCCGGAGCTGCGGCCCTGCTCCGACCTGCTGTGGATGCTGCGCTTCCTGCTGCCCGCCGACGCGGCCCGGCCGATCATGGGCGAGCGCAAGCTCGGCGAGCGGCCCATCCAGGAGAGCTGGGACCTCGCGCTCGGCCGCAACCAGCGGGCCATCATCGAGCTCGGCTACGAGGGCGTCACCATCGAGCAGGTGGTCGAACAGCGGCTGCGGCGCGCGGTCTGGGAGCCGGACGCCACCGCCGCCGTGGCCCTGGCCGCCGTCGAGGACGCCATCCTCTACCTGGGCGGCGGGCGCGTCGCCGACGAGCTGGGCGCGCGGGCGGTGGAGCTGCTCGCCACCGAGCGCGGCGTCGACGACGCGCCCGACGTGCTGCGCCGCATCCGCCGGCTGCTGGCCTACTACCGCACCGCCGAGCCCACGCTGCCGGCGTGGTGCGAGGCGTTCGTGACCGAGGGGTACGCGCACTACTGCACCCTGCTCCCCACCGCGTTCGTCGAGGACGACACCGGGGTGCGGCAGGTGTCGGCGATGCTCGGGTTCCTGTTCACGATGGAGGGGCTGGCGCTGGCGCTCGGGTGCGACCGGGCGCAGCTGGAGATCGCGGTGCGGCAGTCGCATCCGGAGGCGCCGGCCAAGGTGGCGCTGCTGTGGGCCGCCCAGCACCTGCTGGGGCTGCTGCCGCTGGCCGAGCTGCGGTCGCGGTGCGACGAGCTGCTCGGCAACCCGCTGGTAATCCCGTCGTTCCCGCAGTACATCACCGGGTTCGTGCAGGCGATGGAGCCGGCTCCGGCGCTGTCCGGGTTCGTCGTGGAGGTGATCTCCAAGGCGTTCGGACGGCTTCCCGACCAGGTGCTGCTGCCGTGGTTGCCGAAGCTGATCACGACGCTGCGCGACCAGGCGGGCGAGCTGATGCCGGTCCTCGTCCGGGAGGCCGGGCGCACGTTCCCCGGCAGCCTGACGGCGGTCGACGCCTGGACACCGCCGTGGGCCCGTACGGCGGCGGCCGCGCCGAAGGCGGCCCCCGTGGTCGCGTCCGGGCCGGTCGCCGAGCTGCTGGCGGGTCATCCGGCGACGTGCGACGCGGCGGCGGAGCTGCTGGGCTGCGAAGGCGGCCGGCAGCAGGCCGCCTCCGCCACCGGACCCGGGAACCGCGAGGTCGAAACCCTCCTCACCACCCACCCGGCCACGGCGGACGCCTTGGCGACCCTGCTCGCCTGACCGCCTCCCCACCACCCGCCTGCCCCTCGCCCTGAGCGCCGCCGAACCGCGGCCGCTCAGGGCGTGCAAGGCGTTCAGGGGGTGCCCCTTTGTGCAGGACGAGGGCCCGAGGATGGGGCGTCGCCTTCTGCGCGCTGGGAGGCTCAGGGCCATTCCTGTGGAGGCTCAGGGCTGTCCGGTGGAGGGCGGGGTCGCGGGCAGGACGGTGTGCGCCGACGCTTCCTCTGTGAGGCGGGGGCGGGTGGGGGGACGGGAGTGGTCAGCGGCCGAAGCAGATGGTGTGGCCGGGGTGGACGTGGTCGGGTTTGTAGGTGGCCTGGTCGATCGTGACGCCCTCGGGGGAGAGGAGGAGGATGGTTTCGCCCTGGTTGCGGAGCTGTACCCGGCCGTCGAGCACGACCTGCAGCACGCCCCCGCCCGCGAGCACCCCCGTCAGCTCCATGCGTCCGCCCCCCGAGTCCGCCAGCCCCCACCCGCCGAGGTCCACGGACCGGCCGGTGACGTTGAGGAGGGTGACGGTCTCGTGCCCCCGGTCGGCCCCCACCGGGTCGGGCAGCGCGGCCACGATCAGCACGTCCCCGGTGGACGGCGGGCGCGCGACGACGGGCGCGCCGGGCGGCGCCGGGTCGGGGCTGATGACGAAGTCCTCGGGCCAGGCGGTGAGCTGGATCTGGGTGCCCGAGGCCCGGATCACGTCGTGCAGGTTGCCGTGTTCGAGCCGGTCCAGCAGGAAGACCGCGTCGTCCCGGTTGACGGGGTCGGCCCGGAGCCAGGCGTCGAAGCCGTCGAGGTCCGCCGCCCCGGTCGCCAGATAGGGCACCAGCCGGCGGAACAGCTTCGGCCACATGACGAGCCCGGTGAGCGCGTCCAGCGAGCCGACCTCGGCGGGCCCGTCGGGGTCGGCGGCCGAGCGTGGCCAGATGCCGGTGGGCGACGCCGCCGTCCTGGCCGTGCGCGACACGCCGGCCAGGTGCGTGCGCAGCGTCGCGGGCAGCGTGGCGTAGAAGGCCGGGTACGTCAGCCCGGCGGCCAGCAGCCTGGCGTTCGCCGACGTGTCCACCAGCGCCTCGTCGAGGAACACGGCCTGCCCGTCGGGCCCGGGGTGCTCGCCGGTGAACACGAAGCCGATCAGCCGGCCGTTGGCGTCGATGCCGTTGCTGAGGACGTGCCCGCGCAGCTCGTCCTGGTCGGCCGACCGGACCTTGTTGGGCAGGTCGTCGTAGAAGCGCACGTTCGTGAAGCCGAGCAGGCGCAGCAGCTCGTCGCGGGCGGCGTTCGCGCCGGTCAGCTCCTGGTGGGTGTCCTGGAAGTGGGTCTCGAGGGCGTCGATGGCCTCCAGGCGGACGGAGATGCCGCGCGCGCTGAGCTCCGGCGGCCGTCCGGACGGCCGGGCCAGCCCTTCGACCAGCGCGGGCGTGTCCGGCCTGAACTTGATCGTGTCGCCGTCGGGCTCGGGACCCTGCCGGGGAAGGTCCGGGTAACGAATCACGAAGCTGCCGCGCAAAAGTGTGTAGCTCATTGGGTTCCCCCCCAAAGCTGGCCATCACCGCCGTATCGGCCAACGGGAGCGTAACTCCGCGCACTTCTCGGCGTCCACGTCCCACGCCGGGCCGGGCAGCGGCCCGGCGGAGGACGTGCCGGCTCAGGCGGCTCCGAACCGGGGGATCGGCAGGTCCTCGGTGGCCAGGTGCACGATGTGCGACTCGGTGTAGACGTCGATGCTGTGCCTGCCGCCCTCCCGGCCCACGCCGCTGGCCTTCACCCCGCCGAACGGCGTGCGCAGGTCGCGCACGTTCTGGGAGTTGACCCAGACCATGCCCGCCTCGATCGACTGGGCCAGCCGGTGCGTCCGGCGCAGGTCGTTGGTCCACAGGTACGCCGCCAGGCCGTACCGGGTCGCGTTGGCCAGCTCCACCGCCTCCGTCTCGGTGGAGAAGGGCGTCACGCAGACGACCGGTCCGAAGATCTCCTCCTGGAAGATCCGCATGGTCGGGGCCACGTCGGCGAACACCGTCGCGGCCAGGAAGTTGCCCGCCGTCAGGTGCTCGGGCCGCGACCCGCCGGCGACCAGGCGGGCGCCCTCGCGCGAGCCGAGCTCGACGTACTCCATGACCCGCTCGTAGTGCTCGGGATGGATGAGCGCGCCCAGCTCGGTGGCGGGGTCGCCGGGCGCGCCGACGCGTACCCGCGCGGCCCGCTCGGCCAGCCTGGCCACGAACTCCTCGTACACGGTGTCCTGGACGAGGATCCGCGAGCTGGCCGTGCAGCGCTCGCCGTTCAGCGAGAACACGCCGAAGACGGCCGCGTCGAGCGCCCGCTCCAGGTCGGCGTCCGCGAAGACGAGCAGCGGCGACTTGCCGCCCAGCTCCATCGACAACGTCTTCAGCGACGACGCGGCGTTGCGCATGATGGTCTGCCCGGTGCCGCTCTCGCCGGTGAAGGAGATCACCGGCACGTCGGGGTGGGCCACCAGGGCCGCGCCCGCGTCCTCGCCGATGCCGTGGACCAGGTTGAACACGCCCTCGGGCAGCCCGGCCTCCTCCATGATCTCCGGCAGCAGGCTCGCCGACGCCGGTGACCACTCGGCCGGCTTGAGCACCACCGGGCAGCCGGCCGCCAGCGCCGGGGCCAGCTTCCAGGTCTCCAGCATGAACGGCGTGTTCCACGGCGTGATCAGCCCGGCCACGCCGACCGGCTTGCGCACGACGTAGTTGAGCTGCGCGGAGCCGACGCGGTAGACGTCCTCGCCCATGGTGGTGATCACGTCGGCGAAGAAGCGGAAGTTGTGCGCCGCGCGGCGGGCCTGGCCGCGGGCCTGGGTGATCGGCAGGCCGGTGTCCCGGCACTCCAGCGCGGCGATCTCGTCGTCCCTGGACTCGATGGCCGCCGCGACCGCGCGCAGCGTCCCGGCCCGCTGCTCGGCGGGCATCGTGCTCCACGGGCCGTCGGCGAACGCCTTCTGGGCGGCGGCGACGGCCGCGTCCACGTCGGCCGCGCCGCCCGCGGCCACCTCCAGGTACGGCTCGTTCGTGGTCGGGTCGAGCGCGGTGAAGGTCGCACCGGACTGGCTCGGGACGTGCCGGCCGCCGATGTAGTGCTCCAGTTTCATCAGGCGACTCCCTCGCTCTGTGCCAGTAGTTCGTTGATCCGGGCGATGCCGGGCTCGGTGGGGGTGATCAGGGGGGCCCGTACGTGGCCGGAGGCGATCAGGCCGCGCTGCTCCAGCACCCACTTGGCGGGGGCCGGGTTCGTCTCCACGAACAGCAGCTCGACCAGCGGGTGCAGCGAGTAGTGCAGCTCCAGCGCGGTCGCGTGGTCGCCGGCCGTGTACGCCTCGTACATGCGGGCCACGGTCTTCGGCGCGAGGTTGGCCGCCGCGCTGACGAAGCCGACGCCGCCGATGGCCAGCAGCGGCAGGCAGAGCAGCTCGATGCCGGACCACATGAGGAAGTCGCGCCCGCACAGGTTGAGCACGTGCGAGAAGTGCTCGAAGTCCTTGGTGGTCTCCTTGATGCCGACGATGTTGTCGTGGTCGCGGCGCAGCCTGGCCACGGTCGCGGGGGCGATGTCGACGGCGGTCCGCGAGGGCACGTTGTAGATCACGATCGGCAGCGCGGGGAACTCGGCGGCGACCGTGGCGTACCAGCGGTAGAGGGCTTCCTGGGTGGGACGGGCGTAGTACGGCGTGATGACCAGCGCGGCGTCGGCGCCCAGGCGCTCGGCCTCGGCGGTCAGCCGCAGGGTCTCGTCGAGCTTGGCCGAGCCGGTGCCGGGCAGGAACGGCACCCGGTCGGCGGTCTCCTCGGCCACCACGGCCATCGCCGCGACGCGCTCCTCGACGGACTGGGCGCCGGGCTCGCCGGTGGACCCGCCGGTCGAGATGCCGTGCGAGCCCTGGTCGAGCTGCCAGCGCACCAGCGAGCGCAACGAGTCGAGGTCCAGCGACCCGTCGGCGGCGAACGGCGTCACCACGGGGGCGATGGATCCGCGAACGGTCGACGGATCCGAGCGGAACTTCATGGGTTCTCCTTCTTGGGGGGGTCAGCGCTGCTGCTCGTACGCCTCGCGCCAGGCGCCCTTCAGCGGGTAGAGGCCGTCGATCGAGGCTCCCTCGCGGACGCGATCGAGGACGAAACGCTCCTCGTCCTCCTGCCGGGCGGCGTCCTCGGCGACCTCGGCGACCAGCGCGGGCGGGATGACGACGACTCCTTCGGCGTCGCCCACCAGCACGTCGCCGGGGCACACCAGCACGCCGCCGCAGTCCACCGGCACCTGGGAGTCCATCGGGACGTGGCGGCGGCCGAGCACGGCGGCGTGCGCGGCGCCGTAGTAGGAGGGCAGGTCGAGCGAGGCGAAGGAGGGGCTGTCGCGCAGCCCGCCGTCGGTGACGACGCCGGCCGCGCCGCGGCGCAGGGCGCGCATGGCCAGGATGTCGCCCAGCGTGCCCGCGCCGTGCTCGCCGCGGGCGGAGATGACCAGCACCTCGCCCGGCTGGAGCTCCTCGACGGTGCGCTTCTGGGCGTTCATGCCGCCGCCGCGCTCGGCGAAGACGTCCTCGCGCAGCGGCAGGTAGCGCAGGGTGCGTGCGACGCCGACCATGCGCAGGTCGGGACGGGCGGGGCGGACGCCCTCGATGAAGTGGTGGTCGATGCCGCGCGCGCGGAGCTGGGAGGAGAGCGTCGCGGTCGAGACCGAGCGCAGCGCGGCGACGACCTCCGGGGTCAGCGGGCCGGGGGCGGGGTGGGCGGCGCCGTACGCGGCGGCCCTGGTCGCCTCGGTGACCTGGGGCTGGACGCCGTACGCCGCGGGGGGCTCCTGGCCGGCGACGACCTCGTTGCGCAGCCTGGCCGTGCCCGCCAGCTCGACCTCCACCACGTCGCCGGGCCGTACGACGGTCGAGCCCGCCGGGGTGCCGGCCAGGATCAGGTCGCCGGGCTCCAGCGTGATGTACCTCGACAGATCGGCGACGAGCAGGTCGAAGCCGAACAGCAGCTCGTCGGTGCACGCCTCCTGGGCGAGCTTGCCGTTGACGTACGTGCGCAGCCACAACCGTCCAGGATCGGCGCCGGTGAGCAGTTCCGAGCCGACCGGCGTGAACCCGTCCTGGCCCTTGGCCCGCAGGTTGGAGCCGAGGTCGGCGTGCTTGAAGTCGTAGACGCCGAAGTCGTTGGCCGCCACGTACCCGGCCACGTGCTCCAGCGCGCGCCCGGGGGAGACGCGACGGGCGCGGCTGCCGATCAGGATGCCGATCTCGCCCTCGAACGCCAGCAGCTCGCACCCCTCGGGACGCACCACAGGCCGTCCGGACCAGGACAGGGACGTCGGCGGCTTGAGGAAGTAGGAGGGGACGGCAGGGACGCGACCGCGCTCGGCGGCCCGGCTGCGGTAGTTCAGATGGACCGCGACGATCTTCCCTGGTGACAGTCCGAGAGGGTGTCCCACCTCGTCTCCTTCCAAATCATATACGACATCCTTTATGTTATGGCATGTGGAACAATATCGACATACCCCCTCAGATGCCTACATGATGCTCATCACGTCATCAGTGGAGAGGAGAGTGCGGATGATGGTTCAGACCGCCCAAGCAGGCCGGGGAGTGGCGTGATGGGTGAGATCGTGCTGGCCGCCAAGATCACGCACGTGCCGTCGATCTGGCTGTCGATCCAGCCCGGCAAACACTTCGGCATCCGCCGGCCCGCGGAGCTCGCCCTCACCGAGGTCGGCAGGCGGGCCCGTGAGCGCGGCGCGGACACGTTCCTGATCGCCGACACCCATTGGATGAACAGCATCGGCTTCCACCTCAACGGCAAGCCGCGCCACCGGGCCACGTACGTCAGCCATGAGTTGCCGCACTTCATCCACGACCTCGCCTACGACTACGCGGGCGATCCCGAGCTGGCCGAGCTGGTCCGCGAGGAGATCGTCGCGGGCGGCCAGAAGGCCCGCGTGCACACCTACCAGGACCTGGGCCTGGAGTACGCCACACTCGTGCCGATGTACTTCATGAACCAGGACTCCGACATCCGGGTCCTGCCCATCGGCTGCAACATCTACTCGACCGTCGAGGAGAACCGGCGGATCGGCGAGGCCCTGCTGCGCGCCGTACGCCGCAGCGACAGGAAGGTGGCCTTCCTGGCCAGCGGGTCGCTCTCGCACGCCTTCCCGCCCAACGAGATCGCCGAGTCGCTGCTCGACGACGTGAGCAGCGAGCTGAACCGCAAGGTGGACCACGCGGTGCTGGAGATGTGGGACGAAGGGCGCATCCCGGAGTTCCTCGACATGTTGCCCGACTACAACGAGCGTTGCACCGGCGAGGGGGCGATGGCCGACACCGCCATGCTGTTCGGGCTGCTGGGCTGGCGCGAGTACACCGGGCGGGGCGAGCAGCTCTGCCCGTACTTCGGCAGCAGCGGCACCGGCCAGGTGGTCGTCGACTTCCCCGTACCCGCGTACCAGACGAGATGAAGGAGCCGGCGCACATGACGGCCGTACAGACGTTCACGCCCGAACGGCCCGCCGGGGCGCCGCCCGTGCTGCTGCTGCACGGGTTCGCCTCCAGCGGCCGGCAGGACTGGGTGGAGACCGGGATCGCGGCGGAACTGGCCGCGGCCGGGCGCGTGGTCGTCGTGCCCGACCTGCCCGGTCACGGCGAGAGCCCGGTCCCGGCCGAGCCGGCGGGCGCGCCCGGGATCGCGGCCGCGCTGCTCGCCCTGGCCGGCGACGGGCCGCTCGACGTCGTGGGGTACTCGCTCGGCGCCCGGCTCGCCTGGGAACTGCCGGAGCTGGCGCCCGACCGGGTGTGCGCGGTCGTGCTGGGCGGGCTCAGCCCGTTCGAGCCGTTCGCCGCGCTGGACGTGGCGGCGCTGCGCTCGGCCGTCGCGGGCGGCGAGCCGGGCGACCCGATGACCGGCATGATCGCGGCGATGATCGCGGGCGCCTCCGGCGGGGATCCAGGGCGGGCCGCCGGGCTGGTACGGCTGGTCGAGGGCCTGCGCGGCACGCCGTTCGAGCCCAAGGGCTGGGCCGGGCGCACGCCGCCGGTGTTCGTGGCGGGCGCGGAGGACATGATGACCTCCGGCATCGAGAACGTCGTCGCGCTGGCCCCCGGCGCCCGGCTGATCACCGTCCCCGGCGACCACCGCGGCGCGCTGGCCGGCCCCGAGTTCCGCGCCGTGCTCCGCGAGGCGCTCGGCCCGGCGTCGGGCCCGGCCTCTGACCCGGCGTCCGGCCCGGCGTCCGGCCCGGCGTCCGGCCCGGCGTCCGGCACGGCGTCCGGCCCGGCGTCCGGCACGGCGTCCGGCCCGTGACGAGCTCCGGCGGAGTCGCGTCGAAGGCGGAGCTCAGCTACGAGATCCTGCGATCGCGCATCCTGGACGGCACCTACGGCCCCGGCTACCAGCTCGTCATGGACCGCCTCGCGCGGGAGATCGGCGTGAGCACGATCCCCCTGCGCGAGGCGCTGCGCCGCCTGCAGTCCGACGGGCTGGTGGAGGTCGTGCGCAACGTCGGCGCCCGCGTCGCGGTCTTCGACGCGGCGCAGGTGCGGCACACGCTGGAGGTGCTGGCCCGCCTGGAGGGGTACGCGACCGCCGTCGCGGCCCCGCGCATGGGCCCGGCGGACGTGGCGCGCTCCCGCGAGATCAACGCCCGGCTGTTCCAGGCGCTCGACTCCTTCGACCCCGCCGCGTTCACCGCGCTCAACCGCGCCTTCCACTTCTCGGTCTACGAGCACTGCGACGACGAGCACCTGAACTTCCTGCTGGAGGCCGAATGGACCAGGCTGGACCACATGCGGCGCTCGGTGTTCGGCTATCTGCCGGGCCGGGCCCGCCGTTCGGTCGAGGAGCACGAGCACCTGCTCGATCTCATCGCCGGGGGAGCCGACCCCGCCGAGATCGAACGGCTGGCCTGCGCGCACAAGACGAACACCGCCGGCGCCCTCTATGACGTCCGGGTCACCCGCGGCTAACGATCGGGTCATGCCCTCCCGGCATTTTGTCCTACACTGGTAGACGAAACGCCGTACAGAGGGGTCCCGCATGCCCAAGATCATTGACCACGACCAGCGTCGCAGCGACATCATCGACGTCACGTGGGACCTGATCACGAAGGGGGGCATCGAGGCGGCCACCATGCGCGAGATCGCGAACGCGGCGGGCTTCGCCAACGGCGCGCTCAAGCACTACTTCCCCGGCAAGGAAGACATCATCGAGGCGACGTACGAGCGCGCCTTGGCCATCGTGACCAGCTACGTCAAGCTCGACGGCCGCCGCGGGCTGGGCGCGCTGCGCGAGATGTGCGAGGCCGCGATGCCGATCGACGAGGAGCGCATCACGGCCGGCCGGGTGCTGCTGATCTTCTGGCAGACCTCGCTGACCAACCCCAAGTTGTACGACAAGTACCTGGAGCACCTGCGCGCCTGGCGCGGCATGCTGCACCGGCTGATCGAGGAGGGCCGCGCCGACGGCGACATCCACACCTCGATCCCCGACGAGCAGCTCGTGGACGAGCTCGTGCTGCTCAACGCGGGCGCCAACGTGATGAGCCTGGTCGGCCCGCAGTTCTCCACCGTCGAGCTGCAGAAGCGGCACCTGGAGTCGTTCTTCGACCGCATCTCCCGGCCCTGACCCGCGCGCTCCGGCCCGCGCCGCCGATCGGCGGGGGGGGCCCCCGCGGGGGAGGTCCCCGCCGTGTCCGCGTCGG
>NZ_JBEXYK010000114.1:0-13702 GCF_040630865.1 Nonomuraea sp. NPDC005730
CTGGCACAACGATCACACCGGACAGCCGATCAAGAGATCACTCACCCGCTACGACCACTGATCACCCCGACCCCTTGGACTCAACCATCTAGGCGAGGCGCCGGATCAGGGCGGGGTGGTTCATCCGCGCGCCCACGGGGGAGTAGATCTCTCCGTGACCGACGTGTACGCCACCGCCGCCGACCTCGACCTCGCCCCGGCCGGGTTCGTCCGGGCCATCGAGGAGCTGCCGCTGGTCGACCAGCACGTCCACGGCGTGGTGCCGCGCGACCTGTCGCGCACCGCGTTCGAGGAGCTGATCACCGAGTCCGACCGGCCGGTGCCGGAGTGGATGACGCAGTTCGACTCCCAGACCGGGTACGCCATCCTGCGCCACTGCGCGCCCGTCCTCGGCCTCGAACCGCACTGCACGCCGGAGGAGTACCTGGCCAGGAGGGCCCGGCTGGGCGCCGGCGAGGTGAACCGGCTGCTGCTCGGCGCCGCCAACGTGGCCCACTACCTGGTCGAGACCGGCTACCGGGGCGAGGAGCTGGTGGGCCCGTCCGGCATGGCGGAGCTCACCGGCGTGCCGGCCGACGAGGTGGTGCGGCTGGAGACGGTGGCCGAGCAGGTCGCGGCCGGCGGCTGCGCGGCCTCCTCGTTCGCCGACGCGTTCGCGCGGGAGCTGTGGGAGCGCACCGGCAGCGCGCGCGGGCTCAAGAGCGTCGCCGCCTACCGCCACGGCCTCGACCTCGACCCCGAGCCGCCGAGCCGGGCCGAGGTCACCGAGGCGGCCGGGCGCTGGCTCGGGTCCGGCGGCGGTAAGCTGACCGAGCCGGTGCTGCTGCGGCACGTGATCTGGGCCGGGATCGAGCGAGGGTTGCCGATCCAGTTCCACACCGGCCTCGGCGATCCCGACCTCGACCTGCGCCGGGCCGACCCGCTGCTGCTGCGCGGCCTCGTCGAGCGCGCGGAGCCGACCGGGGTGCCGCTGGTGCTGCTGCACTGCTACCCCTTCCAGCGGCACGCGGGGTTCCTCGCGCAGGCCTATCCCAACGTCTACTTCGACGTGGGGCTCGGCGTGACCTACACCGGGGCCCGCAGTGTGGCGCTGGTGGCCGAGAGCCTGGAGCTGGCGCCGTTCGCCAAGATCCTGTTCTCGTCCGACGGGTGGGGGCCGGCCGAGCTGCACCACCTCGGCGCGGTGTTGTGGCGGCGGGCGATGGCGCGGGTGCTCGGCAGGCTCGTGCTGGACGGCGAGTGGTCGGCCGAGCAGGCGATGCGGGTGGCGGCGATGGTCGGGGCGGACAACGCGCGACGCGTCTACGGACTGGGAACACGGGAGGAGAGCACGGGGTGAACGACTTCGGGGGCCGTACGATCAACAGGCCCGTCGACGGAGCCGTCATCGGGACCGGCGCCGCGGAGAGCGCCGCCTACGCGGCGCTGCGGGAGGGCCTGCGGCGGGAGCTGCCCGCGGCGCAGGCGCTGCGCCGCGAGCTGCACGCGGCGCCCTGCCTGTCGGGCCAGGAGGGCCCGACGCTGGCCCGGCTGCTCGACGCGCTGCCCGCCGGGGAGGTCGAGCACGTCGCCGGCACGGGCGCGGTCCTGCGCGTCGGCGGTCCGGGCCCGGCGGTCGGCGTACGCGGCGAGCTCGACGCCCTGCCGCTGACCGAGCGCACCGGCGCCGAGTGGGCCGCCCCCGAGGGCGCGATGCACGCCTGCGGGCACGACGTGCACATGGCGGCCGTGGTCGCCCTGGCCAGGACCCTCGACCGGCTCGGCGCCGACCCGCCCCTGCTGGTCGTGCTGCAACCGCGCGAGGAGGGTTTCCCCTCCGGCGCCTCCGACGTGGTGGGGTCGGGCGCGCTGCACCGCCACCGGGTCGGCGCCATGATCGGCGCGCACGTGCAGCCCCTGCTGGCGGAGGGCACGGTCGCGTCCGTGCCGGGCGCGGTCAACGCCTCCTCCGACGAGTTCAGGGTGGTCGTCAGGGGAGCGGAGGGCCACGCCGCCTACCCCCACCTGACCAGGGACCCGGTGGTGGCCATGGCGCAGGTCATCGTGACCGCCCAGCAGGTCGTCAGCCGGGTCGCCGACCCGATGACGCCCACCGTGGTCACCTTCGGCACGGTCAACGCCGGCACCGCGCCCAACGCCGTCCCGGGCGAGGCCGTGGCCCGGGGGACCCTCCGGGCGATGTCCGAGAACTGGCGCCAGGAGCTGCACGAACGGTTCACCCAGGTGGTCGAGGACGTCGCCAGGGCATGCGGCTGCGTGGCCGAGGTGACGATCCTGCCGGGGGAGCCGGTGCTGGTCAACGACACCGGGCTGGCCGTACGCGCCGGCGGGCTGCTGCGCGGCCAGGGCTGGACGGTGGACGGCGGGCTGCGCTCGTGCGGTGCCGACGACTTCTCCCACTACGCCTCGGTGGCGCCGTCGCTCATGATGTTCGTCGGCGTGGACACCGCCGCCGGCCTGCACACCCCCGAGTTCCTGCCGGGCGACGCGGCCGTGGGCGCGGTGGCCGAGAGCCTGCTGGCCGGCTACCTCGCGGCCGCCTCCGCGCTGCCCGGCCCCGCCGGCGCGAACGGGATCCTGTTCTCCAGGAACGCCTGAGACCGGGCCCCTGCCGCGTCCATTCCTCCAACAACCACGGCAGGGAAGTCCAAGCACCACCAGACGGGGCATCGCTGACGAAACCACCATCAACCCCTACTGTCGGAAGGGATGGATCTCGAAACCTTCGCCCCCGGTTCGGGCCGTCTCGAACCCCGCGCGGCACTCCGCTCCGACGCTCCCGCCCTCGTCCTCGACGGCCTGTGGCGCTTCCGGCTCTCACCCGTGGCCGACGTGCCCGACGACTTCGCCCGGCCCGGCTTCGACGACTCCGCCTGGGACGAGCTGCCGGTGCCGGCCCACTGGCCCCTGCACGGCCACGGCGCCCCCGCCTACACCAACGTCTCCTACCCCTTCCCCGTGGACCCGCCGCACGTCCCGGACGAGAACCCGACCGGCGACTACCGGCGCGCCTTCGACCTGCCGGACGGCTGGAGCGGCGGCCGGCTGCGCTTCGAAGGCGTCGACTCCTTCGCCAGGGTCTGGCTGAACGGCCACGAGCTGGGCTTCTCCACCGGCAGCAGGCTGCCCGTCGAGTTCGACGCCGGGCCGTGGCTGCGTCCGGGACGCAACGTGCTGGCCGTGCGCGTGCACCAGTGGTCGGCCGCCAGCTACCTGGAGGACCAGGACATGTGGTGGCTGCCCGGCATCTTCCGGGACGTCACCCTCACCCGGTCGGCCGCCGACGTGTTCGTCCACGCCTCCCACGACGGCCGGCTGTCCTTCGAGGCCGCCGCGGGCCTGCTGAGCATCCCCGAGCTCGGCGTGCGCGACCTGGAGCCCGGCGTCGAGATCACCGTCGAGGCCGAGCCGTGGACGGCCGAGACGCCCCGCCTATACGAGGCCGTCCTCACCACACCGCACGAGACCGTACGGCTGCGCGTCGGCTTCCGCACCGTCTCCGTCGAGGACGGCGTGCTCCTGGCCAACGGCCGCCCGCTGCTGCTCAAGGGCGTCAACCGGCACGAGTTCCATCCCGACCACGGCCGCGCGGTCCCCTACGAGACCATGCGCGATGACGTGCTGCTCATGAAGCGGCACAACGTCAACGCCGTCAGGACCAGCCATTACCCGCCGCACCCCGACTTCCTGGACCTGTGCGACGAACTGGGCCTGTGGGTCGTCGACGAATGCGACCTGGAGACGCACGGCTTCGGCCAGGTCGGCTGGCGCCGCAACCCCACCGACGACCCGCGCTGGGCCGACGCCCTGCTCGACCGCATGCGCCGGATGGTCGAACGGGACAAGAACCACCCCAGCGTCATCATGTGGTCGCTCGGCAACGAGGCGGGCGCCGGCCGCAACCTCGCCGTCATGGCCGGCTGGACGCGCGAGCGCGACCCGTCCAGGCCCCTGCACTACGAGGGCGACTGGTCGTGCGCCCACACCGACGTCTACTCGCGCATGTACGCCACCCACGCCGAGGTCGAGGCCATCGGCCGCGGCGCGGAGGAGCCGCTCGACGACCCCGCCCTGGACGCGCGGCGGCGCGCGATGCCGTTCCTGCAGTGCGAGTACGCCCACGCCATGGGCAACGGGCCCGGCGGCCTGGCCGAGTACCAGGAGCTGTTCGAACGTTTCCCGAGGCTGGCCGGCGGGTTCGTGTGGGAGTGGATCGACCACGGCCTGACCGATCCCCGCCACGAGTACGCCTACGGCGGCGACCACGGCGAGCCCGTGCACGACGGGAACTTCGTCATCGACGGGCTGGTGTTCCCCGACCGCACGCCCTCCCCGGGCCTGCTGGACCTGAAGAAGGTGTTCGAGCCGGTGCGGTTCGAGTTCGGCGACGGCGTCGTGCGGGTGGTCAACCGGCACGACTTCCGCGACCTGGCCCACCTCGCCTTCGAGGCCGTCGTCGAGGACGACGGGCGACCGGTCGCGCGCTTCCCCCTGGCGGTGCCGTCGTCCGGCGGCGAGGTGAAGCTGCCCGCGCTGCCCCCGCCGCCGGACGGCGCGGGGGAACGCTGGCTCACCGTCCGCGCGACCCTGGCCGGCGACCAGCCGTGGGCCCCCGCGGGCCACGAACTCGCCTGGTCCCAGACCCGCCTGCCGAGCCCCGCCCTTCCCGCAGCCGCCGTCGGCACGGGAGCACGACCGGAGACCTCCGGCGGGCGGCTGACGCTGGGCGGCGGCGAGTTCGACCCGCGCACCGGCCGCCTGCTGCGCCTGTTCGGCCTCGACGTCGAAGGCCCGCGCCTCGACCTCTACCGCGCCCCTACCGACAACGACCGCTACGGCGGCCTGGGCCGCAGGTGGCGTGAGCTCGGCCTGCACCGCCTCACCCACCGCGTGGACGGCGTGCGGACCGGTGCCGGCCTCACCGTCCGGACCAGGGTCGCCCCCGCCGCCACCGACCTCGGCATGCGCGTCATCTGGACGTGGACCGCGCCCGGCGGCGACGCCCTGGACCTGACCGTGGACGTCGAGCCCGAGGGCGAGTGGCCCGACCCGATCCCGCGCCTCGGCGTCCATCTGGTGCTGCCCGGCGAGCCGGCCCACGTCACCTGGTTCGGCCGGGGGCCGGGGGAGGCCTACCCCGACACCGGCCTGGCCGCCCGCGTGGGCCGCTGGAGCGCCACGATCGACGACCTCCAGACGCCCTACGTCCACCCGCAGGAGAACGGCCGCCGCGCCGACGTGCGATGGGCCGAGTTCGGCGGGCCGGCCGGGACGCCCGGGTTCCGGGTCGCGGGCGACCCGGCGTTCGGGCTGACCGCGCGCCGGTGGAGCACCGCCGAGCTGGAGGCCGCCCGCCACCGTCCGGACCTGGTGCCCGGCGACCGGGTGCACCTCCACCTGGACCTCGCCCAGCAGGGCATCGGCACCGCCACGTGCGGCCCCGGCGCCCTGCCCCGGTACGACCTGCACGCCGCCCCGGCCACTCTGCGCCTGCGCTTCACCCGGTCCTGACCCCGCAGGGCGCCGGCCGGGGTCCCGCGACCCCGGCCGGCCCCGCCCTCCAGGACGGGCGCCCTACAGCGGGATCCACTCCGTGGCCGTCGTGACCTCCTCCAGCAGGGACGGGATCGGCTCGACGCCGAGCCCCGGGCCCGTGGGCACCTCCAGATGGCCGTCCACCAGCTCGAACGGCTCGGTCACGTCGGTCGCGAAGTAACGGCGCGACCCCGAGGTGTCGCCGGGCAGCGTGAAGCCCGGCAGCGCCGCCAGCGCCACGTTCGCCGCCCGCCCGAGACCGGTCTCCAGCATGCCGCCGCACCACACCGCCACGCCGTTGGCCCGGCACAGGTCGTGGATGCGCCGCGCCTCCAGGTAGCCGCCGATGCGGCCCGGCTTGATGTTGATGATCGAGCACGAGCCGAGCTCGATGGCGGCCGCCGCGTGCTCGGCCGACTCGATGGACTCGTCCAGGCAGATCGGGGTGCGCAACTGGCGGGCCAGCCTGGCGTGCTGGACGAGGTCGTCGTTGGCCAGCGGCTGCTCGATCAGCAGCAGGTCGAACGCGTCGAGCCGGGCCAGCCGGCGGGCGTCGGCCAGCGAGTACGCCGCGTTCGCGTCCACCTGGAGCAGCAGGTCGTCGCCGAAGCGCTCGCGCACCGCGCGCACCGGCTCGACGTCCCAGCCGGGCTCGATCTTCAGCTTGATGCGGACGTAACCCTCCTCGACGTAGCCCGCCACGGCGTCGAGGAGCTGCGGGATCGAGTCCATGATGCCCACCGACACCCCGCACGGCACCCGGTCGCGGGCCGCGCCCAGGAAATGGCCGAACGACTCGCCGGCGGCCCGCAGCTGCGCGTCCAGCACGGCGGTCTCCAGCGCGGCCTTGGCCATGCGGTGGCCCTTGATCGGTTCGAGGGCGCGGCCGACCCCGTACGCGTCCAGGGTCGTCGGCAGGGCGGGCAGCAGGAACCGGCGGATCACCTCGGCGGCGCCGTCGACGTACTCGGAGGAGTAGAGCGGCTCTGACATGGCCACGCACTCGCCCCACCCCTCGGCGTCGGGGGTCACCACCCTGACCAGCAGGACGTCCCGGGCGGTCTCGGTGCCGAACGACGTGCGGAACGGCGCCACCAACGGCATCGCGATCCGGCGCAGCTCTACTCCTGTGATCTTCACACTCTCTCCAACTCGGTCGGCGCGCAGGTGCTCCCTGGCGACCGTACGACATGCGGCGACACCAGGGTTCGTGCCGGGCCACCAAAGGCCGGCGGTTCTTCGTCGCCGAGCCCCAGAGCCCCGGGACGGCCTCAGACGACGATGCCGGGGGTGCGGGCGATCCGGATCCGGCACGGCGTGTCCTCGCTGAGCCGAACCGCCTCCAGCGGCACCGTCACCTCCGGCGTGCGGTAACGGCCGCCGGAGAACGCCGCCGCCAGGCGGGCGCGTACGGACTCGGCCGGCATCTGCCCGTCGATGGAGCTGGTGCCGTCGCGCCCGATCTCCGCCACGCACGCGCCCGGCTGCGTGGCCAGCGCCAGCCCGGCCACCGTCGCCCCGGCGAGGGCGGACACGTCGCGCCTGGTCCAGCCGTAGTGCCACATGCCGGCCGCCACCACGGGCGCGGCCGGGCAGGCGGGCTCGGTGATCACCACGTCGAGCCCCTGGAGCAGGGCGGCGGCGATCTGTTCGGCGCCCCTGAGCGCCCCGGACCCGATCCGCAGGCCGGGCAGCTCGGGCAGCGGGCCGCCGAGCGTGTAGATCAGCTTGATGCCGGTGGTGAAGGGGCCCGGACCGCTGTCGTGCCAGCCACAGGCCACGACGCCGACCGACGGGGCGGCGCCCAGCGTGCCGATCCGCAGCATAAGGAAATGACTACCCTCCGCGGCCCCCGGTCACACACCGTCAACCCCTCGGGCGGCGGATCCTGGCTGGTCAGCGCATGCTCCGGGCGTCGAGGGCGCGCAGCACCCGGGAGACCACCTGGGGGTCGGCCCGCGGGTCGCGGCGGGCGTCCAGCACGGCCTGCCGGGCGGCCGACATCATCTCCTCCTGCACCCGCCGCACCAGCCGGGCCCGCTGCGCCCGCTGCTCGAACGCCTCGCGCCGCTCGTCGTCGGCGGCCTCGGGGCTGATCCGCAGCCCGAGGTCCATCATGCGCCGGCCGAGCAGCTCGACCACCTCCTCGGGCAGGTCCTCGGCCTCGTCGATCTCCCGCAGCCGCCGCTTGGCCGCGTGGGCGGCCCGGATCGCCAGGCGCTTCTCCAGGTCGCGTTCGGCCGCCGTGTCGGCCTTGACGCCGAGCCGCGCCACCAGCCACGGCAGCGTCAGCCCCTGCACCACCAGCGTCACCAGGATGACCGCGAACGCGATGAACACGATCACCGCCCGCTGCGGGAACGGCCGCCCGTCGTGGATCCGCAGCGGGATGGCCAGCGCCAGCGCCACGGACGCCACGCCGCGCATGCCCGCCCACCACATGACGACGGTCTCGCGCCAGCTCATCGGCACCTCGGAGTCCTCGCGCCGCCCCTTCTTGGCCAGCCACGCGGCCGGCAGCAGCCACAGCAGCCGGACCACCACGACGACGCCCACCACGGCGGCGCTCCACCACAGCACCGCGCCGAACCGCCCGTGGACCGTGCCGAACACCGTGTGCAGCTCCAGCCCGATCAGCCCGAACGCGACCCCCGTCACCAGCGTGTCCACCACCTGCCAGAACGTGGCCGAGGCGAACCTGCCGAACACGTCGTCGGCGTCCCACACGCGGTCGCTGAGGTAGAAGGCGGTGGTCAGCACGGCCAGCACGCCCGACCCGCGCAGTTCGTCGGCCACCGCGTAGCTCACGAACGGCACCACCAGCGACAACCCCACCTGCAGCGTCGCGTCGCCCAGCAGCGCCATCAGCTTCCCGGCCGCCCAGCCCAGCGCGAACCCCGCCGCCACGGCCACCACCGCCGACAACACGAACTCGCCCAGCGCGCCCGGCCAGGAGAACACGCCCGTCACGACCGCCGCGACCGCCACGTGGTAGAGCACGATCGCCGTCACGTCGTTGAACAGGCCCTCGCCCTCCAGCAGCGACACCATGCGCCGCGGCAGGCCCAGCCGCCCGGCCACCGCCGTGGCCGCCACCGGGTCGGGCGGCGCGACCAGCGCGCCCAGCGCCGCCGCTGCCGCCAGCGGCAGGCCGGGGACGAGCGCGTGCGCCGTGGCCGCCACGGCCGCCGTCGTCACGAACACCAGCGCCACCGCGAGCAGGAAGATCGGCTGCCAGTTCGCCGCGAACTGCCGCCACGACGTACGCCGCGCCGCCGCGTACAACAGCGGCGGCAGCAGCAGCGGCAGCACGATGCCCGGCGGGATGTCCACGTTCGGCACGAACGGCAGCACCGCCAGCAGGATGCCCAGCAGCGTCATCAGCACCGGCGCGGGCAGCCCCAGCCGCTCACCCAGCGGGACGGTGACCAGCGCGCCCAGCAGCACCAGCATGAGCAGCACGAACTGGTCCACGACGCCCCCCCGGTGATCGTCGTCACCCAGCGTAAGCGCAGGCCGCCTCAGCGGTCGAGGACGTGCAGCGTGTGCGGCCGCGTGCCCAGCGGCACCGGCTCGGCGGCGGTGCAGGCCACCACGTCGGCCACCCGGGCGCCGAACAGGTCGGGCACGTAGATGGCCGGTTCCAGGCAGACCGTCATCCCCGGGGCGAACACCGCGTCCTCGCCGGCCCGCGGCCCCTCGTCGTGGCCGAGGCCCACGCCCCGGCCCACGTGCGGGGCGGCGAAGCGGCCGTACCCGCTGGCGTCGATGACCTCGTGCACCGTCCTGGCCAGCTCCGCGAACGGGACCGACGGCCGCAGCGCCGCCAGCGCCGCCCGGTGGGCGGCCAGCACCACCGAGTACATCGCCTCGTAGTCCTCCGGCGGCTCGGCGACGGCGAACACCCGGCCCGCCTCGGCGCAGTAGCCGTCCCAGCGGCCGCACACCGACACCAGCAGCGCGTCGCCCGGGTTGATCACGCGTCCGCCCGGCACGTGCTCGGGCCGCGCGGTGTGCTCGCCCGCCGACACGCGCAGCGAGATCACCTCCTCGCAGCCCGACTCCAGGGCCAGCAGCCGCAGCCGGCGCGCCATCGCCCGCTCGGTCGCGCCGAACCAGGCCAGCTCGGCCGCCTGCGCCAGCACCGCCTCCGCCGCCGCGACCGCCCGGCCGAGCGCCGTCAGCTCGGCGGGGTCCTTGCGCAGCCGCAGCGGCGCCAGCACCGCGGAGGCGGGCACCAGCTCGGCGGCGATCGCCAGCCGGAACAGCTCGCTCGCCCGCATCTCCGGGTCCACCCCCACCCGGCGCGCGGCGGCGGGCACCAGGCCCGCCGGGTCGCGGGTCTCGACGACCGCCTCGGCCGTCACCACGAGGAACACGCCCGGCCCGGCGCCGCCGTCCTGCGGCCCGGAGCCCTCAGGGTAGACGGTTTCGGGGGAGGCACTGAGGAACCGGAAGTCGGGCGAGGGCCGCAACACCAGCACGTCGATGCCCTCCTGGGCCATCGCCCGCCGCACGGCCGCCACCCGCGCGGCGTGGCGCCGGCTCACGCCGGCTCGTGCAGCCAGCAGGCGACCGGCCCGAAGTCCGGCTCCTTCTCGCGGCACACCTCCATCACCAGCGGGCAACGCGGGTTGAACCGGCACCCGCCCGGCGGGTTCGCCGGATCGGGCACGTCCCCGGCCAGCTCGGCGGGCAGCACGCCCATGCCGTCCGGCTTGGGGATGGCCCCCAGCAACGCCTTGGTGTAGGGATGTTTCGGGTCGTCCCACACCTCGGCCGTCTCGCCCACCTCGACGATCTTGCCGAGGTACATGACGGCGATCCGGTCGGCGATCAGCCGCACCACCGACAGGTCGTGGCTGATGAACAGCAGCCCGGCCCCGGAGTCCACCGCGAGGTCGCGCATCAGCCGGGCCACCTGGGCCTGGGCGGAGGCGTCCAGCGCGGAGATCGGCTCGTCGCCGATGAGCAGCCGCGGCCGTGCCGCCAGCGCCCTGGCGATCGCGATGCGCTGCCGCTGGCCGCCGGAGAACTCGTGGGGGTGCCGTCCGGCGAACTCGCGCGGCAGGCCCACCCGCTCCAGCAGGTCGGCCGGGTCGGTACGGCTTTCGCCCGCGGTGCGCAGGCCGTCGGCGATCTGGTCGCCCACCCGGCGCCGCGGGTTCAGCGACGCGTACGGGTCCTGGAACACCATCTGGATGCCCGTGAGCTGCCTGCGCCGCAGGCCGAGCGGCGTGACCTGCTGCCCCTCGAACGCGATCGACCCGTGGGTGACCGGGTTCAGCCCGCAGACCGCCCGCGCCAGGGTGGACTTGCCGCACCCCGACTCGCCGACCAGGCCCACGACCTCGCCCGCCCGTACGGTCAGGCTGGCCCCCGCCACCGCCCGCACCACCGGACGCCCGGGGGAGCGGTGTTCGACGACCAGGTCCTCGATGTCCAGCATCAGCCCTCCACGTCCGGAGCAGAATCAGGCACAGAATCAGGAAGCGAGTCCAGCAGCGCGCGGGTGTAGGGGTGCTCGGGGTCGCGCAGCACCCGCCCGCGCGGCCCGGTCTCCACGACCAGGCCGTCCTTCATCACGCTCACCTCGTCCGCGACCGCCGACATGACGCCCAGGTCGTGCGTGACCAGCAGCACGGCCAGGCCCAGCTCGTCGCAGAGCCCGCGCAGCAGCCGCAGCACGCCCGCCTGCACGGTCACGTCCAGCGCCGTGGTCGGCTCGTCGGCGATCAGCACCTTGGGCGAGCAGGCCAGCGCGACGGCGATCGCGATGCGCTGGCGCATGCCGCCGGAGAACTGGTGCGGGAAGCGCCCGTACGCCTCCTCGGCGCCCGGGATGCGCACCTTGCCCAGCAGCTCGACCGCCCGCGCCTTCGCCTCGGCCTTGCCCAGGCCCAGGTGGTGCCGCATGTGCTCGGTGAGCTGCCGGCCGATCGTGAGCATCGGGTGCAGGCTGGTGGCCGGGTCCTGGAACACCATGGCGACCTCGCCGCCGCGCACCTGGTTGAGCTCCTTGGGCGGCAGCGTGAGCAGGTCCCGCTCGCCGAGCCCGATCCGGCCCGTGACGCGCGCGCCGTGCGGCAGCAGCCCCAGCACGGCCAGGCCCGTCATCGTCTTGCCCGACCCGCTCTCGCCGGCCAGGCCGTGCACGCGCCCGGCGGCCAGCTTCAGGTCGACGCCGCGCAGGATCTCCTTGCCGCCGATCGACACCTTCAGGTCGGTGATGTCCAGCGTCACAACGCACGCTCCTTGATCGCGCGGGCCGTCCGCGGGTCGAGCGCGTCCCGCAGCGTGTCGCCGAGGAAGTTGAACGCCAGCACCACGGTCAGGATCGCCAGGCCGGGGAACGTCGCCACCCACCAGCTGTCGAAGACCTCCACGCCGGAGGCCACCATCGCGCCCCACTCGGGGGACGGCGGCTTGGCGCCCAGGCCCAGGAACGACAGGCCGGACAGCAGCAGCAGCGCGGTGCCGATGTCGAGCGTGGCCAGCACCAGGATCGGGCCGGTCACGTTCGGCAGCACGTCCACCCGCAGCGAGCGCCACACCGAGAAGCCCAGCAGCCGGCCGCTCAGCACGAACTCCCGCTCGCGCACGCCCAGCACCAGCCCGCGGGTGACGCGGGCGTAGGCGGGCCAGGCCACCACCAGCACGGCCAGCACGGCGTTGCCCAGGCTCGCGCCCAGCGCCGCGGCCACCACCATGGCCAGGATCACGGTGGGGAACGCGAACACCAGGTCCGCGATCCGCATGATCGTCTCGCCGACCCACTTGCCGAAGTACCCGGCGCACGCCCCCAGCAGGCCGCCGACCAGCACCGACAGCACGACCAGCAGCAGCGTCAGCGGGATCGACACCCGCGCGCCGTACATGACGCGGCTCAGGATGTCGCGTCCGAGCTGGTCGGTGCCGAACCAGTGGCCGGGCCCCGGGGACGCCAGCCGCGGCAGGTCCTGGGCCAGCGGATCGTGCGGCGCCAGCCACGGCGCGGCCAGCGCGATCACCAGCCAGGCCACGGCCAGGACGGCGCCCGCGACGGCCAGCGGCTGCCGCCACGCCTCGGGCAGCCTGCCCAGCAGACCCTTGCCTCTCATTGCAGCCTCACTCGGGGATCGATGACGCCGTACAGCACGTCCACGATCAGGTTGATGACCAGGTAGACCACGCCCACGACCAGGCCGACGCCCATCACGGCGGGCAGGTCGAGGCTGGTGGCGCTCTTGTAGGCGTACTGGCCGACGCCGGGCCAGGCGAAGATCGCCTCGACCAGGACGGTGCCGGACAGCAGGCTGCCGAAGGCCAGACCGGCCACGGTGATGATCGGGACCAGCGCCGAACGCAGCACGTACCTGAACAGGATCACCCGGCCCGGCAGCCCCTTGGCGCGGGCCGCCCGGACGTAGTCCTGGCCCAGCACCTCCAGCACCGCCGAACGGGTGAAGCGGGTCAGCAGGCCGATCGTGTACAGCGCCAGCACCAGCGCGGGCGTGATCAGGTGGCCGACGGCGGAGGTGAAGATGTCCCACCGGCCCGCCAGCAGCGCGTCGACCGTCTGCAGCCCGGTCACCGCCGGCGCCGAGCCGAGCGCCGCGTCCACGCGACCGCTGCCCGGCGTGATCTGCAACCGGAAGAAGAACACGTAGAACGCCACCAGCGCCAGCCAGAACGTCGGCACCGAGATGCCGATCAGGCTGACCAGCCGCAGCACGTGGTCGGACAGCCGGTCCCTGCGCAGCGCGGCGACCACGCCGAAGGCCACGCCCAGCACCAGCGAGATCAGGATCGCCGCGCCCGCCAGCTCCAGCGTCGCCGGGACGAACTCGGCCAGGTCCTGGCCGACCGGGCGGTGGCTCTGCTGGCTGGTGCCCAGGTCGCCCTGGACCAGGCCCTGGAGGTAGATCGCGTACTGCTGCCACAGCGGCTTGTCCAGGCCGTGCTCGGACCGCCACTGCGCCACGATGGCCGGGTCGCCCAGCGCCCGCTGGCCCAGGTTGGCGGCCACCGGGTCGCCGGGCACCAGGTTCGTCAACAGGAACGTGACGAGCGTGATGCCCCAGGCCAGCAGCACGGCGATGAGGATGCGCCGGATGAGGAAGCGCGCCAGCGGGTGCACACCCCGCCGCGGCGGCGGGCGGGCGGGGGGGGGGGGGGGCGGGGTGCC
>NZ_JBEXYK010000115.1:0-11939 GCF_040630865.1 Nonomuraea sp. NPDC005730
GGCGGGACGCGCGCCGTCCCGCCCGCCGGCCGGCGGGGCCTGCTCAGCAGGCGCCGACGTCCTTCCAGACGCCCCACTCGCCGGTGGTGCCGGGCTCCTGGCCCTGCGTCCACCACTTGGCCTCCCACGTGTGGGCCTTGTGCGAGACGCGCTGGCCGCCGGTGTAGACGGCCGTCGCGCTCCAGGCGGGCGCGGTGCAGGCGCCGCCGGTCGGGGTGACGGTCGGGGTCGGGCTCGGGCTTGGCGCCACGCCGCCGCGCGCCAGGTCCTGGAGCAGCCCGTACGTCCTGCCGCCGAAGGTCAGCGTGTAGTTCGCCTGGCCGGGGACGGGCAGGTAGTACACGTAGTCGAGGGTCACCGACGCGCCGGGGGCGAGCGTCTGCCAGGAGGGCAGTTTCACCGAGACCCGGTGGAAGTCGCCCTTGAGCCCGCCGATGTTGTTGCCGGTGTGCTCGCTGCTGATCACCCGCAGGCCGAAGCCCGACTGGTCCTTGGCGTTGTTCGGGGCTGAGGTCGCGTAGTCCCACTGGAACTCCGCGCCGCCCGGGATGGTGGTCTGCGTCTTGTTGGTGATGACGAGCTTGGGGTTGATCGGGTAGTTGCTGTCGCCGGCGGGGAAGCCGGTGGCCTCGATCGTGACGTCCACCTTCTCGGCGGGGACGGCCACCTTGGCCTTGGCCGCGCCGTACGGGGTGGCGGTCCTGAGCTTGTCGTAGAGCAGGCCGGTCAGGGTCTGGCCGATGAAGTACTCGCCCTTGGCGGCGTCCCAGGCGTAGTCGCCGGCCAGCTCCCAGATCATCACGCCGCCGATGCCCTGGTTCCTGACGTAGTCGGCCTTGGCGCCGAGCGACTGGTCGTCCTCGGTGGACAGGAACACCTTCTTGGTGGCGTTCCACAACCAGGGGGCGGTCAGGGTGGCGTTGTAGTTGCGGGTGTAGGTGCCGGTGAGCCGGTCCTCGGGGTCGCTCGCCGGGTCCAGGCCGTAGGCGGGGCCATAGGAGCCGGCGATGCCCTTGGCCAGGTTCATGGCGTGCCACATGGGGTTGGAGCCGGCGCCGACCTCCTTGCCGTTCTCCTCGTCGTGCCACAGGTTGTCGATGCCGCGGGCGCCGTCGCCGCAGGTGGTCAGGCCCTGCGGGCAGCTGCCGCTCGGGCCGTTGGAGGTGCCCCAGAGGCCGTTGGTGCCGCCGTTGACGTTCTTCCAGCCGCGTGTGTAGTACGGCACGCCGACGTTGATCCGGCCGGCCGGCATCGCGCCGCGGAAGTAGTGGTAGGCCCAGTCGGTGTTGAGGTAGCCGAGTCCGCCGTACTGGGCGGCGGTGTAGACGCCCCACTTGGCCAGCTCGGCGTCCTTGCCGTCGTCGTACAGGGCGGCGTTGGGGCCGACGAACTCGTTCCAGGCGCCGTGCAGGTCGTAGGACATGATGTTGACGTAGTCCAGGTACTGGGTGACCTGGAAGGTCTCCATGCCGCGCAGCAGGTAGCCGGAGGCGGGGGCGGCGACGGTCAGCATGTAGTACCTGCCGTCGGCGGCGGCCGCGGTGTCCAGCTTCTGGCGCAGCGTCTTCATCAGGGCCGCGTAGCCCTTCATCAGGCTCGACCTGCGGGCGTTGGCGATGGTCCAGTCGAGCGGGTTCCCCGCGTCCTTCATCGAGGTCGGGTACTCGTAGTCGATGTCGACGCCGTTGAACCCGTACGCGCGCACGAACGCGACGACGGAGTCGGCGAACGTGCCGATGCCCGCCTGGTTGACCGAGCCGTCGGCGTTGGTGGTCATCGAGTAGAAGCCGCCGGAGGGCACCCGGGCGCCGTTCGCGTCGAAGTAGCCGCCGGTCTCGGCCCAGCCGCCGACCGACACCAGCGTCTTGGTGCCGGGGAACTGCTTCTTGTACTTGTTCAGCAGGTTGAAGTGGCCTTTGTAGGAGTAGGCCGGGTCCATCTCGGCACCGGCGACGCCGGGCCACTCGGTCGCGGTGGCGTTGGCGTCCACGGCGATCTTGTTGCTGCCGTCGACGTGGGCGAAGGCGTAGTTGATGTGGGTGACCTTGCCCCACGGGATGTTGCCGGCCAGGTAGGCGGGCTGGCCGTTCTTGCCGGTGCGCCAGCTGGTGAAGTAGCCGATGATGCGGCGGGGGTGGTCGGCCCCCATCTTCTCGCGGCCGTCCTCGTCGTAGGCCAGGCAGTAGGGGACGTCCACGCCGGGGGTCTGGTAGAGGCCGTCCGGGCGGCAGGCGGCGTTGTCGGCCGCGGCGGTGGCCGTACCGGCCAGGGCTCCGGCGATGAGGACCAGTGAGGTGCCGCACGCGGCCAGTGCCGCGCGTAGGCGTGTGGGCTTCAAGGCCACCTCCGATGGGGCATGACTGGGGGGTTGATCGGAAGGTAAGCCTGGTGACCAGGGCCGTCAATGCTCTCTGTTAGGAAACTTTCTTAATAGTTGCCGTTCGGGTGCTCGGGCGGTCAGGATCCGGCCCGGCGCAGGATGAGCACCGCGATGTCGTCGCGCGGGGCGCCGTGCGTGAAGGTGTTCAGGTCGGCGGCCAGGGCCTCGACGGTCCTGGCCGGCGGGTCGCGGGCCCAGGAGCGCAGCCGCTGCTCCAGCGGGTAGAAGGAGCCGTCGGGGTCGCGGGCCTCGGTCACGCCGTCGGTGCACAGCAGCAGCGAGGCGCCCCGCGGGAAGGCGAAACGCGCGCCGTGGCGCGGCTCGCCCGCCAGCCCGGCCAGGCCGAGCGGCACCTCCGGCTCGCCGAGCCAGAGCTGCCCGGCGTTCCCCCCGTGGATCAGGTACGGCGCGATGTGCCCGCAGTTGACCGCGTCCACCTCCAGCTCCGGGCCGATGTCCAGGAGCAGCGCGGTGACGAACCGCTCGGGCTCGCCGGTGTGCACGGCGAACCTGTTGTGCCTGATCACGGCGTCCTCCAGGGCGTCGGCCACGCCCATGAGGCTGATCTCGCGGTAGGCCGCCTCCCGGAAGGCGCCCAGCACGGCCAGCGCGGCGCCGATCGCGGGCAGCCCCTTGCCCTGCACGTCGGCGATCATCACCCGGGTCCCGTACGGCGACGGCGCCACCTCGTACATGTCGCCGCCCACCATCGTGTCCTCCTCGATGGGCTGGTAGAGGCCGTCCACGACCACGTCGAGCGAGCGCAGCGGCAGCGGCCTGACGAGCTGCCGCTGCAACGCGGCGGCGGCCGAGCGCAACCGGCGGACCTCCTCCTCGCGCTGGATCCGGTAGCTCGCGCCGACCACGCTCATCAGCCCGAACGCCGCGGTGAAGCCGGAGACCTCCAGGTTCGTCCGCAGATTGCCGCCCAAATAGGCGACCGAGGCCGACACCACCGCCAGCACCCACACCGACGCGACCGCCGTCTGCCACACCGAGCCCAGCCCCGACACGATCGCGGGCAGGAAGATCAGCACCGGCACGAGCTCCGCGCCCCCGCCGGTGAACCTGTCCAGCCCGACCACCAGCGCCGTGATCCCGATCAGGCCGACCAGGAACACCGGTGTCGTGAAGAAGGGCCGTCTGAGCCCGCCACCCCAGAGAATCGTCGTTCACCCCCCGGTGACCAGCTTCTCCCAGGGCGTCCGTGTTCCGTCCTGCGGCGCGCCGGAGACGGCGAAGGGCCGGCCCCGAAACCCGGGACCGGCCCTGAAGTGCGAACTTACCCGAGGCCGTTCTTCATGGCCGTGAGGAGTTCGGCGTTGGTGGTGTCACCGCTGAGCTCCCAGAAGAACGCGCCGCCGAGGCCCTGGTTCTTCGAGTAGCTCATCTTGCCGCCGATGGTGCTCGGCGTGTCGTAGCTCCACCACTGGTTGCCGCAGTAGGCGTAGGCCGTGCCCGCGACCGTGCCGGTGGACGGGCAGCGGGTCTTGATGACCTTGTAGTCCTCGATGCCCTGCTCGTACGTGCCGGGCGCCGGGCCCGTCGCCGTGCCGCCGGGCGCGGCCTGGGTCACGCCGGTCCAGCCGCGGCCGTAGAAGCCGATGCCGAGCAGCAGCTTGGCGGCCGGGACGCCCTTGCTCTTGAGCTTCTGGATGGCGTTGTCGGTGTAGAAGCCGGGGACCGGGATCTTGTCCCAGGTGGTGAGCGGCGAGTGCGGGGCGGTCGGGCCCTGCGCGTCCCAGCCGCCGAAGAAGTCGTACGTCATGACGTTGTACCAGTCGACGTACTGGGCGGCGCCGCCGTAGTCGGCCGCGTCGATCTTGCCGCCGTCGTTGCCGTCGGCGGTGATGGCCGCGGTCACCAGGTTGTTCGCGCCGAAGCGCGAGCGCAGCGCGGACATCACGTTCTTGAACGCCGCCGCGCCGCTGGTGTCACAGGTCAGGCCGCAGGCGTTCGGGTACTCCCAGTCGATGTCGATGCCGTCGAAGACGTCGGCCCAGCGGGGGTCCTCCACCAGCTTGTAGCAGGAGTCGGCGAAGGCCGTCGGGTTCTGCGCCGCCTGGCCGAAGCCGCCGGACCAGGTCCAGCCGCCGAAGGAGAAGAGCACCTTCAGGTTGGGGTACTTCTTCTTCAGCTTGCGCAGCTGGTTGAAGTTGCCGCGCAGCGCGCCGTTGTCCCAGGTGTCGGCGACGCCGTCGACGCTCTCGCCCGCCTGGTAGAAGCGGTCGTAGTCGGCGTAGCTGTCGCCGATCGTGCACTGCCCGTTCTGCACGTTGCCGAACGCGTAGTTGATGTGGGTCAGCTTGGCCGCCGAGCCGCTGGTGTCGATGTTCTTGACGTGGTAGCCGCGCTGGTAGATGCCCCACTGGACGAAGTAGCCCAGCACCTTGTTGCCGCCGCCACCGCCGCCGCCCGTGGTGGTCGCGGTGATCTGGTTGCTGTCGGCCGAGCGGTTGCCCGCCGCGTCACGCGCGCGCACGGTGTAGTTGTAGGAGGTGTTGGCGCTGAGGCCGGTGTCGGTGTGCGTGGTGCCCGTGACGGTGGTGACCAGGGTGCCGCCGCGGTAGATCTCGTAGCCGGTGACCGCCACGTTGTCGGTGGAGGCGTTCCAGGCCAGCGAGACGCTGCTGTTGCTGACGCCGGTCGAGCGCAGGTTGCCGGGCACCGACGGCGGGGTCTTGTCGTCGCCGCCACCGCCGCCCGTGGTGGTCGCGGAGATCTGGTTGCTGTTGGCCGAGCGGTTGCCGGCCGCGTCACGCGCGCGCACGGTGTAGCTGTAGGCGGTGTTCGCGGTGAGGCCGGTGTCGTTGTACGTGGTGCCCGTGACGGTGGTGACCAGCGTGCCGCCGCGGTAGACCTCGTAGCCGGTCACGGCCACGTTGTCGGTGGAGGCGTTCCAGGCCAGGGCCACGCTCGTGTCCGTGACGCCGGTCGAGCGCAGGTTGCCCGGCACGGACGGCGCGGTCGTGTCGCTGCCGCCGCCACCGGAGACCTTCCACAGCGCCGCCACGTTCGGCGGCTCCCAGCCGGGCTGGGAGGTGTGCGCCTGGAGGCAGACGTAGTCGACGCCGTTGTAGGTGACGACCGTGCCCGCCGTGTAGGCGGTCCACGGGGCCCAGGCCGCCGCGTACGCCACCGCGCTGGCGGAGGCGATCGGTGGGGTGGCCACGGCCACGGTGAGGGGCAGGGCCAATGCCGCCATTCCCGCCAGGACCTTGCTCAGAATGGTGTGTTTCATGTCGCTCCGACATCCGTTGGGGGGTGTGTGGGGAGTGGGATGGGAGACTTCTGGGGAAACTATTAGGAAAGTTTCCTTTAAGTTGTGAATCGACGGTAGCCTCTGCCTGGGGGAGCGTCAATACTCATCGGTCAGGCGTCCGTAATCGTGCCGGTCAGACCCCGGACGCGCCCGTTCACGAGGGGATAACGGTTCAGGAACGGGGGCTGACGGCGGGGTGAGCCGTGGCTCAGCATTGGAGCGTGGCAGGAATCTCCGCCTGGCGGCGGACGCCCACGCGACGCGGGCCCTACGTGGTCCGCGCGGTCGCGGAGTTACGGTCCTGGCCGTCGCTGAACGTCAGCGGCACCGGTCAGCAGGTCGCCTTCGCCGTACACGGAACCGAGATCCTGCGCCTGGCCGGCCGGGACGAGATCCACGTACGGCTCACCGCCCCCGCCATCGGCCGCCTGGAGCCGTATCTGCGGGCGTGCGACCAGGTCCATGCCTGCCGCGACCGCGCCTGGGTCGCCGTCCAGGTCGACGCGGAGCCCGATCTGGAATTGTTGCTGGCCCTCACGAGCGTGGCGATAAAGGCGCACGTGGCCTGAACCGATTCGGTGCGTAGCGTTTCTCCCACGCACTGTCGAAATCAATGCCGCCATTTGCCTGGGAATTACTCGCCGGGTAGCTTGGTTGTACACAGCCGAACGGGGAGTCGTCCCAGGTAGGGATGGCATTGCCTGGGAATTACCCAGACTGGACCCGTGTTGTACAGAGTCGATGCGGACATCTTCGCATCCGGGCGTCGCACATATACCTTCAGGCCCTTTCCCGGGCCCGGGAAGACGATGCGTCAGCCCTTCGCCTGACCAAGAGACCGCTGAATCCGCCTGTGCGCGGAACCGGGGACCCATGTGTCCAATGGGGTGAATCGGCACCGTGGTGCCGTAGGGCAGCTTCCCGCCCGAACCCGTCAGCTAACCCGGCAAGCGGCACGGAAGCTCAAGGAGTAACACCCTCATGGCCAAGCACCGTCTTCACCGTGCCTACAAGCTCGACCTCGCCAAGATCGCTCTCGGCGCGACCGCCGTCGCCGGCGTGCTCGGCACGCACGCGGCAGTGAACGCCGACACCGCCACCGCCCACACCGCCACCCAGACCGCCAAGGTCGCCGGCGTGGCCGCCCAGCCGCACGTCGCGCAGAACCGCGCCGCCGACGAGAGCGCCAAGGGCAAGGTCAACGTCACCGCCGCCCAGGTGCTGGCCACGGCCCGCGCTCAGGTCGGCACCTCCGAGGACGCCAACGGCGGCGGCACCAAGTTCCAGAAGTGGTACGCCGACTCCCAGCGCGCCGCCGAGACCGCCGCGCGTGACGGCGGCAACCGCGCCATGTACCTGAACGCCCCCTGGTGCTCGATGTTCGTCTCCTGGGTCGGCGAGCAGACCGGCGCCCGCCCGCAGGTCGGCTGGGACGCCTACACCGTGAGCCACGCCAAGTGGTTCGCCGCCAACGACCGCTGGGGCACCGAGGCCAAGCCGGGCGCCGTCGTCTTCTTCTCCTGGAGCGGCAGCAAGAGCCTGAACGACATCCAGCACGTCGGCTTCGTCGTCAAGAACAACGGCGACGGCACGATCTCCACGATCGAGGGCAACACCGGCAACGGCAAGGTCGAGCAGCGTGTCCGCCCGACCTCCCAGGTCGTCGGCTACGGCTACCCGTCGTACGCCGCCTGATCCTGCGACGCGAAAGAGCGCACTCCCCGCGGGGGTGCGCTCTTTTCGCGTTCACGGCCGCCGGTGCTGGTGGACCAGGGTCGCCGCGGCCTGCCCGGCCGAGCGGGCGGCGCCCGGCTCCTGCGAGATCATCGCGGTCACCGTGGCGCCGTCGATCAGGGTGAGCAACTGCTCGGCGAGCAGGCCGGGGTCGCCGGCTCCGGCCTCCTCGGCGAGCGAGCGCAGGTAGGCGCGCAGGCGTTCCTTGTGCTCGCGCACCGCCGTACGGACGACGGCCGAACCGGCGCCCAGCTCGGCGAAGGCGTTGGCGAACCCGCAGCCGCGGAAGTCGTCCTCGGTGAACCAGCGTTCCAGCCACGCGAAGACCGCCGGGATGCGGTCGCCGGCGTCGGCCACGTACGCGGTGAGCGAGGTCATCCAGCGTTCGTCGCGCCGCCGCAGATAGGCCACGACCAGCGCCTCCTTCGACGGGAAACACTGGTAGAGGCGTTTCAGCGAGACGCCGGAGGCGGTCCGGATCTCGTCCATGCCGACCGCCTGGACCCCGCGGCGGTAGAAGAGGTCGCCCGCGGCGTCCAGCAACCGCTGCTCGTGATCCATGACACCCCTCCAGGTGCTTGCCGCGGAGAACGATCGTTCTCTACGCTATCGCACAACCCGGGAGAACGCCCGTTCTCTCGATCGGAGAGGACATCTCATGACACGCCCGCCCGTTCCGCCGTTCACCGAGGAGACCGCCCGGATCAAGGTCCAGGCCGCCGAGGACGCCTGGAACACCCGCGACCCCGACCGCGTCGCGCTCGCTTACACCGAGGACTCCGTGTGGCGCAACCGCGGCGAGTTCGTCACCGGCCGCGCCGAGATCGCCGGGTTCCTGCGCCGCAAGTGGGACCGCGAGCTGGACTACGCCCTGCGCAAGGAGCTGTGGGCGTTCACCGGCGACCGCATCGCCGTCCGCTTCCAGTACGAGTCCCGCGACGCCGCCGGCCAGTGGTGGCGCAGCTACGGCAACGAGCAGTGGGAGTTCGACGAGTCGGGGCTGATGCGCCGCCGGGAGGCCAGCATCAACGACGTCGCCATCACCGAGGAGGAACGCCGCATCTTCGGCTCCCGCCCGCTGTCCGAGCACGGCGTGGACGTCCTCGGCATCCGCCACGCGGAGATCGCCGGGGTAGGGTCGGAAGGCCGATCGTAGGAGGTCTGACATGGCGGTTCTGCTGCTGGGCACCCTCGACACCAAGGGGGAGGAGTACGCCCTCGTCCGCGACCTGATCATCCGGGCCGGCCAGGGCGTCGTCCTCATGGACACCGGCGTCATGGGCGCCCCGGAGCTGACCGCCGACGTCCCCGCCGAGGCCGTGGCGCGGGCCGCGGGCACCGGCCTCGACCGGCTCAGGAGCGCGGGCGACCGCGGCGCCGCGCTCGCGGCGATGGCGGCCGGCGCCACGGCCCTGGCCACGGACCTGCACGCCCGCGGCGAGCTGAGCGGCGTGCTCGCGCTCGGCGGCAGCGGCGGCTCCTCCATCGCCGCCGCCGTCATGCGGGCGCTGCCCGTCGGCCTGCCCAAACTGCTCGTCTCGACCATGGTCAGCGGCGACGTCTCCGCCTACGTCGGGGAGACCGACGTGACGCTCATGTACAGCGTCGTCGACGTCGCGGGCGTCAACTCCGTCTCCCGCCGCATCCTGACCAACGCCGCCGCCGCGATCAGCGCGATGGCCGCCTCCTACGACGCCGGCGCCGAGCCGTCCGGGGAGGACAAACCGCTGGTCGCGGCCACGATGTTCGGCGTCACCACGCCCGCCGTCGACGCCGCGCGGGCCCGCCTGGAGTCCCTGGGCTACGAGGTGCTGGTCTTCCACGCCACCGGCTCGGGCGGCCGGGCCATGGAGGCGCTGGCGGCCGGCGGCCACTTCGCCGGGGTGCTCGACCTGACCACCACCGAGCTGGCCGACGAGCTCGTCGGCGGCGTGTTGTCGGCTGGCCCCGACCGCCTGACCGCCGCGGGGCGGGCCGGAATCCCGCAGGTCGTCAGCCTGGGCGCCGTCGACATGGTCAACTTCGGCCCGATGGAGACCGTGCCGGAACGTTTCCGGTCACGGCAGCTCCTGGTCCACAACCCGACGGTGACGCTCATGCGCACCACTCCCGCCGAGAACGCCGGGATCGGGCGGGCGATCGGCGAGCGGCTGGCCCGCGCGTCGGGGCCGGTCACGCTGTTCGTGCCGCGCGGCGGCGTCTCGGCCGTCGACGTCGAGGGCGGCCCGTTCCACGACCCGGCGGCCGACGCGGCCTGCTTCGACGCCGTGCTCGCGGCCGTCGCGGGCAGCGCCGTCGAGGTCGTGCAGAGCGACCAGGACATCAACAACGCGGAGTTCGCCGTGGCGGCCGCCGACCGGCTGCACCGGCTGATCGAGAAGGGGGCCTGATGCGTCGCGACGAGGCACTGCGGAGGTTGCGCGCCGAGCGGGAGGCGGGCCGGCTGATCATCGGCGGCGGCGCGGGCACCGGGCTGTCGGCCAAGTCCGCCGAGGCGGGCGGGGTCGATCTGCTCATCATCTACAACTCCGGGCGGTTCCGGATGGCCGGCCGCGGCTCGCTCGCCGGCCTGATGCCGTACGGCGACGCCAACGCGATCGTCGTGGAGATGGCGGGGGAGGTCCTGCCGGTCGTCAAGGACACGCCGGTGCTGGCCGGGGTGTGCGGCACTGACCCGTTCCGGCTGATGCCGCGCTTCCTCGACGAGCTGAAGGACATGGGCTTCACCGGCGTCCAGAACTTCCCGACGGTCGGCCTGATCGACGGTGTCTTCCGGGCGAACCTGGAGGAGACCGGCATGGGCTTCGACCTGGAGGTGGAGATGATCAGGCTGGCCGCCGAGCGCGACCTGCTCACCGCCCCCTACGTGTTCACCTCCGAGCAGGCCACGGCCATGGCGCGGGCGGGCGCCGACATCCTCGTCCCGCACATGGGCCTGACCACCAAGGGCAGCATCGGCGCCGTCACCGCGATCGGCCTCGACGAGGCGGCCGTCCGCATCCAGGAGATGCGCGACGCCGCCGTCGCCGTCAACCCCGACGTCATCGTGCTGTGCCACGGCGGTCCCATCGCCGAGCCCGACGACGTGCGCCACATCCAGCAGCGCACGGTCGGCGTCGCCGGGTTCTTCGGCGCGTCCTCGATGGAACGCCTGCCCGCCGAGCGGGCCATCGCCGCACAGGTCCGCGCCTTCAAGCAGCTCTGACCAGGAGGAACCCGCCATGCACCGACGACCGGACGCCCTTCCCACGATGCTCTTCGACTGGGGGGTGATCAAATGGCACGTGACGCCCGACGCCGTGCCGGGCGCCTCCTCCACGTTCGGCGAGGTCATCATCAACCCGAACAAGGGCCACGAACGCCACCTGCACCCCGACTCCGACGAGGTCCTTTACGTCATCGAGGGCGAGGGGCGGCAGACCGTCGGCGACGACCCGGAGTTCCCGGTCAGGGCCGGTGAGGCGATCTACATCCCGAAGGGCACGCTGCACTCCACCTTCAACACCGGATGGCGGCCGCTGCGGATCATCGCGACGTACACGCCGGGCGGGGCCGAGCTGGCGCTGCGCGAGCTGCCCGGTTTCGTGGAGCTCGGCCCCGGCGACCACCCGACCTGGACGGCCGCCACGTCCTGAGCGGCGGGGCGCCGTGCGCGGGTTCGAGCCCGCGCACGGCCTCCGGCCCGCTCGACCTCCATCCGAATGATCGTTCACGTCCGGTCTGTCGGTGGCCTCCGGTAGATTTCCGGGTCTGTTGATCAAGCCCATCGGAGTTGGCTGTCGGCGCGAGCATGCCGTCAGACTGGAGGTCGATACCTTGGACGCGGACGAAACCGCGTGGGAGCAGCGCAGCGTCGTGCGGGTGGTGCCGCCGGTCCAGCCGCGCAAGCTGGCGAAGGTGCCCTTCGTCGAGCTGGCTGACGGCAGGTTGCAGGGGGTCGTGTCGAGCGGGTCCGACATCGAGCGGGTCTACGTCTCGTCGATCGCCGCCGGCACCCACGACCTGAGCTGCAGCACCAACAACAACCGCCCGTGCGGCGCGCTGCACGGCTACGCGTGCAAGCACATCCGCATGCTGGCCGACGAGGCCGTGCTCCAGTACGGCCTCGACCGGGTGGCCCGCTACCTGCGTGTCGAGGTGCCCGAGGGCGGCCACCTGATGAGCGTGCTGAACGGCACCCCCCAGCGCACCCCGGCGGCCGTGGTGTTCAGCCGGTTCCTGCGCCATCTGGCCTACCTGGAGGTGCCCGACAGCACCGAGCCGCTGGCCGAGCTCCACTGGTTCCCGGCGATGGGGCCCGAGACGGGAGAGGTGGGCTGATGCTCGACGTACAGCTCGGGGAGCTGGCCGGCGACGGGCCGGCCGGGGTCGAGGAGGCGCTCGCGCTCGCCACGGGGTTCGACGGCGCGCTCGGGCACGGGTTCGCCAGGGTCGCCGAGGAGCCCGCCGCGGCGCTGGCGGCGCTGGCCGGCGCGCTCGCGGGCGCCCCGCTCGGCGACCGGCTGGGCGAGGGGGGGGAGTCGGTGTGCGCGGGGGCGGTCGCCGACGAGCACCTGGCGGCGC
>NZ_JBEXYK010000116.1:0-11354 GCF_040630865.1 Nonomuraea sp. NPDC005730
GCGCGTCGCGTGGTGGCCGTCCTCCATGAGGTACGGGGTCTCGACGTGACCGGCGCGGCCCCTGGTCACCGCGGGGTTGGTGACGATCGTCCACGGCCTGGTCACCAGCGGCAGCCGCTGTTCGTCCTCCACGACGGGCGGGTCGCCCGTGCGGGACCGAGCCGCGGCCTGCGCCGCCGACCCGCCCTGAAGCCGACTCACCAGGCCGCCACGGACACGGACAACTTCTGGGTCCACCCCTTTGCCGCCCTGGGACTGTGCGCGAAGGCCACCAGCCGCACCCTGCCCGACGGCCGCCTACGACTCAGCCCACGCGCCGTTCCATGGCCTTGCCCCAAGGAGCAGGAGCCGGACGCCTGCCTGCATCGCGGTCGCACTCCTGGCATCTCGGGGCCTCCCTCTCGACGACCTGCCGTCCGGCTGCGACATCCAGCAGGCACCGAGCCGCGTCAGACGCCAGTGCACGCCCGGCGCGCTCTGACTGCTCAAACACCTCCACCGGGCCAACCACCGCGGAACCTGGTGGGGAGAACCGCCCGACTTCGCCGAGCGCCTGTCCGCGTGCGCGTGACGTCGCCGTTGCGGCGCTGAGCGTGTTCACCGGCATGTTCGAGGACGGCACGGCGACGTCCGACCTGGCCCTCATCGTCGGCACGCTCGTACGGCTTGCCGTTCGCAGCGAGGGGATCGCGCAACAGCGCAGCGCGCAATGCGTGAAGCGCTACGCCGACCAGCCGTAGCCGACCGGAGGCCGCGCGGTCATCGGCCGCGCGGCTTTCGCGGTCTTCAGGTTCATGCTGGTGGTGCGTGGGGGAGGGGTGGCTCGGGCCGGATGCGGCGGGGCCGACGACGATGTTGCGGGGTGATGGCCGGCGGGTGGTGCCTGTTGATCGGCTGTTGCAGGTGGAGCGGGCGCTGCGGACGCGGCGGACGCGGCGGCGCGATCGGGGTGCGCGGCCGGTGGGGAAGAGGGCGCGGTAGGTGCCGATCGTCAGGTGGGTGATGACGAGGGTGAGTGCGATGAGGCCGCCGATGGCGATGATGAGCAGCATGAGCTGGTCGATGGTTTCGCGGGTGGCCTGAACAGCGGAGGGCATGCGGGTCCCTTCCAGGTTCTGGAAGGGACGGCGTTGGCCCTTGGTGTGTGGTGCTGTGTCGTCCAGTCTGCCACGTTCGGACAGCGGGCGGTGCAATCGGAGGTTCGGCTCTTGGGGGACGCTGCGGGGGAGGGGCAGTGGCGGATGTACGTGTCGAGCACATGCGCCTGCACGCGATCCCGCGCGCGGGCCCGCAACCCCAGGGAGCACGCCTCCCCGCCATCCGCCGTTCGATCGAGAAGGCAGCACCGGCGGTCGACCGCCGGTATCCGGCCGGGAGGACGACAAGCTGCGGCACGCCGTGGAGTGCGGGATCAACCGGCTCAAGCGGCACCGGGCCGTGGCCACCCGATACGACAAGCTCGCCGTCCGCCGCCTACTCGAAGTCGATCTGGGCGGTCGGGTGTGCGGCGGTGATCCGGTCGCGGACCGCCCGTGGGAACAGGTTGCCGTACAAGTTGGCCACCGCCAGATCGGGGAGCGTGTCGAAATCGGCCGGCAGGTCGTTGAGCTGATTGAACCTCAGGTCGACGATCCGCAGCCGACGAAACGTCCCGATCCCGGCGAAGTGCTCGGGCTTGAGCTTGAGGCGCTTGGTGTTCCGCTGCCACCGGCTGATCCGGAGCTCCTCCAGTCCGGGCAGCTCCATGGCGAACAGCTCCCGCAGGAAATCGTGCGACGGCAGGGGCGTGCTGGCGCGGCGGCTGTCTCCGCCGAAGCCGAGGACCCGCAGCGCGGGCAGGCGGCCGAGGTCGGGCAGCGGGTCGCGCAGCAGACCGAGGCTGTCGCCGAGGTCGAGCTCTTCGAGGCGGGTCAACCGCAGCAGGCTGTCGGGGACGGTGTCGAAGTAGTTGCCGCTCAGGTCGAGCCGGCGCAGGTTCGGGAAGGTGGTGACGGCCTCGGGGAAGGTCCGCAGGAAGTAATGACTCCCGCCGGTCATGGACACCTCCTCGACGGCGGCCAGCCCGTGCGCGGAGTCGGGGAACACGACGTCGGTCCCGTCGGCGACCAGCTTGCGCAGCGCGACCAGGTCGCCGAAGGCGTCCGGCAGGACGAACCGCGTCACCTCCGGCAGGTTCCACTCCGACCCCGACTCCGTGTCGACGGAGACGGACAGGTAGGAGATGTCGAGTTCCTCCAGAGCGGTGAGCCGGCCGATGGCGGCCGGCAGGGTGAACTCGACCGTGTCCAGGTCCGTGTCCCGGTTGCCGGCGACGCACAGCACCCGGAGCGCGGCCAGGTCGCCGATCGATTCCGGCAGGGCGGTCAGCTCGCATTCGCGCACCGACAGGTGCTCCAGCCGGGTGAGCGTCCCGAGCGCCTCGGGCAGCTCGCCGATCGGGTTGCCGTCCAGGATCAGGGTACGAAGCCACGGCATCTGGAGCACCTCGGCGGGAAACTCCTTGAGGTTGCGACCGGTCAGGTCAAGGTGCTCCACCCGGTCGGCCCGGGACCGGGACACGTCGGCTTCGGCCGACTCGGCCGCCGTCCGGGCTCCGGGCTGCAGGACGGGCAGCCCGGCCCGCAGCCGGTCCAGGAACGCATCGATGTCCAGACAGCGGTCCTCCGCGTCGACGACCTCGGGCACGAACGCCTCGACGATGCCCGGCTTGGTGTAGTCGGCGTCCTTGGCGTCGCCGAAGTTGTCCACCCAGCGCCCGCCGACGGCGTGCACGTCCATGGCGTGTTCGAAGTCGATCACCCAAGGGGTCTCGACGGTCCCGGTCCGTAGCCGGCCGTGGTTGTAACAGCCGTAGACGAGGTGCGTGAAGGCGCCGTCGTGGATGTAGATCTCGCAGTCGCCGGCCTCCAGGGTCTCGGCCTCGGTGCGACCGCCGACGTAGAGTCCGGGCTGGTCCTCATAGAGCGCGATCGGGCCGTTGACCGTCAGATTGCCGGTGATCACGATCAGCTCGACGTCGTCCTCGTCGTCCCCGCTGCGCAGGGCATTGACGGCGTCCAGGAAGTCCCCGTCGACCGCGAGATCGCCGTCGAAGAACAGCACGCTGTCATAGTCGGACGACCCTCCTTCGCTCTCGAACGCGGCGGACAACGCGCCGCTCAGACGGGCGTCGGCGTCGGCATAGGACAGGGATGCGGGGGTGGCGGATATCGACATGGCGACGAGCATAGGTCCGCGCTGTGACAGCCCTACGGGAAGGTCCAGCGCCGTCGTGAGGCTGCCGGCCGCCCGCCGTCGATACCGGTGCCAGAAGTTCAACACAGCCCACTGTTCATCGGTGAGACCCCCACGCGCCACACCGAGATCATCCCGGCGTGGCGCGATCAACGCGACAGCGTTCTAAACACGCCCTGACCGCGCCTGCCTTGCCGTGCGTCCCTGGAAAAGGTAGGTGGCGGCAGCGCCGGGCAGTGTTCCAGCGATGGCGAGGAGGCTCGTGATCGCAGTCTGCACTCCGTCAGTTGAGCATGCGCTGAGTGATCCTGGGAGGAGCCTTTTGGGTGGCCTCTCGGATCGCATGCTCGAGGCAGTCCTTCCCCACCGCGTTCTTGCATGGGGCGTCAGAGGCCCTGCTGAACGAAGCACGCTGATCTTGCTTGGCCTGCCCATCCGGGTGGGCCTTTCGCATGTCCAGCCCCGTTGGAGGAACCCATGCACGGAGAATCCATCAGCTACGGCAAGCCGGTCGAGCGGAAGGTCACCGCCGCCATCTCGTGTGTTGGCGGTCCTGACCGTCCTGCAGACCATCAACGCCGACCTCGACCTCATCGCGTTCCTGCCGAACTGACTGGAGTCGCTCGCGATTCCGCTGCTGCCAGGCCTGATCATGTACGTGTCCGGGTACAAGGTTAAGCACACCGCGCGCCCTGACCTGCCGCCGGACCAGCGGTAGCGTCAGGGCCGGGACAGACCGAAGCTCCGTCCGCCTCCGCTGGAGGGAGGTGGGCGGGGCTCTTTCGCGTTTCGCCAGCAGCGCTCCCCGTACGAGTGCATGAATGCACGCTGTCAGTTGCTCTCAGCGGACACCGAACGCCGGCGTGACCGCCTATTCAGACGGCCTGCTTCTGCGCGACGATTTCTGGAGGAGATCCTCGGCAGTGGTCGGCACGCACGCCCAGGACGGCTTACCTAAGGGGATCTGCGTGCCTCCGTCACCCGAAAGCGTTGCTGCCCCGGGTATAGGATTGAGGTGGCGGTTGGCGGAGCTTTTGTCTGGAACCGGGCCTGGCGATGCAAGCCGACAAGTTCGCCCTCTCTGAGAGCTCATAGTGGCCGCAGAAGTGGCGCTGATGGTTGCCCGGTGCGAGTAAACCTCGCCGGCGCCCTCTGTCTTCAAGGCCAGGCGGAATTCGTCGTCAGACGGCCGCCTCCCGTGGCCTCGGCCGGGGGTCAACTGCGGGAGCCACTCGTCCTGAGGCCGGCCGTCGTGGCGTCAGCGTGGTCATCTCGCCGCTGCCTGGACCGCTCTCCGCCTTCCGAGGCAGGGCCAGTTGCTGGAACCGACTCGACGTAACGCGTCTCGCTCATATTCTCGACGGCACGGCGGCCTGCGGAAGATCGCAGACAAGGATGGTGACGGCCCCCGAAATGCTGCCCTACCCCGGATCCGGGGGCCGTTCCTCGCTCCCGAAACAAGGCAACCACAGAACCCAGCCGCGCTCGGCGGAGACAACCAGTGGCGTTCTCCATCATGGCATCTTCCGCGTCCCCCCACCGCCAGTGGCGCTCGTTCCTGCCCCCGGGGCGTCGCACGTCGTTGAAGGAGGCGCTCTGGTCGAACAGTGTCCGGAAGGGGGGAGGCTTTCGAAGAAGACTGCGCGGGTGGTCACCTGCGCGCCGCCGACCGCCCATTGCGAGGCGATGACGTGGTGGGCGTTGACGGCGATGTCGGCGCAGCCGGTGAGGTCGGCGTACCCCATGGGCTGCCCGGATGAGGAGGCGCGCCCCTCGCCTCTGCAGCCGTTGCCGGTCTCTCCCTTGGCGACGATGTAGATGTCGGAGATCAGGTCGAGCCCGTCCTTGCCGGCGCAGAGCCGGATGGTCCAGCCGTTCTGCGACCTGTCGGCGCATCCGCCGGCCGCCTGCGCCGGAGTCGTGGCGCCGACCACGAGAGAGGCGCTCATCGGAGCGCGCCGAGCACTGCTGCCGCCCGGCGGAGATTGCTGCGGTCGCGGTGTGTTCTGTCGGCATGGGGCATGCGCCGTTCCCTTCGTCGAACCGTTCCGTGGAATTATGTTTCCTGGCACGAGGCCAGGTGCCTCATGTGTGATTTCCGTGGTCCGCGGGCGGCAACGTGTTCATTGGATCCACAGCGGGACGGGGCTGTGGTGGTCATGGGGGACATGGCACCACGGCGTGCCGTGGAGCGCCGGCTTTCTTGGTGTGATCGTCTCGCCACTCCATGTGTTGTGAGAATGGCGATTACCAGTAATTCGGCCAGGTATATCGTGGCGGAGGAGGTCGTCGTTACAGATCTTATGTTTATCTTATTGTGATCCCTATTCTTATTGCCCGGCGATCTTGACCGGCTGTAAAGCTTGTTTGCTAATTCAATTCGTCACAGATTGTGAGTGTTAGTGAACAAGTTAGTCAGCGCGGCAAGGAGGAACGGGAAGCCGCCCAGGCGCCTCGCCGTCGCCGCGATGCTCACGGTGGCGGCGTCGCTGCTCGTGGCCGGAACCACGGTGGCGTCGGCGGATCCAGAGCCGGCTCCGACCGCGATCCCCGCACCTCCGTCGATGACGACCTTTCCCAAGCCTGAGGACCCTGACGCGCCGCTGCGGGCGGCGGTGGCCCAGGCGCGCAAGTCCGGGCAGCCGGTGCCTGTGGAGGCGGCCTTCACTGAGTCCACCCGGGTGTGGGCCTTCCCCGACGGGCACCTGACCACCCAGACCTACGGCGGACCGGTGCAGGTCAAGCAGGCCGATGGCAGCTGGGGTCGGATCGACACCAGCCTGGTGGAGCAGGACGGCGTTCTGAAGCCGAAACTGACCAAGGCCGATGTGCGCTTCTCCCTGGGGGGCGATGCCCCCTTCGCGTCCCTGACGCGTAACGACGAACAGCGTGTCGACCTGGCCTGGGGCAAGCCTCTGCCGCGTCCGGAGATCACCGGCAACAGGGCCCGGTACGTCGACGCCGCAGGGCCCGGCGCGGACCTCGTCGTCACCGCCCTGCCCACCGGATCCCGGCACGACGTCCTCCTGCGCGAGCGGCCCGCCAAGCCGGTTGAGTTCCGGCTGCCCGTGAAGGCCGACGGCTTGACGCTCTCGATGTCGAAGGGCGGCGGGCTGGCACTGAAGGACGGCAAGGGCAAGACCGCACTGTCGGCGCCCGCTCCCCGGATGTGGGACGCCGTCGCGAGCGATCCCGGCGACAACCGGTCCGGCCGCGAGGCCAAGGTCAAGACGAGCGTGGAGACCAAGGGCGATCAGACCGTCCTGGTGCTCAAGCCCGACCTGGCGTGGCTGGCCGACCCGGCCACGCAGTACCCGGTGACCGTGGATCCCACCACCACTCTGGGTGTCACCCAGGAAGTGGGAATCATGTCGCCGAACTCGCAGATCGCCCCTGGCCGGGTCGGCCGCCAGAACTACCGGCGCTGCACCGGGACGTGGCCCAACCAGACCTGCACCGACGTACCTGAGACTCTCCGGGCACTGATGGCCTTCGACACCACTCCGATCGCCGGCCGGAACGTGCTCAAGGCCACCATGCAGCTGACCCTGCGTGCCAACGCCAGCTCCTGCCTGGTCAACTACCAATCGATCTTCGCGCACCAGATCACCGCCCCCTGGGTGGCCGACGACACGTTCTGGAGCAGGCAGCCGGCCACCACCGCCGAGGGGCGTTCCTCGATCAATCCCTGCGTTCAGCCGCAGGCCGCCGGTGCGGTGTGGAGCTGGGACCTGACCGCGATGGCCCAGGCATGGGCCGGCGGCACGCCCAACCACGGACTGATGCTGCAACTGGGCACCGAATCCACGCCCGCCTCCAACGCCAGCGAGAACTTCGACTTCTGGCCCCAGGTGTATGGCCAGAACGTGCCCAAACTGAGCGTGGACTGGGTGCTGCCGCCGGAGATCCCGACCGTCATGGCCGAGTCCATCGACTCTCTGAACGGCAACGACGCCATCGCCCGTTCCACCGCGGTCAAGGTCACCTACAAGTCCGGCGTGCCGGAGGCGACCCCGCTTGATTACACCGTCAGCGTCAACGACTCCACCATGGTGCCGCCGCCCGCGCAGCTCCCCACCGGTGAGGCGGGCTACTGGAAGCTGGACGAGACCTCCGGAGCCGGCGCGGCCGACGCCTCCGGCCACAACCTGAACGCCACCCTGACCGGCAACTACAGCCGCGTCCCCGGGCAGGTCGGCCAGGCCCTCAAGCTCTCCGGCGGAACCGGCGCCACCGCCGGCCCGGTGCTCAACACCGATCAGAGCTACACGGTGACGGCCTGGGTCAAGCTGGAGGACAGCACCGACGACCAGGTGGTCTTCTCCCAGCAGGGCGTCAACCAGCCCGCCTTCACCTTGGCCTACGCCCGCTCGACGGTTCCCGAGGTGGATCAGCGGTGGGTTCTCACCCTGGTCACCCAGGACATCTCCGATCGCATCTACGAACAGTGGGCGGTCTCCAAGAACATCGCCCGGGTCGGCCGATGGAGCCATGTGGCCGTCCAGTACGACCAGACCGCTCACAAGATCCGCCTGTTCGTCGACGGCGAGCTGGCCGACGAACGCGATCACACCGTGAACTGGAACGCCCGCGGCGCCTTCCAGTTCGGCAAGGGGCAGATCGCCGGTGACCACACGCCTTTCACCGGCGCGATCGACGACGTCCACGCCTACCAGAAGGTCCTGTCACCGGCCGACCTGCGCACCATGGTCACCGCTCCCGGCACGACGACGAACAACGGTGTGCCCGCCGGTCAGACTCCGGAGAGGATCTTCTCTCTCGACAATCCGGCAAGCTTCAAGTTCGTGGTCAAGGCGTGCCGAACCGGTGTGACGCCGCCGTCCTGCAACGAAAGCCCGGCCTATCGCATCACCTCCGACGCGGCGACGCTGCCCACCGACACCGAGACCGGCATGGCCGACCCGGTCCAGCCGATCCTGTCCGGCATGGTCAACCGGCCCTCCGGCGGGCCGGTAACCGCCAAGTACAACCTGTACGACAACGCCGGCACCCCGGTCGGGTCGGCTCCGCTCGGAACCCGGAACGTCAACGGGGGCCAACGCGCCTCCTTCCAGATCCCCGCCGACACGGTCCAGCCCGGCACCACCTACAAGTGGCAGATGGTGGCCTGCGCCGTCGGCCAGGGGGGCACGACCAGCCCGACCCCGACTCCCGCACCGACTCCCACACCGACGCCGACGCCGCTGCCCCAAGGGCTTGTGGCGGCGTACGGCATGAACGAAGGCGCCGGGACGAACGTCGGCGACATCTCCGGCAAGAACAACGCCGGAACCGTCCAGAACACGACCTGGACCGCCGGCAAGTACGGCAAGGCGCTGTCCTTCAACGGCACGTCCAGCAAGGTCTCCGTCCCGCACAACGCCAGCCTTGTGCTGCCGCAGGGCATGACCATGTCCGCATGGATCAACCCGACCAGCCTGAGCGGTTGGCGCAGCGTCGCCTTCAAGGACTACACGGCCGGCGTCGGCTACGGCCTGTACGCCTCCAACGGCATGGCCCCCAGCAGCTGGCTCCGGTCAGGCGGCGTCCACCAGCAGCTCGACGGCACGGCGGCACTCTCGACCGGCACTTGGTCCCACCTGGCGGTCACCCACGACGGCACCACCGCCCGCCTGTTCGTCAATGGACAGCAGGTCGCGCAGAAGGCTGTCAACGCTCTGGAGGACTCCGGCGGCGCCCTGCAGATCGGCGCCAACACCAACTGGGGCGAGTACTTCAGTGGCGCGATCGACGAACTGCGCATCTACGACCGCGCGCAGACCGCCGCCGAGATCCAGGCAGACATGCAGACCCCGGTCGGGACAACCCCGACTCCGACGCCCACCCCGACACCCACGCCGACCACCCCCACCACGCCGACCACGCCGACACTCGAAGAGGTCTGCACCCCCAAGACCGCCCCGGTCTCCTTCACCACCCCGGGCACGCCCCCGCCGCCCCCGGTGGAGGATGTTCGGCATCTGACCCTGGGCAAGGACACCTTCGTCATCAAGTCGGCCAAGACCGACCCGGCGGCCTGCGACGGACAGCCGTGCACGGTGACTGACGACACGGTGCTGCGGATCGGCGGTGCGGGGGTCGACAAGACCGCCGCCGTGATCGGCATCAAGCTCGACGAGCTGCCCGACGGCGCCGGGGTGTCGGAAGGGCTGCTCAAGCTCGGCACAGCCGGGTGCCCGGCAGGCGGCTGCCCGAACGACGCGGTGATCACGGTGACCCCGCTGAAGAGCCCCGTGACCGGTGAGTCCAAGGGTTCCGCGCTGGCGGCGGACGCCGACCCCGGCCTGAAGCCCGTCACGTTGCCGCTGACGGCTCCGCAGGGTGACATCGGCGACGGCGCCTTCGCCTGGCTCCTGGTCACCTCCGACAAGGACGAGGTGATCACCTTCGGCGAGCCGGGGGCGGCCGAGCAGCCCTCGCTGGCCGTCACCTACCTGCCGGCCGGGCCGCCGAGCGACGTGCTCAACCTCACGGCCTCCGGCGGCGACGGCGGTGTGCTGGCCAGCTGGGGGCTGCCCACGTCCAACGGCAGCATGGCCATGCTCGACGGCTACGACGTCGAGGTGGCCGACAACGGCGGCGAGACCGTCAAGACCGTGCAGGTGAGTGAGCCGTACGCGGCCGTCAATGGGCTTGCCAACGGTCAGACCTTCACCGTCAAGGTCAGGGCCAGGACGGCTTTCGGCGTCAGCGGCTGGCAGAGCGCAACCGCGACGACCAAGGCGGTGCCGCCACCACCTCAGCCAGGCAGCACCTGTGTGCCCTTCCTGGACACACCGCCCTCCGTCAGGAGCGCAACCGCGGCCGACTCGGGCGCTCAGGATTACCTCGACCGCGTCAAGGCCTACTACCAGGCGCAGGACGCGGTCCTCGAAGGCCGTGCCGACGCCGTCTGGGACGCCCCCGGTGTGAGTGCGCGCACCCCCAGCACGGCCAAGCTGTCGCTGCTGAACACGGCTCTGTTGCAGGAGCGGGACACCCTGACCGGGAACGGGACGACGCGGTCGGGCTCCTCCGTCCAACTGGCCGGTTCCGTCGTGCAGGCCATGCCCGACGGCAGTGTCCGCGTCACCGTCGAGGTCACCCGCAAGTGGACCGAGACCACGGCATCGGCGCCGGCAACCGGACAGGCACGTGCTTCAGCCGCGCCGGCGGGCACCGTCGAACCCAGCGAGGCGACGATCTCGATCTTCGTCTTCGACCGGTGCGGCAACATCACCATCATCGACGTCCCGATCGAGGTCAACGAGGACTCCAGCGATCATGCTGATGTTCCCGGCGGATCTGCCGGCGGCAGCAGTGGAGGCGGTGGCGAGCCGAACGTGGTTCCCTGCGGCAAGCAGGTGGACAAGCGCATCATCGCCTGTGAGGTCCGTGACCGTCTGGGGTCGAAGGGGTGGATCGTCCGCTCCTTCTTCAAGTCGCACTGGCCGGCCGACACCGGTGAGGGGAACACCGGCAGGTACCAGCGCTGGCTGCTGGACTCCTACGAGAACGTCTCGATCCTCCAGCCCACCTGGAGCTTCTGGGGCTACGGCACCTTGTTCGGCAAGACGCTGGTGAAGAACTTCAAGCTGAAGCAGACCGGAGGAGCCTGCTTCGTCAGCAAGTACGTCAAGACCTCGACCTCGGTGGGCACCTCGGTCGATCCCGCGACGGTGGGGGCGAGCTGGGGGTACTCCTTCTCCAGCGACGCCGGTGAGAAGTGCTCGGCCTACCACGGGAGCCCCGAGGCGACGTCGCGGCACAAGGTGATCCTTCCCCAGGCTCTGGTCGAGTCGGAGTGCCACGTGGGCAGCGGGGACGACTGCTGGGTGGTGCGTTACAAGCACTACCTGCACACGCAGTACTCCTTCGACTTCAAGTACACGACCGACAACGGCATGGGGCACCCGGTGGAGCAGCGGTACTCCACGACGCCGGTCATGCATGATCTGTGGTGCAAGGTCGACAGGAACTACGGAAACCTGTTCCCGGTCAACTGGAACAGCGTGCGTTATGACGGAGTCGGCTGCCAGGCGCGTTCCACGCTCGGCAAGAAGAAGCCGCTCTGACGACAGGCAGCGCCAGGCGGGGTGGCGGGGGGGGCGAAACGCACC
>NZ_JBEXYK010000117.1:0-11275 GCF_040630865.1 Nonomuraea sp. NPDC005730
TCGGCTGGAGTGCGTCGCGCGCCGCGACTGGGCGTCGGGGCGCGCGAACGGAGCGGTGGCGGAGGGCCGTTCCGCCGGCTCAGGCCACGTCGGGGTGGACGCGGAAGCGGTCCCAGACCCGGTGCAGGGGCAGCAGGGCCAGCACGTCGCGGAGCACCTCCTCGCCGTCCTGCCCGGTGACGACGCCCGGCGCCTGGGCCGGGATCCCCGCGGCCTGCAGCGCCTGCGCGGCCGCGCCCCAGCCGCCCACCGCCTTGGCGTGCCGGTACGCCTCGCCGACCAGGAGCAGCACGCGCGGGTCGACCGGGGTGCCGCCGTCGCCGGCCTTGGCGTCGCGGGCGCCGTACGCGTCGTCGCCCGGGGCCGGCGCCCCGGCCAGCAGCACGGCGTCGAACTCGACGGAGCGGGCCGTGGCGAAGGTGCGCTGGACGGCCAGCGTGCCGCCCAGTTTGCCGCCCTTGGGCGCGATGACGAGCGGCGTCATCCCGCCGTCGAGCACGGCCTGGCGGACGGCGCCCACGACGCCGAGGTCGCTGGCCTCGTCCGCGACGATGCCGATGATCCGGCCGTCCAGCGGCCACTGCCGGCCGACCTGCGACAGCGCCGGGCTCGGCGCCGGGTCGGCGAGCGGCACGGTGGGCTCGGGCACGGGCAGCCCGAGGCCGTCGGCGACCTGCCGGCACAGGACCGGGTCGATGTTGGCCAGCACCCGGAGCTGGCGTTCCTTGACCGCCTGCTCGTAACACTTGCCCAGCTCGAAGGTGTAGGCGCTGATGAGGTGCTCGCGCTCGACCGGGGACAGGCTCAGCCAGAACAGCCGCGGCTGGCTGTAGTGGTCGGAGAAGGTCGCGGGCGCCTCGCGCACCTTGCGTCCGGCGACCTCCAGCGGCACCTCGACGTAGGCGCCCTGCTCGGCCCCGGCCTGGAAGGGGCAGCCGCCGTCCAGGGAGTTCGGCCGGTACGGCGCCACCCCGCGGTGGACGGCCGTCTGGTGGAAGCCGTCGCGCAGCATGTCGTTGACCGGCGCGTGCGGCCGGTTGATGGGGATCTGCGCGAAGTTCGGGCCGCCCAGGCGGGTGATCTGCGTGTCGAGGTAGGAGAACAGCCGCGCCGCCAGCAGCGGGTCGTCGGTGATGTCGATGCCCGGCACGAGGTGCCCGACGTGGAAGGCGACCTGCTCGGTCTCGGCGAAGAAGTTCGACGGGTTGGCGTTGAGCGTCATCAGGCCGACCGGATGGACGGGGGCCAGCTCCTCGGGCACGATCTTCGTCGGGTCCAGCAGGTCGATGCCCTCGAACATCTGCTCGGGCGTGTCCGGGAAGACCTGGATGCCCAGCTCCCACTGCGGGTGCGCGCCGGCCTCGATGGCGTCGGCGAGGTCGCGCCGGTGGAAGTCGGGGTCGACGCCGCCGGCGATCTGGGCCTCCTCCCAGGTCAGCGAGTGCACGCCGAGCTTGGGCTTCCAGTGCCACTTGGCCAGCGTCGTCTCCCCCGCCGCGTTGACCAGGCGGAAGGTGTGCACGCCGAAGCCCTCCATCATGCGGAACGAGCGCGGGATGCCGCGGTCGGACATGTTCCACATCGTGTGGAAGGTGGCCTCGGTGTGCAGGGAGACGAAGTCCCAGAACGTGTCGTGCGCGCTCTGCGCCTGCGGGATCTCCCGGTCGGGATGCGGCTTGCCGGCGTGGATGACGTCGGGGAACTTGATGCCGTCCTGGATGAAGAAGACCGGGATGTTGTTGCCGACCAGGTCGAACACGCCCTCGGCGGTGTAGAACTTGGTGGCGAAGCCACGGGTGTCGCGGACGGTGTCGGCCGAGCCGCGCGAGCCGAGCACGGTGGAGAAGCGGACGAAGACGTCGGTCCTGACGCCCTCGGCGAGGAAGGCCGCCTTGGTGATGTTCGAGGCGGTGCCGTACGCCTGGAACACGCCGTGGGCGGCGGCGCCGCGGGCGTGCACCACCCGCTCGGGGATGCGCTCGTGGTCGAAGTGCATGACCTTCTCGCGCAGGTGGTGGTCCTGCAGCAGCACCGGGCCGCGCGGCCCGGCCTTCAGCGAGTGGTCGGTGTCGCGCAGCCGCACCCCCTGGGCGGTGGTCAGGTACTCGCCGGCCTGCGCCATCTGGTCCTGCGAGGCGCCGGTGGGCTGCCCGGTGGGCGACACGGTCTCGGGCCCGGTCTGGTCCGGCTTGGGCGGCAGCGGTTCCCGCGGCTCGGTCGGCTCCTCAAGCTTGGGCGGCAGACTGTTCGGCACGCCGGGGATCTCGGCCGGCTGCACGGCGTCATGGTCGGTGACGGCGCCGACGACCTTCTCCACGGCGGACTTGAGCGGGTGCGACTCGTTCATGCTTGGTTCCTTCAGGAAGGGCCACAACGGATTGACCAGGTGTGGCGCCTCCCTACCCATGCTCAGCCCTGTCACGCGAATAATCGCACTTCAGGGCGGTTTGCGACCGGGACGAGCATGATCGGACCGCTTCCGGAGCAGCGCAGAACAGCGATCCCGTTTTCACGGTCTTTGCCCTGCATTGGGGTGTTCTTGGTTTGGCGGGGGCCGTCCGGGTAGCCACAGGCGGCATCAATCCCACGAGGAGGGCACCCATGAGTGAATACCCGACGGGGACCGGACGGCCGGCGCCCGGCCACGAGGGAACGCTCCATCAAGGCAAGGCCGCCGCGCAGGAGGTCGCCGGGACCGCCAGGGACGCCACCGTCCGGGTGGCCGGCGAGGCCAGGACGCAGACCCGCCACGCCGTCGACGAGCTGCGCGACCGGGTGCGCGCCCAGTCCGACCAGCAGAGCCGGCGTGCCGCGCAGAGCCTGCGCGAGTGGTCGGAGGACCTGGCGGCCATGCACGAGCAGGCCAAGCCCGACTCGCCGGTCACCAACGTCGTACGCCAGGCGGCCGACCAGGGCCGGCGCGCGGCCGACTACCTCGACAGGAACGGCCTGACCGGGGTGGTCAGCGAGGTGCAGAGCTTCGCCCGCCGCCGCCCGGCCGCGTTCCTGGCCGGCGCCCTGGCCGCCGGTTTCCTGGTGGGCCGCATCATCAAGGCCTCCGGCGACAGCTCCGGGACGGCGTCCCAGCCCGCGACCCCGCCGCCGCCCGCCGACCCCACCCTGCCGAGCGCCGCCCAGCCCGGCACGGCGCCGCCGCAACCGCTCCACCGGCCGCTCGGCGACCCACTCGGGCAGGACGACACCCGCCCGGTGGAACCGCTCACCACGCCACCGGCCGCCCCCGCCGCCCCCGGGGCGCCCGCCTACGGCGCCGGGAGTGACCTGCCATGACCGCGCAACCCGAGGAACCGACGCTCGGCCAGCTGGTCGGCGAGATCGGCGAGGACATCTCCAAACTGTTCCGCCAGGAGGTGGAGCTGGCCAAGATCGAGCTCCGCCAGGAGGCCACCAAGGCGGGCAAGGCGGCCGGGATGCTCGGCGGCGCCGGCTTCGCCGGCTACATGATCGCACTGCTGGTGACCCTGGCCGTCATGTTCGGCCTGGGCGAGGTCATGGGCCTGGGCTGGGCCGCGCTCGTTCTCGCGGTCGTCTGGGCGGTCATCGGCGGCGTCCTGTACGTCAACGGCCGCAACCGGCTGCGCGAGATCAACCCCAGACCCGAGCAGACCATCGAAACGCTCAAGGAGGACGCGCAATGGGCACGCGACCTGAGGAAGTGAGACACGAGATCGCCGTCACGAGGGCCGAACTCGCGGCCGACGTGGACCGGCTGGCCGACCGGACGAGCCCGGCGCGGATCGCGCGCCGCCGTACCGAACGGGTGCGGGAGGCGGCACGATCGTTGCGGGAGCGGGTGATGGGAACCCCGTCCCATGGCGTGTCCCACACGGCGTCCCATGCCGCCGACCGGGCGCGGCAGGGCGTCGCCGCCACCGCCGGGTCGGTGAGCGAGGGGGCGCACCAGGCCGGCCAGGCGGTGCGGGAGGGCGCCCACCAGGCGGCCGGCACCGTGCGGCACGGCGCCCACGTGGCGGCCGAGACCGTCCGGGCCGCGCCGGAGCAGGCCAGGCGGGGCACCCAGGGCAACCCCCTGGCGGCCGGCCTGATCGCCTTCGGCGCCGGTCTGCTGGCCGCCACGCTCATCCCCGCCACCGAGGCGGAGGAGCAGGCCGTCGGCCAGCTCCGCGAGCAGGTCGGCGACGTGCTGGAACCGGTCGTGGAAGCCGGCCGCGAGTCGGCGCAGCAGCTCGGCCAGGACGCCAAGGAGCTGGCGGGGCAGGCCGTCCAGCAGGTCAAGGACAGCGCGTCGGAGGCGGCCGCCGCCACCGCCGACCAGGCCCGCGAGCAGGCCCGCCAGGTGGGCGGTCACCACTCCGGCTGACGCGCGCCCGCACGTGCCCAGGCCCTCACAGCCGCATCAGGCCGTGAGGGCCTGCGCCGTTCTCCGGCGGGTCACCCCGGGGCCGCGATGTCGCCGGTGTCCGGGGGCTCGAAGGACAGGGGCAGGCACAGGCCGATCTGCGCGTAGATCTCCAGCTGGTCGTAGTAGAGGCGCTGGCTGGCGACGAGCCCGTCGCGCAGGTCCCAGAACCAGCAGGCCCGCACGGTGATCTGGCGGCCGGTCGCGGCCAGCACCTCGCCGCCGACCGTCAGGTAGGGGCCGGCGTGCGTCCCGGTCGCCGTCAGCTCGGTGGCGATCGTGTCCCCCAGCGCGACGGTCTCCCACAACGTGAAGTGCAGGTCGGGAAAGCCATCCCAGATCTGGGTGAAATAGGAGGCGATCTCCTCGGGATCGCCCGCCTCCATCTCGGGGCTCACCACGACCGCGTCCGGCGCGTAACACCGCAACACCGCCTCGACGTCGTGCACGTTGGCCGCGCCGAGCAGCCGGTGCACGATGTCGCCGGTCGGCGGCGGCACCTCTTCCATGCCAGGGACCGTACCCGGAGCAGGGCAGCGCACGGCCAAACGGTCGTCAGCAGCGGCTCATGGATGGGTGGCCGTCACCGGGCCCGCGGGCGCGCGGAGGGTGCGCAGCTCGCCGAGGAGGTCGCGGATCAGCGCGGAGCCGGCCAGTTCGCGGGTGGTCACGTAGCCCACCCGGCGGCGGGGGGCGCCCTCGCCGAGTTCGGCCATGGCGACCCTGGCCGGGGCGTCCACCGTGGACAGGCGGGGCACGATCGCCGCGCCGAGCCCGTGCCCGACCATCGACATGACGACGCCGTCGTCCTCGACCGTGATGTCGCCGGGCGGGATCCACTCCTGCGCGGCAAGCCAGCGGCGGGTCTCGCCCGAGCAGTTCTCGTGCCAGTCGATCATGGGGAGCGACCGCGGGTCCGGATGCCCGAGCGGATGGGCCAGCACGTACGGCTCCTCGTACAGCTCTTTGCAGACCAGGCCGTCCACGTACATCGGCAGGGTGAGGACGCCCACGTCGGCCCGGCCGTCGGCCACCTCGCCGGCGATGCCCCTGCCCAGGTCCGGCACGATGCGCACGTCCACGGTGACCTTGGGGTGCCGTCGCCCGAACCGGACCAGCACGCGCGGCAGCAGGTGGAAGGCGGCGCTGCGGAAGGCGGCCAGCCGGATGGTCCCGGTGGCCTCGCCGCGGGCGGCGGTGCGCGTGTCGGCCCGCATGACGTCCATGAGCCGCAGGATGTGCCGGGCGTGCCCGACCGCGGCCTGGCCCGCGGCGGTGGCCCGCGCGCCGGCGCGGCCCCGCTGGAACAGCACGGCTCCCATCTTCCGCTCGGCGGCGCGCAGGGCGTGCGAGACGGCCGACTGGGTCAGCCCCAGCCGTACGCCGGCCGCCGTGACGCTGCCCTCGCCGTCGACGGCGACCAGGACGCGGAGCTCCGCGGGGGTGAGATCGTCCACGGCGGCGACAACGGATGAAGACCCTTCATGCATTCCGCATCGACCAGGGCCGGGCTACGCGATCAGCAGGCGGAGGCCAAGCTCCGCCTCGTCGAGATCGAGCAGGTCCCCGTTGCGTCCGGCCCACCGGCCCGAGGCGAGGTCGTCACGCAGGTCGCGCACCGCGCGCCGCTCGACGTCCGGCCCGAGCCTGGCCCAGACCGACATCCCGCGACGGACGTCCTCCTCCAGGTACGCCTCCGGCCGGCGCCAGAAGGCCTCGAAGAGGCCGTCGGCGCAGTCCCACGGGATGGGCACGGGTTCCAGCCGGGCCCCGATCGCCGCCGCCAGCTCGGTCACCGAGGGCCGGCCGGCCACCAGGCCGGCCACCTCGGGCAGGTAGTCGCGGGAGAGCCAGAACCGGTCGCGCCAGCCGGCGTCGCTGGTGTCGTGGGTGAACACCACCACGCGCCGGGCGACCCGCCGCATCTCGCGCAGGCCGGCGAGCACGTCCGGCCAGTGGTGGACGGAGGAGACGGCCATCGCGGCGTCGAAGGACCGGTCGTCGAACGGCAGGTGCTCGGCGGACCCCGCCAGGCACGGCGCCGCCCCCGCAGGGCGCTGCGAGCGCATGAGCGCCGACGGCTCCACCGCCAGGACGTAACGGTCGGGCGGCTCGTAGGACCCGGTGCCCGCGCCGACGTTCAGCACGGTCCCGGCGTCACCGAGCGCGGCCGAGATCCGCGCGGCGATGCGCGGGTCGGTGCGCCGCGTCGTGGTGTAGGCCGCTCCGATGGTGTCGTACAACGGCGCTCCGGACATTCGGCACCGCCTTCCCGGCCGTCACCCGTCCGAGGGGCGGCCGCTTGATCGTTGTCTTCGGATCGATCGGCAGGTGAAACCCCTTCACGGCCGCGGCTCGACCGGCCGTGCCCCTCACAACCGCCGGACGCGCAACACGGCGGTCAGCATCGGCAGGGTGAACTCGCCGTCGGCGGTCTCTGGCCGGCCGGCGAGGTGGGCGCGGATCCGGCCGAGCCGGGCCGCGCGTTCCCGTTCGGGCATGACCAGCATGCCCGCCCTGGTCGCGAGCGTCTGGGCGAGCGAGTCCGCGGTGCGGCGCTGGCCGTGCGGGAACTGCGCCTGCTCCGGCGTCCCGAACCGGGCGGGCGTGCCCGACCTGGGCAGGTGCATCCCGGCCGTCTCGGCGCGCCAGGCGGCGGGCGTGTCACGCGGGCCGACCGCCTCGCTGCCGCCGGCCCGCGCGAGCCCGGCCACCCAGTCGACGCCGTCGTCGAGCACGTTCCACAGGCCGGCCAGGACGCCGCCGGGCGCCAGGACCCTGGCGATCTCGGGCCCCGCGACGGCCATGTCGAACCAGTGCATGGCGTTGCCGGCCAGCACCGCGTCGACGGACGCGGCCGGCAGCGGGATCGCCTCGGCGCTGCCCGGCAGGGCGCGGACGTCCGGCAGCGCCCGGCGCAGCTCGGCCAGCATCGCCGGGTCGGGCTCGACCGCGACGACCTCGGCGCCCAGCTCCACCAGCGTCGCGGTCAGCTTGCCGGTGCCGGCGCCGAGGTCGAGCACCCGCCGCCCCGGCGCCGCCTCCAGCGCCCAGCGCGCCGCGGCGTGCGCGTAGTCCGGCCGGTGCTCGGCGTACGCGGCCGCCGCGGCTCCGAATGACGAGCCGTGACGCAGCCGTTCGTCCCGCTCCATGCGATCTTCCCTCCCACCCCGCCGCCCGGCGAAGCCCTGAGTCACCCGCATCCTAAGATCACCGATCCCGGGACGCGCGGCGGCGTCTAGGGCCGGGCGGGATCGGTGGTGCCGGTGTAGGCCGGGACGGGCAGCGGGCGGTCGAGGAGGAAGGCGCGGATCAGGCCGCGGTAGAGGTCGGGACGGCCGTTGGCGATCGAGTGCCCGGCGCCCGGGACGTACACCAGGGTCGAGTCCGGCAGGGTGCGCCGGTAGTCGTAGGTGACCTCCCACTTCAGGTAGTCGCACTGCCCGCGCATGACGAGCACCGGCACCCGTACCCCGCGCAACCTGGGCCGCGGGTCGGGGACGGCGGCGGCGTCCTCGGCGGTGACCTGGTTGCCGTAGAAGCCGGGCAGGTTCCCGTGCACGGGGGCGGGTTTCGCGTCCGCGCAGCCCGTGGCGTCCTTGGCCACCAGCAGCAGCGCGCGCATCCGGGCGTCGGCCTCGGCGTCGGGCACCAGCGCCCGCGCCGCGGCCGGGTTCACGCCCAGGAGCAGCGACTGGACCAGCATGCGCGGGGAGCTCGTCAGCGCGTCGGCGCGGGCCTGGAGGGGGGCGGGCAGGCCGTCCCACGGGCTGCCGACGCCGCCCGGGAAGGCGGGCTCCCAGATCGCGCCCGGCGAGGTGAGCACGGCCTTGGCCACCCGGTCGGGGTGGGCGGCGAGGTAGGCGGCCGACAGGGTGCCGCCCCACGACCTGCCGACCAGGACGATCTTCGGGGCGCCGATGGCCTGCCGGACGGCCTCCAGGTCGGCGACGTGGCGGGCGACCGTGTACCCGGCCGGGTCGGCCAGCCGGGTCGAGCGGCCGGCGCCGACCTGGTCGTAGGCGTAGACGTCGAACCCGGCGGCGGCCAGCTCCTCGCTGCCCTCCGGCAGCCCCTCCCCGGGCGTGCCCGGCCCGCCGTGCAGGAAGATCACGGGTGGGCGGCCGGCCGTGCCGGATCCGGCCAGCTTGACGTAGGCGAGCCGGGAGCCCGTCGGGAGCTGCCAGTACGCGACCCCGGCGGGCGTCGCGGCCGGCGGCGGGACCGGAAAGGGCCGGAAGGCCGCCAGTCCGGCGAGGGCGGTGACCGCCACGGTGTTCACCACCACGTAGGCGAGGACCAGCCGGGGCAGCCCCAGCAGCCGGAGCGCGGGACGTCCGAGCAACCAGGTGACGGCCGCGACGGCGAGCACCCCCGCCCCCGCGAACAGCGGCACGGCGGCCGTCACGGCCGCCACGAGCAGGAAGACCAGAGCCCCGGCGGCGACCGCGGCGATCTCGGCGCCCACCAGCAGGATCGCGCCTGACACACGTTTCATGTGCCACAACGTTAGGAAGGCGCGCGCCGCGTCTCCTCCTGCCGGCGATCGAACCGTGCCCCCGCCACGCGGCGGGGGTCAACCGGCCCCGGGACGGATCAGGCCGGACTCGTAGGCGTGGATGGTCGCGTGCAGCCGGTCGCGCACGCCCAGCTTGGCCAGGATCGCGGCCACGTGGTCCTTGACCGTGGCGGGGCTGAGCGCCAGAACGGCGGCGATCTCGGCGTTGGACAGCCCGCGCGCGACGTGCCCGAGCACCTCGCGCTCGCGGGCGGTGAGCCCGTCGGACCGCGCGGGCGGGCCGGGGTCGGCCGCCGCGGCGAAGCGTTCGAGCAGCCGCCGGGTGATCACCGGGTCGAGCAGCGCGTCGCCGCGCGCGATCACCCGCACCGCGTCCACGACCCGCGCGGGCTCGGCGTCCTTGAGCAGGAATCCGGACGCGCCCGCGCGCAGCGCGCCGAACACGTACTCCTCCAGGCCGAACGTGGTCAGCACGACGATCCGCGTACCCGGCGTGCCGGCGGTGATCCGGGCGGTGGCGGCGAGCCCGTCGAGGCCGGGCATCCTGACGTCCATGAGCGCCACGTCCGGGCGCAGCTCGGCGGCGAGCGCCACGGCGGACTCCCCGTCGGCGGCCTGCCCGACCACGTCGAGGTCGGGTTCGGCGGCCAGCACCGCGGCGATCCCGACCCGGACCACCGCCTGGTCGTCGACCACGATCACCCTGATCATCCGGGCAACCATACCCGCACGTCGTCCGGGCCGCCGGTGGCGAGCGTCCCGCCGTACCCGTCGGCCAGGGTGTGCAGCCGGCGGCGGGCGCGCCGGGCCGCCGTCCCCTCGACGAGCACGCCGTCGGGCAGGTAGGACACGGTGATCCGGTCCCCGGCCAGTTCCTCGACGGCCCTGAACACGCCCACCTCCAGCTCGGGGGCCAGACCGCCCGGGTCGCCGACGTGGCGCACGCCCGCCTGGCGCCGGGCGGCCAGCACCTCCAGCCCGGCGAGCGTCGGCGGCGGGCCGTCGGCCCCGGCGGGGCGGCGCAGCTCGTCCAGCAGCCGCCGGAGCGTGTCGATCCCGGCGCGGGCGGCGTCGCGCACCGCCGCCAGATCGCCCTTACCGGCCGCCGCGACGACCGCGTCCGCGTGCCGGGCAGCCGTGTGGCGCAGCCCCTCGACGATCCGCTCGCGCTCGCCGCGCGCCACGTCCGCCAGCCGGCCGGCCAGCAGGTCGCGTTCGGCCGCCGCGTCCGCCCGCCGGCGCGCCCGCGCCCGCGCGACCAGGACGCCCGCCGCCCACGCCGGAGCCGACAGGAGCGCCACGGCCGTCGCGAGCACCGCCCACGCGGCCGTCCGGTCGCCGGCGATGCCCGGTCCGAGGGCCAGCGCGAGGCCGCCCACCAGGCCGACAGCGAGGATCGCGAGCACACCCCGGCGCCTGGGGTGGTGGGCGCCGAAGGCGTAGAGCTGGGCCAGCTCCACCCACCACGCCCAGAGGAACAGGTCGCCCGCGGGGGTCGGGGTCAGGCCCGCCATCGCCACCGGATGGATCGAGAGCATCGCGGCGAGGCTCCACGCGGGCCGCCGCACCCGCCACCACAGGGGCAGGGCGTGCAGGACGAAGAGGGGGCCGAGCACGAGGAACTCCCGCGGCGCCGGAGTGCCTCCCGGCAGCAGGCTGGCGCCCATCGTCAACGCGATGGCGAGCCCGGCCAGCGCCGCGTCCCACGCCCGCCGCCCGCGCCACCACGCCCGCCGGAACGGGGGCGGCCCGGCGGGGGCGGGGAAGGCGGCCCGGACGGTCCAGCCGCCGGCGTCCGGGCCCGCCGTGAGCGTGCCGCCGCAGGCCGCCACGGTCGTGGCCAGCCCGGACAGGCCGTGGCCGGTGCCCAGGTCGTCGTGCTCCCGCGCGCCTCCGGTGTCGCGCACCTCGACGGTCAGCCGGCCGGGTCCGCCGAGGACGGCGACGTCCAGCCGGGCTCCGCCCGCGTACCGCGCGGCGTTGGTGAGGCCCTCCCGGACCACCCGGTAGGCGGCCGCCGCGACCTCGGGCGGGACGGTGGCGGCCGTCCTGCGGTAGCCGACCCGGCCGGGGTCCGCGCCGGGCACGGCCCAGCCGGCGACCAGGGCGTCGATCGCCGGCAGGTCGCGGACGGCGTCCCGCGCGCCCGCCAGTTCCGCGCGGGCCAGCCGGGCGGCGTCCCCGGCGTGGCGCAGGGCGGACTCCCGCATCGCCGGGTCGGCCACGTGCAGCGCGGACGCCGCGGCCACCGCGATGCCGGTGAGGCGGTGGGCGGCGGTGTCGTGCAGCTCGGCAGCCATCCTCAGGCGCACGGCGTCCGCCACGGCCCTGGCCGCGCACCAGGCGGCGCGCTCGCGGGCGGCCGCGGCCGTGGC
>NZ_JBEXYK010000118.1:0-11171 GCF_040630865.1 Nonomuraea sp. NPDC005730
TCATTGACGCCGACCAGCCGTGAGGCTTCCTTGTTGCCATAGCCCTGAGCCATGAGCCGAAAGTATTCCTGCCGCTCAGCCCGGAGCTTCTTCGCCCCCTGCGCCTTGCGCACCTTGCGGATCTCGAAGTCCATCGCATCCCCTGGACTGGGGTGTTGCAACGAACCCTAGAACCCAAGCGAACCGGGACGGGGCCTGCTCGACCTGCCTACTTGGCGTTGGCCTTGAGGTAGTCGCTGTTCATCTGGGCGATCGTGTCCAACGGGATGCCCTTGGGGCACACCGCCGTGCACTCGCCGGTGTTCGTGCAGCCGCCGAAGCCCTCGGCGTCCATCTGGTCCACCATGGCCTTCGCGCGGGTCAGGCGCTCGGGCTGGCCCTGGGGCAGCAGGCTGAGGTGGGTGATCTTGGCGGCGGTGAACAGGGAGGCCGAGCCGTTCGGGCAGGCGGCCACGCAGGCGCCGCAGCCGATGCAGGTCGCGGCGTCGAACGCGGCGTCGGCGTCCTCCTTGCGCACCGGGACGCTGTGCGCGTCCGGGGCCGAGCCGGCCGGGACCGAGACGAAGCCGCCCGCCTGGATGATGCGGTCGAACGCGCTGCGGTCCACGACCAGGTCCTTGACCACCGGGAACGGCGCGGCGCGCCACGGCTCGATGGTGATCTCGGCGCCGTCCTCGAAGTGGCGCATGTGCAGCTGGCAGGTCGTCGTGGCGCGCTGCTCGCCGTGCGCCACGCCGTTGATGACCATGCCGCACATGCCGCAGATGCCCTCGCGGCAGTCGTGGTCGAAGGCGATCGGGTCGTCGCCCTCCACGATCAGCCGTTCGTTCAGCACGTCCAGCATCTCCAGGAACGACATGTCCGGGGACACGTCCTCCACCCGGTACGTCACCATGCGTCCGGCGTCCGAGGGGGCGCTCTGACGCCAGACCTTGAGGGTCAGGTTCACTTGTAGCTCCGCTGGGTCATCTTGACGTAGTCGTACTCGAGCGGTTCCTTGTGCAGCACCGTCTCGCCGGAGGGCGTGCGCTCCCAGGCCGAGACGTGCGCGAAGTGCTCGTCGTCACGCAGGGCCTCGCCGTCGGGGTCCTGCGACTCGGCGCGGAAGTGGCCGCCGCACGACTCGGTGCGGACGAGGGCGTCCAGGCACATGAGCTCGGCCAGGTCGAAGAAGTCGGCGACGCGGCCGGCCTTCTCCAGGACCTGGTTCAGCTCCTCGGCGGTGCCGGACACCTTGACGTTCTTCCAGAACTCCTCGCGCAGCTCGGGGATGCGCTCCAGGGCCTTGCGCAGCGACTCCTCGGTGCGCTCCATGCCGCAGTAGTCCCACATGAGCTTGCCCAGCTCGCGGTGGAAGGAGTCGGGGGTGCGGGTGCCGTTCACCGACATCAGGCGGTCGATCCTGGTCCTGACCTTGATCTCCGCCTCGGCCACGGCCTCCTCGTCGACCTCGCCGTACGGGCCGTTGGCCAGGTAGTCGCCGATCGTGGTCGGGAGCACGAAGTACCCGTCGGCCAGGCCCTGCATCAGCGCCGAGGCGCCGAGCCGGTTCGCGCCGTGGTCGGAGAAGTTGGCCTCGCCGATCACGAACAGGCCGGGGATCGTGGACTGCAGGTCGTAGTCCACCCACAGGCCGCCCATCGTGTAGTGGACGGCGGGGTAGATGCGCATCGGCACGTCGTACGGGTTCTCGCCGGTGATGCGCTCGTACATCTCGAAGAGGTTGCCGTACTTCTTCTCCACGGCGTCGCGGCCGAGCCGGCCGATGGCGTCGCGGAAGTCGAGGTAGACGCCGAGCCCGCCGGGGCCGACGCCGCGGCCCTCGTCGCAGACGTTCTTGGCCGCGCGGGAGGCGATGTCACGGGGGACGAGGTTGCCGAAGGCCGGGTAGATGCGCTCCAGGTAGTAGTCGCGCTCCTCCTCCGGGATGTCCCCGGGGGCCCGGTCGTCGTCCTTGAGCAGCGGCACCCACACGCGGCCGTCGTTGCGCAGCGACTCCGACATCAGCGTCAGCTTCGACTGGTACTCGCCGGAGACCGGGATGCAGGTCGGGTGGATCTGCGTGTAGCACGGGTTCGCGAAGTACGCCCCGCGCTCGTGCGCCCGCCAGATGGCCGTCGTGTTGCAGCCCTTGGCGTTCGTGGACAGGAAGAACACGTTGCCGTAACCGCCGGTGGCCAGCACCACGGCGTCGGCCAGGTGCCGCTCGATCTCGCCGGTCACCATGTCGCGCACGATGACGCCGCGCGCCCGGCCGTCGGAGACGATCAGGTCGAGCATCTCGTGGCGGGTGTGCATCTCCACGGTCCCGGCCGCGATCTGCCGCTCCAGCGCCTGGTAGGCGCCCAGCAGGAGCTGCTGACCCGTCTGGCCGCGGGCGTAGAAGGTACGGGAGACCTGGGCGCCGCCGAACGAGCGGGTGTCCAGCAGGCCGCCGTACTCGCGGGCGAACGGCACGCCCTGGGCCACGGCCTGGTCGATGATGTTCACCGACACCTGGGCCAGGCGGTAGACGTTCGACTCGCGGGCGCGGAAGTCGCCGCCCTTGACGGTGTCGTAGAAGAGCCGGTAGATCGAGTCGCCGTCGCCGCGGTAGTTCTTGGCGGCGTTGATGCCGCCCTGGGCGGCGATGGAGTGGGCGCGCCGGGGCGTGTCCTGGTAGCAGAAGGACTTGACGTTGTAGCCCAGCTCGCCCAGGGTCGCCGCGGCCGAGCCGCCCGCCAGTCCGGTGCCGACGACGATCACGTTGAGCTTGCGCTTGTTGGCCGGGTTGACCAGCTTGGCGCTGAACTTCCGCTTCTCCCACCGCTCCTCGATGGGACCGGCGGGCGCCTTGGTGTCCCGGATCTCCGAGCCTTCGGTGTACTTCACTTCACAACTCCGAACGTGATGGCGAGGGGCGGGGCCAGGAAGCCGATGACCAGGACCGCCGAGACCAGGGCGGCCGTCAGGCGCAGGCCGCGGTAGCGGCTGCGGTTGGCCCAGCCCAGCGTCTGGAACGCGCTCCAGATGCCGTGCCGCAGGTGCAGGCCGACCATGACGACGGCCACGAGGTAGATGAGGGTCACCCACCAGCGGGAGGCGTCGAAGCCGGCGACCATGCGGTCGGCGGGCTCGGAGTCGAAGCCCTTGGGGTTGACGACGCCGAAGGTCAGGTCGAGCAGGTGCCAGACCAGGAACAGCAGGATCGTCAGGCCGCCGAACCGCATGATGTGCGTGGCGTAGCCGTTGGCCTGCGACTTCTTGGCCACGTACTTGACCGGTCGGGCCTTGGCCGCCTTGCGCGCCAGCGAGATCGCGGCCCACATGTGCAGCACGACCGAGACGACGAGCCCGATCTCCAGGATCGTCAGCACCGTCCGGTACGGCGCGATGGGCTCGAGAAGCGTGCGCAGCGCGACGGCGTACTCGTTGAACGAGTCCTTGCCGAGGAAGATCTTGAGGTTGCCCAGCATGTGCAGGACGAGGAAGGACACCATCACGGCGCCCGTGACGGCCATGACGACTTTCTTGCCGTTCGACGAGCTCAGGAACCGGCTCGGCTTCTTGGACGTCGGTGCGGGCGAGGCACCCTTGGGGGCGTTAACAGGCGCGGTGGCGGCGCCGCGCTCTATCGTGGCAGTCACGTTTGAACGCTAGGTATCCAGCAATGATCCGTCCAAGTCATCGCGGATCTGGTTTCCATAGCTTCCGGCTATGATGCTTGGTTTATACGGTCGGCATAAGGAAAAATGCTCGGCCGGTGCGAGGAAAATCACATGCAGTTGCAGCAGCTCGCCTACTTCGTCGCGGTCGCGGAGACCAGGCACTTCACCCAGGCGGCCGAGCGCATGCGGGTCGCCCAGCCCTCGCTCAGCAAGCAGATCAAGGCCCTGGAGAACGACCTCGGCGCCCCGCTGTTCTCCCGCGCGCGCGGCAACGTCACGCTGACGGCCGCGGGCGAGGCGCTGCTGCCGCTGGCCCGCCGGATGCTGGCCGACGCCGACACCGCCCGGCAGGAGGTGGCCGAGCTGGCGGGGCTGCGCCGGGGCCGGGTGCGGCTGGGGGCCACGCCGTCGTTGTGCGCGGGCCTGCTGGCCGACGCGCTGGCGCGCTTCCACCGGGCGTACCCGGGGGTGGAGCTGCTGGTGGAGGAGGGCGGCTCGCGTGACCTGGTCAGGGCGCTGGCCAGGGGGCAGCTCGACCTGTCGCTGATCATCATGCCGCTGCAGAGCGACGACCCGTCGCTGGTGACCGAGGAGATCCTGCGGGAGAACCTGGTCGTGGTCGCGCCCTCCCACGAGCGGGCGCGGGGGCCGTACCTGCGGATCGAGGACCTGCGCGGCCGGCAGATGGTGATGTTCAGGCGCGGTTACGACCTGCGCGAGGCCACCCTCGCCGCCTGCCGCCAGGCCGGGTTCGAGCCCAGGTTCTCGGTGCAGGGCGGCGAGATGGACGCGGTGCTGCGGTTCGTGGAGGCGGGGCTCGGCGTGGCCGTGGTGCCGTCGATGGTGCTCGACGGGCGGCCGGGGCTGTCCGGCACGCCGCTGGCCCCGCCGGGCCTGAGCCGGACGATCGCCCTGGCCCACCGCAAGGACGTCGAGCCCACCAGGGCCGCGCAGGCGTTCCGGGAGACCCTGCTCGCCTTCGTGGTCGAGGCCGGCCAGGAGGGCACGCTTCCGCAAGGGGTCGAACTCATCGCAGAATGAGCAGCAACAGCCCGACTCCCCCGGGAAGGCGTGTGTGTGACGGCAAACCTCAACGAGCCGCTGACACTGCTCCTCATAGAGGACGACGACGGCGACGCCTTCCTCGTCGAAGAGCTGCTCAACCAGGCCGAGGCGCCACCGACGATCTTCTGGGCGCGCAGCCTCCAGGAGGCCAAGACCAAGCTCGACCCGACGATCCAGTGCGTTCTCGTCGACCTCACCCTGCCCGACGCCAGCAGGCTGGAAGCGCTGGAGGAGGTGCTGGCGCTGGCGCCGCACGCGGCCGTGCTGGTCCTCACCGGGCTCAGGGACGTGCACGTCGGCGTTGCCGCCGTGCAGGCGGGCGCCCAGGACTACCTGGTCAAGCAGGACATCGACGCCCGCCTGCTGGCCAGGTCGATCAGGTACGCCATGGAGCGCAAGCGCGCCGACCTGGCCCAGCTCAGACTGTTCGAGGCCGAGCTGACCGCGAAGGAGAACGCCCGCCTGGAGAGCGGCCTGCTGCCCGTGCCCCTGCTGCGCACCGAGTCGATCGCGCACCAGATCCGCTACCTGCCGGGCAACCAGGGAACCCTGCTGGGCGGCGACTTCCTCGACATGGTCCAGACCCCCGACGGCGCGGTGCACGTCGTGGTGGGCGACGTCTGCGGCCACGGGCCCGACGAGGCCGCGCTCGGCGTGGCGCTGCGCATCGCCTGGCGCACGCTGGTGCTGGCCGGGCAGACCGACGACACGCTGCTGCGCACGATGGACGCCCTCCTGCGCGCCGAGCGCAAGGCGCCCGAGATCTTCACCACGCTCTGCATGGCCACGTTCACGCCCGACCTGCGCCAGGCCCGGATGCGCGTGGTCGGGCACCCGCCGCCGGTGCTGGTCCGCGACGGCGTGCCCGCGGTGGTGGACGGCACGCCCTCGGGGCCGCCGCTCGGCATCTTCCCCGACGCCGAGTGGACGGTCATCGACGTGCCCCTGGGCGAGGAGTGGTCGATGATGCTCTACACCGACGGCCTGATCGAGGCGGCCGTCGGCGAGCAGAAGGAGCTGCTCGGCGTCGAGGGCCTGGTCGGGCTGGTGCGCGAGCACGGCGTGATCGACCTCGACCGGCTGATCAGGCACGCCGGCACGCTCAGCGACGATCTCGCGGTGGTCCTGGTGTCGAGGAGGAAGGCATGAGCATCCATCCGCTGCCGCCGCCGAAGCTGCCGACCGGGCTCGGCAGGCTGCCGGTGGCCCGCTGGTTCCTGGCCATCGGCGTGCTGGCGGGGTTCGCGTTCGCGGCCGGCGTGGTGGTCACCATGTCGATGATCGCGCACGCGCGGGCCCTGGGGCCGAGGCCCGAGGTGGCCGCCCAGCTCGACCGGCTCAACGTGGCGCTGATCGTGCTGTTCGGGGTGCTGCTGGCGGGCGGGGCGGGGCTGGCGTTCGTCGTCAGGTACGCCGTGCTCAAGCCCATCGACCAGCTCACCGAGCAGGTCCGCACGGTCGCCGCCGGCGACTTCGACCACCGGCTCGGCGTCGACCGGCCGGCCGAGCTGAGCGAGCTGTCCAGCCATGTCGACTCCATGCGCCGCCGCATCGTCTCGGCCTGGCGCGGGGCCGCCGACCAGGCCGACGAGCTGCGCCGGTCCAACGGCGAGCTGGAGCAGTTCGCCTACGTCGCCAGCCACGACCTGCAGGAGCCGCTGCGCAAGGTCGCCAGCTTCACCCAGATGCTGGAGCAGCGGTACGGCCCGCAGCTCGACGACCGCGCCCGGCAGTACATCCACTACGCGGTCGACGGGGCCAAGCGCATGCAGCTCCTGATCAACGACCTGCTCGACTTCTCCCGGGTGGGCCGGGTGAGCGGCGAACGGGTGCCGACCGACTCCGGCGAGGCCCTGGACCGGGCCCTGGAGAACCTGTCGGCCACGATCGAGGACACCGGCGCCACCGTCACCCGCGACGACCTGCCCGTGGTCGAGGGCAACCGGCTGCAGCTCACCCAGCTCTTCCAGAACCTCGTCGAGAACGCGGTCAAGTTCCGCTCCGAGGCCCCGCCGCGCGTACGCCTGACGGCCGAGCGGAAGGGCGACATGTGGGAGTTCGGCTGCTCCGACAACGGCATCGGCGTCGACCCCAAGTACGCCGACCGCATCTTCCTGATCTTCCAGCGGCTCCACCCCCGGGACGTGTACCCCGGCACCGGCATCGGCCTGGCGCTCTGCCGGAAGATCGTCGAGTACCACGGCGGGCAACTCTGGCTCGACGCCGCACCGGACGGCCAGGGCACGACGTTCCGCTGGACGCTGCCGGCGGCGGGAGGCGACGCATGACGGACTGGCGCCCGATCGACGTGCTCCTCGTGGAGGACGACCAGGGGGACATCCTGCTCACCAGGGAGGCGTTCGACCTCAACAAGGTGCGCAACCGGCTCAACGTGGTCAACGACGGCGAGCAGGCGATGGCGTACCTGCGGCGGGAGGGCGTCTACGCCGGCGCGCCCCGGCCCGACCTGATCCTGCTCGACCTCAACCTGCCCCGGATGAACGGCCTGGAGGTGCTGAGCGAGGTCAAGGCCGACGCCACGCTGCGGACGATCCCGGTGGTGATCCTGACGACCTCGGAGGCGGAGGAGGACATCCTGCACAGCTACCGGCTGCACGCCAACGCCTATGTCGCGAAGCCGGTGGATTTTGAGCAATTTATCCGTGTTGTCCGGCAAATAGATGATTTTTTCGTGACCGTAGTGAAGCTGCCGGCGGCCGGGCCGCGGCCCTGACGCGTATACGTGACAGGAATCACAGCGGGTCATCGAAAAAGTGAGTGACCCCGCTCACAAAATCGTATGCGGTCGTCGTAACGTATCCCCCACCAATGCGCGCCCAGAGCGGTACCGCACCCGCCGTACGCGCGCCCAGCGAAACGAACCCGGACCCCCCTGTGTGCAGGGTCCGCGGGAGGTGGAGAGGTCCGCGATGACCCAGACGACGCCCGAAGCCCCGGTCAGAAGGCAACGTGCCCAGGTGAAGGTGCGCACGCTGCGCACCGACAGGTGGTGGCTGGTCCCGCTGCTGACGTTCCTCGGGCTCAGCTCGTTCCTCATCTACGGCGTGTGGGCGATCATCGACGGCAGTTATTTCGTCGATCCGTACATCGCCCCGTTCGCCTCGCCCTGTCTGACCACGGCGTGCCCCGAGGGCGCGCGGCTGTTCGGGTGGGCGCCGATCGGAGACTGGTTCACCCTGCCGCCGGGGCTGCTCATCCTCGGCCTGCCGGGCGGGTTCCGGCTCACGTGTTACTACTACCGCAAGTCGTACTACCGGTCGTTCTGGCTGTCGCCGGCCGCGTGCGCCGTCCAGGAGCCGCACGGCAAGTACACCGGCGAGACCCGGTTCCCGCTGATCCTGCAGAACATCCACCGGTACTTCTTCTACGCGGCCATCGTGATCGGCCTCGTCCTGGCCTACGACGCCGTCCTGGCGCTGGTGCACAAGCCGCAGGGCCTCGGCACCTGGATCCTGGTCGTCAACGCCGTGCTGATCAACACGTACACGCTGTCGTGCCACTCCTGCAGGCACATCACCGCGGGCAGGCTCAACCACTTCTCCCGTCACCCGCTGCGCTACAAGGCCTGGACGTTCGTCTCCAAGCTCAACGCCAAGCACCAGCAGCTCGCCTGGGCCTCGATGTTCTCGGTCATGATCGCCGACTTCTACGTCCGCATGGTCGCCAAGGGCGTCATCGCCTTCCCGTTCGCATAAAGGACTTCTTCCAGTGGAAATCGAGCGTCACGAATACGACGTCGTCGTCATCGGTGCGGGCGGCGCCGGGCTGCGGGCCGCCATCGAGGCCCGTCAGCAGGGCAAGCGCACGGCGATCGTCTGCAAGTCGCTGTTCGGCAAGGCCCACACCGTCATGGCCGAGGGCGGCGCGGCCGCCGCGATGGGGAACGTCAACTCCGACGACAACTGGATGGTGCACTTCCGTGACACCATGCGGGGCGGCAAGTTCCTCAACAACTGGCGCATGGCCGAGCTGCACGCCAAGGAGGCCCCCGACCGCGTCTGGGAGCTGGAGGCCTGGGGCGCGCTGTTCGACCGCACCAAGGACGGCAAGATCAGCCAGCGGAACTTCGGCGGTCACGAGTACCCGCGGCTCGCACACGTGGGCGACCGTACCGGCCTGGAGCTGATCCGCACCCTCCAGCAGCGGGTCGTCGCGCTGCAGCAGGAGGACTTCGAGACGCACGGCGACCACGAGGCCTACATCAAGGTCTTCGCCGAGTGCACGGTCACCCGCCTGCTGAAGGACGGCGATCGCATCTCCGGCGCGTTCGGCTACTGGCGCGAGACCGGCAACTTCCTGCTCTTCGACGCCCCCGCCGTGGTCCTGGCCACCGGCGGCATCGGCAAGTCGTACGTCGTCACCTCCAACTCCTGGGAGTACACCGGCGACGGCCACGCCCTGGCCCTGCTCGCCGGCGCCAACCTGATCAACATGGAGTTCATCCAGTTCCACCCCACCGGGATGGTCTGGCCGCCGTCCGTGCGCGGCATCCTCGTCACCGAGTCCGTCCGGGGCGACGGCGGCGTGCTGCGCAACTCCGAGGGCAAGCGCTTCATGTTCGACTACATCCCCGAGGTGTTCAAGGACAAGTACGCCACCACCGAGGAGGAGGGCGACCGCTGGTACACCGACCAGGCCAACAACCGGCGCCCCCCGGAGCTGCTGCCGCGTGACGAGGTGGCCCGCGCGATCAACTCCGAGGTGAAGGCCGGCCGCGGATCCCCCCAGGGCGGCGTCTTCCTCGACGTCTCCACCCGCCTGCCGGCCGAGGAGATCAAGAAGCGGCTGCCGTCGATGCACCACCAGTTCAAGGAGCTGGCCGACGTCGACATCACCGCCGAGCCCATGCAGGTGGGCCCGACCTGCCACTACATCATGGGCGGCGTCGAGGTCGACGCCGACACCGGCGCGGCGGCCGTGCCCGGTCTGTTCGCGGCGGGCGAGGTGTCCGGCGGCATGCACGGGTCCAACCGGCTGGGCGGCAACTCGCTGTCCGACCTGCTGGTGTTCGGGCGGCGCGCGGGCGCGGGCGCGGCGGCCTACGTCGACGGCCTCAAGGCCCGTCCCAAGGTCGTCCAGGAGCTCGTGGACGCGGCCCGCGAGGAGGCCCTGGCGCCCCTCCAGCGCGACGGCGAGAACCCGTACGAGGTGCACCACGAGCTCCAGCGGACGATGAACGAGCTGGTCGGCATCATCCGCAAGGCCGAGGAGGTCTCCGAGGCCATGGAGGTCGTGGAGAAGCTCAAGGAGCGCGTGCGCCAGGTCGGCGCGGCCGGCTCGCGGATCTACAACCCCGGCTGGCACCTGGCCATCGACCTGCGCAACATGGTCCTGGTCTCCGAGTGCGTGGCCCGCGCCGCCCTCCTGCGCGAGGAGAGCCGCGGCGGCCACACCCGCGACGACTTCCCCGGGATGAACCCGGAATGGCGCCGCAAGCTGCTCGTCTGCTCCACCGGGGACGGCAACGACGTCCAGGTCGTGGAGAAGGTCCAGCCGTCCATGCGCGGCGACCTGATCACCCTGTTCGACCGGGACGAGCTGAAGAAGTACCTCACCGACGAAGAGATGGCCGAGTTCGACGGGATTGCCAAATGAGTTACAAGGCGAAGTTCAAGGTCTGGCGTGGTGAGGGCGGCGAGGGCAAGCTCGAGGACTTCACCGTCGAGGTGAACGAGGGCGAGGTCGTCCTCGACATCATCCACAGGCTGCAGGCGACGCAGGCCCCCGACCTGGCGGTGCGCTGGAACTGCAAGGCCGGCAAGTGCGGCTCGTGCAGCATGGAGATCAACGGCAAGCCGCGCCTGGGCTGCATGACCCGGATGTCCACCTTCTCCGAGGACGAGACCATCACGGTCACCCCGATGCGGACCTTCCCCGTCATCAAAGACCTGGTCACCGACGTGTCCTTCAACTACCAGAAGGCCCGCGAGATCCCCTCGTTCACCCCGCCGGCGGGCGTACGGCCCGGCGAGTACCGCATGCAGCAGGTCGACGTCGAGCGCTCGCAGGAGTTCCGCAAGTGCATCGAGTGCTTCATGTGCAACAACGTCTGCCACGTGATCCGCGACCACGAGGAGAACAAGCCGGCCTTCGCCGGTCCGCGCTTCCTCATGCGGATCGCCGAGCTGGACATGCACCCGTACGACGTGGCCGACCGGCAGGAGTCCGCCCAGGAGGAGCACGGGCTCGGCTACTGCAACATCACCAAGTGCTGCACCGAGGTCTGCCCCGAGCACATCAAGATCACTGACAACGCGCTGATCCCGATGAAGGAGCGCGTGGCCGACCGCAAGTACGACCCGCTGGTCTGGCTGGGCAACAAGATCTTCAAGCGCGCCAAGTAGGCGGCACAGCGGAAGCGGGGGCCGGATCCGTCCGGCCCCCCCCTACCCGTTACGCTACATTGGGCCCCCCCCCGTCTTACGGTGGTTGGGGTGC
>NZ_JBEXYK010000119.1:0-10202 GCF_040630865.1 Nonomuraea sp. NPDC005730
CGCCGCGATCTGGCACAACTGGAACACCGGCGCCCCCGTGAAACGGTCCCTGACTGCCTACGACCATTAACCCAAATTCACATCAGCGATCTAGGCCGCCACCTGCCCGGCCGTACGGCGCCGGCGGACGCGCGCGCCGAGGATCAGGGCGGCCAGCAGGGACGCCGCCGCCGAGGCCAGCAGGATCGCGCCCTTGGCCTGCGTCAGGTACGCCGGCCCGGTGTAGGAGAGCTCGGCGATCAGCAGCGAGACGGTGAAGCCGATGCCGCCCAGCACGCCCACGCCGGCGATGTCGCTCCAGCCCAGCCGCGGGTTGAGATGGGCGCTGGTGAGGCGCGCGGTGAGCCAGGCGGCCCCGACGATGCCGAGCGGCTTGCCGGCCAGCAGCCCGGCCAGCACGCCCCAGGTGACGGTCCCCGCCCAGAAGCCGCCCGCCCCCGACAGGGAGATCCCGGCCGACAGCAGCGCGAACACCGGCAGCACCACCCCGGCGCAGAACGGCCGCAACGCGTGCTCGGCACGCTGCGAGGGCGGCTCCGGCTCGCCGGCGCGCGGCCGGGTGCGCATCAGCAGGCCCATCGCGACGCCTGCGATCGTCGCGTGCACCCCGCAGGCGTGCACCAGCGCCCAGATCAGCACGGCGAGCGGCCCGTACAGCAGCCACGCGGGCAGCGCGCGGCGCACGGCGGTGACCGCGCGGCCCCGCCCGTGCTGCAGGTACGCCCACACGCACAGCGCGGCGGCGGCCCCGGACAGGGCGGCCAGGTTCAGCCCCGAGGTGTAGCCGACGGCGATCACGACGACCGCGCACACGTCGTCCACGGTCGCCAGCGTCAGCAGGAACGTGCGCAGCGGGGCGGGCAGGCCGCGGCCCACGACGGCCAGGACGGCGAGCGCGAAGGCGATGTCGGTGGCCATCGGCACGCCCCAGCCGCGGGCCGCCTCGCCCGGCGCGGCGGCGTTCACCGCCAGGAACAGCAGCGCCGGGACCACCACGCCGCCGAGCGCGGCCACCACGGGCAGCGCGGCGCGGCGCGGGTCGCGCAGCTCGCCGTGCACGAGCTCCTGCTTGAGCTCGTTGCCGACGATGAAGAAGAACACCGCCAGCAGCCCGTCGGCGGCCCACGCCTGCGCGCTCAGGCGCAGGCCCAGCGCCTCCGGGCCGAAGGACCACGTGCGCAGGGCCTCGTAGGAGCCGGCGAGGGACGAGTTGGCCCAGGCCAGCGCGGTCAGGGCGGCGACGATGAGCAGGACGCCGCCGACCGCGTCGGAGCGCAGGGCAGTGATGATCCGCGAGGAGGCAGACATGAAGGGAGAACTCCAGGACGTACGGAAACGATCGGGCCGCCGGACGCGCGACCCCGCACGGCGGCCCGCGGAACCCCCGGATCACCTCCGGGCGCGGGCCTCCGCGTGGCGGAGGGCTCTCAGCGGCCCTGCGGCGGGCGGATGCCCGCGATCACGCCCCACGTGCTGACGTAGCCGTTCGTGCCGACCGGACGGAACTCCAGCGGGCGCAGCGGGCGGGCGTGCCGCTCGCGCGCGAGGTGGAGACAGGAGCGGAATTCGCGCACCTTCGCCTCCCTTTGTCCGGTCGTGTCCTCCTCCTACCCTACAAGTTTCCGCCGCCCCGGGAATCGGTACCCGGGTACGGGATGACCGCGGCCCCGCTGCACCGGCCCCGCCTGCCCCTCCCCGCCGCCGCCCTCGCGGATGCGATGTACTGGCCGTCATGACGATGATCCGCTCACTGCTGCTGTTCGCCCTGGCCGCGCTCGCCGAGATCGGCGGCGCGTGGCTGATCTGGCAGGGCGTGCGCGAGCAACGCGGGCTGCTGTGGATCGGCGGCGGCGTCGTCGCCCTCGGCCTGTACGGCTTCGTCGCCACCCTCCAGCCGGACGCCGACTTCGGCCGCATCCTGGCCGCCTACGGTGGTGTCTTCGTCGCCGGGTCCCTGGTGTGGGGCATGGTCGCCGACGGTTTCCGCCCCGACCGCTGGGACGTCATCGGCGCCCTGATCTGCCTCGCCGGCGTCCTCGTCATCATGTACGCCCCCCGCGCCTGACCTCGTCCCCGGGGCGCGCGTCCGCCATGACGCGGCGCATGTCGGCGACGGCCCGCAGCGTTCCGCGCAGGGTGCCGGTCACCTTCGAGCGGCCCGTGCGGGGCAGGTAGTCCACGTCCGTCTCGCCGATCCGCCAACCGGCCGCCGCGGCGCGCAGCACCGTCTCCAGCGGGTAGCCGAAGCGGCGGTCGGCCGTCCCGAGCGACAGCAGTGGCACGCGGGCGGCCGCCCGCATCGGCCCGAGGTCGCGCAGCGCCACCCCGGTGCGGCGGCGCAGGCTCCGGGCCAGGACGGCGTTGCCCAGCCGGGCGTGTCCCGGCCAGACGCCGGCGCCGCGCGGCCGACGGCGTCCGAGCACGAGGTCGAGCTCCCCGTCGAGGACGGGCCCGGCCACCCGGGGAAGCTGGGCGGGATCGAGCGAGGCGTCGGCGTCCATGAAGCAGACCAGGTCGGCGGAGGAGGCCAGCAGCCCGGCGTGGCAGGCGGCGCCGAACCCGCGCACGGGCTCGGCGACCACCCGCGCCCCGAGCTCGCGGGCGACCCGCGCCGAGCCGTCGGTGGAGCCGTTGTCGACGACGATCGGGCGGTAGCCGGGGGGCATGCGCCCGAGCACCCAGGCGAGCGCGGCCTCCTCGTTCAGGCAGGGCAGGATCACGTCGACCGTCATGACCGGGCGAACCCCGCCATCCCGGCCTCGAACCCGATCTCGGCGCGGAAGCCGAGCTCGGCCTCCGCCCGCCGGGGCGAGGCGACGATGTGGCGGACGTCGCCCAGCCGGTAGCCGCCGGTGACCCGCGGTCCGGGGCCGCCGCACCCGGCGGCGAGCACGCGGGCCATCTCCCCCACGGTGCGCGGTGCGCCGGAGGCGATGTTCCAGGCCCTCAGCCCGCCGGCCGGCCAGGACGCGGTCAGGGCCGCGAGGTTCGCCCTGGCCACGTCCCGCACGTGGACGAAGTCGCGGAGCTGGCGGCCGTCCTCGAACACCGCCGGCGCCCGGCCGGCCCGCAGCGCGGAGCGGAAGATCGCGGCGACCCCGGCGTACGGGGTGTCGCGCGGCATACGGGGCCCGTAGACGTTGTGGTAGCGCAGGGCCGCCACGGTCCCGCCGGTCTCCCTCGCCCAGTTGGCGGCCAGGTGTTCCTGGGCGAGTTTGCTGGTGGCGTAGGCGTTGCGCGGATCGGGCGGGGCGTCCTCCTCGATCGGCGCCCAGCGCAGGGGCTCGCCGCAGTGCGGGCAGGGCGGCTCGAACCGGCCGCCGTCCAGGTCGTGCGCGGCCCGCGGGCCGGGCCGGACGTCGCCGTGCGACGCGCACGCGTAACGTCCCTCGCCGTAGACCACCATCGAGGAGGCCAGCACCAGCCGGGTGATCCCGTGCCTGGCCATGGCGGCCAGCAGCACGGCGGTGCCGAAGACGTTGACGCAGGCGTAGGCGGGCAGGTCGGCGACGTCCACGCCCAGGCCCACCTTGGCCGCCTGGTGCACGACGGCCTCGACGCCGGGCAGCAGCGCGTCCAGCGCCGTGGCGTCGCGCACGTCCGCGCCGGTCCGCGTGTCCAGGCCGACGACGTCGTGGCCCGCCGCCGCCAGGGCCTCGGCGACGTGGCCGCCGATGAAACCGGCCGAGCCGGTGACCATCACTCTCACGCCGCCGACGGTAGCCGCCGGGCCGGGCGGGCCGAAGCGGCGTTCGCGGTTCGTAAGGCTTCTTACGAAGAACGAACGTGCACCGCCGCGGCGGCCCCGGACCGGCCCCGGGATGCGAGGCTGCCGCCGTGAACCGGAACACGACGGTGGCCGCCGGGACGCTGGCCGCCCTGGCGGCCGTGGTGCTGCGGCTGGTGACTGGCCCGCCCCACCTGGGCTGGTACCTGGCGGCCTGGGCGCTGTTCGCGGCCGCGCTGTGGCAGACCGCCCGGCTGCCGGGACGGACGACGGCCGCCCTGGTCCTGGCCGGCGGGATCACGCTCGCCGCGACCGGCCTGGCCGCCCCGCCGAGCAGCAGCACCGACTCCTTCCGGTACGCCTGGGACGGCCGGGTGCAGGCCGCCGGCATCTCGCCCTACGACCACCCGCCGGCCGACCCGGCGCTCCTCCGGCTGCGCGACGACTGGCTCTTCCCGGCCGCCTGCGACGCCCCGGCCCTGTGGCCCCTGCCCGGCGGCGGCTGCACCCGGATCAACCGCCCCACCGAGCCGACGATCTATCCGCCGGTCGCGCAGGGCTACTTCCTGCTGGTCCACTGGTTGTCGCCGGACGGGGTGCGGCACAAGGCGCTCCAGCTCGGCGGCTTCGTGGCGGCCGTGGCCGTGCTGGCGATCCTGTGCCGGGCGGCGGGGGCCCGGCGGGCGGCGTACTGGGCGTGGTGCCCGGCCGTGCCGGTGGAGGCGGTGAACAACGCGCACGTCGACGTGCTGGGCGTGCTGCTGGTGGTGCTGGCCTGCACCGCCGTACGGGGGCGCGGCGCGCTGCTCGGCGCGGCCGTGGCGGCCAAGCTGCTGCCCGTGACCGCGCTGCCCGGCGCGCTGTCCGGGGTGCTGGCCGGGGGCCCGGGTGCCTGGCGGCGGCTCCTCGGCATCGTCGTGCCCGCCGGGCTCGTGGTCGCGCTGTCCTACCTGCCGTACGTGCTGGCCTCGGGCGCCTCGGTGGCGGGCTACCTGCCGGGTTACCTCAAGGAGGAGCGCTACGACGGGCCCGGCGGCGGGAACCGCTACGCCGTCCTGCGGCTGCTCGTGCCGGACGGGTGGGCGCCCTGGGCCGCTATCGCGGTGCTCGGCCTGGTCGTCCTGGCCGTCCTGCGGTACGGCGAGGCCGACCGCCCCTGGCGCGGCGCGCTGCTGGTCAGCGGCTCCCTCCTGCTGCTGTTCACCCCCGGCTACTCCTGGTACGCGCTGCTCGTCGTCGCCCTGGCCGCCCTGGACGGCCGGTGGGAGTGGCTGGGCGTCGCCCTGGCCGGCGCGGTCGCCTACACCGCCGGCCCGGCGGCCCCGGGCAGCCCCGGCACCCCCGTGTACGCCCTGGCCGCCGTGGCCGTGCTGGCCTGCTGGGCCGTGCGGCGGTCCCGCGGCGATCACCTGCTGTCATCGGCACGGAAGGACTGAGGAAGCTGAGTCGTCCCACGTTCGAGCACTTGCCGCAGATCGTGCTCATCGCCAAGGAGCCCGTGGCCGGGCGGGTCAAGACCCGGCTGACGCCCCCGTACAGTCCGGCCGAGGCCGCCGCGCTGGCCGAGGCCGCGCTCCGCGACAGCCTGCGCGCCGTCGCCGCGACCCCCGCCGGTCAGCGGGTCCTCGCTCTGGACGGCCTGCCGGGCCGCTGGCTGCCGCCCGGTTTCGTGGTGATCCCGCAACGCGGCGCCGGTCTGGACGAGCGCCTCGCGGCGGCCTTCGCCGACGCCCACCGGCTGCGGTCCGGGCCCGTCGTGCTCATCGGCATGGACACCCCGCAGGTCACGCCCGAGCTGCTGCGCGAGGCAGGGGAGGCGCTGGCGGACCACGACGCGGTGTACGGCCCGGCGGCCGACGGCGGTTTCTGGCTGCTGGGGCTCCGGCGGCCGGACCCGGCGCTGCTCCTCGGGGTGCCCATGTCGCACCCGGAGACCGGCAAGGTCCAGCTCGACCGGCTCGTCCGCGCCGGGCTGGCCGTCCACCACCTGCCCGAGCTGGTCGACGTCGACACCGCCGCGACCGCGACCGCAGTGGCCCACCAGGCCCCCACATCCTGCTTCGCCACCACCCTCCGAACGCTGCACCGATGACCGGGGAGAGCCATGCCGAACAGGGAGCCGGGCCGGTGATCGGGGAGATCTACGCGGCCGCGCTCGCGGGTGAGCGCGCCGAGATCGAGTACCTGGACGGCACCCGCGCCGAGCTGGCGGCCGCGCGCTGGTCAGCGCCGATCGACGGCGACGAGGAGCTCCTGAGCCGCTGCCGCAGCCCCACGCTGGACATCGGCTCCGGCCCCGGCCGCCTCACGGCGGCGCTGACCCGGCGCGGCGTCGCCTCGCTCGGCATCGACGTCACGCCGCACGCCGTCGCCCTGACCCGCCGGGCGGGCGGGTTCGCCCTCCTGCGGGACGTCTTCGAAGACGTCCCCGGCACCGGCCTGTGGGCGACGGCGTTGCTCGCCGACGGCAACATCGGCATCGGCGGCGACCCCGCGGCGCTGCTGCGCCGGGTGCGGCAGCTCGTACGGCCGGGCGGCACCGTCCTGGCCGAGCTCGCGCCGCCCTGGACGCGCAGCCGGGTCGACCGGGTACGGCTGCGCCGGGGAGCGCGTGCCGGGGAGTGGTTCGGCTGGGCGACCGTCTCGGCGGCCGACATCGGGCGCCTGGCCGCGAACGCGGGGTTCACGGCCGCCCCCTGCCGGCCCACGCACGGCCGCTGGCTGGCCCACCTGCACTGACATCCAGCCCCCCGCCGCCCACGACCCGCCGGCACTGGCGTCCGACGCCGGGGCCGCGCCGGGATCAGCGTCCGGTCGGGCCGCCTGCTCGGCGCCGCTCAGTCGGCGCCGCTCAGTCGGCGCCGCTCAGTCGTCGTCGGCGTCGTCGTCGCCACCGGTCCTGCCGTGGTCGTCGGCGTCGTCGGCGTCGTCGTTGTCGGCGGTCTGGCCGTTCTTCTGGTCGGTCTTCTGGGCGTCCGTGCGGTCGTCCGCCTGGTCGTCCGCCTGGTCGTCCGCCTGGTCGTCCGCCTGGTCGTCGGCGTGGTCGTCGGACTCGTCGGTCTCGTCGGCGAGGACGGTGCCCTTGGCGGCGTCCACGGTGATCTCGCGCTCGGTGCCGTCGGCGGCGTCGATGTCGATCTCCCAGACCTGGCCGGCGTCCTCGTTCTCCAGCTCGGCCGAGGTGACCTTGCCGCCCGGTACCTTCTCCAGCGCCGTCTTCTCGGCCTGCTCCCGGGGCACCGCCGGAGCGGGCGCGGACGTGGGGGTGGACGTGGGGGTGGAGGCGGTGGCGAAGGCGGTGCCGGCGCCCGCGGCGAGCACGGCGGCCGTGGCCAGTCCAGCGATGATCATAGGCTTGCGCATGCGGAAACACTCCGTCGGTTCGGTCGTCGTCCTGACGCCTCCCACAGTGGCCGCCGGGACGATAGCGACGAACTGCGGGAACCCTAACGTCCGGTTAAGACGCCGAACGGGCCCCGCACCCCCGACGGACCTACTCGTAACGGGCGCGGCGGGCGATCTTCTCGAACCCGAGACCGCCGAAGAGCGCGGCCGAGGCCGGGTTGTTGACGTTGACGTCCAGGAAGACCTGGCCGGCGCCGCCCTCGCGCATCCGTGCGAGCGCCGCGACGGCGAGCGCCCGCGCCAGCCCGCGCCGCCGCCACCCGGGGACGGCCCCGACCTGGATCAGGAACTCCTCCGCGCACGTCACGAAGCCGACGGCGACGTCCCCCTCGAACGCCACCAGCGAGCACCCCGGCAGGAACTCGTCGTCGACCAGCCAGTCCACCCACTCCTCCCGCGTCCATCCGGGAAAGCCGGGACGGTCCGCGAAGGACGCGGAGTACGCCTGGTGGAAGGCCCCTTCGGTAAGCGGGGACCACTCCTCGACCGTCACCTGCGCCGGCATCGGGACGTCCGGCAGCGGCCGGGCCAGGTCGCGCCGGAAGACGTCCTCGGCGAACGCCTGGCGGAAGCCGCGCGCCAGGAAGAGGTCGTGCGCCTGCGGGGTCAGCGACTCGGTCTCCAGCCGCACCTTGCCGGGCTCGGCGGCCAGCCGGTCGAGCAGGCCGGACCCCAGCCCCCGTCCGCGGTGGTCGGGGTCGACCAGGCCGGTCGCCGCCGACGTCTCGCCCACCGGCCGCACGGCCCCGCAGGCCACCAGCCGGCCTTCGGTGAACGCGCCCACTGCGGTGCCGCCGGTGTACCTGCGTTCCAGGAAGGAGGGCGACGCGGTGGCCGGGAGCCCGCCGTCGCGCGCCGCGCACCTGCCGGCCAGCCCGGCGATCGCCGGCAGGTCCGTGGCGGACAGCGCGGCCCATTCGATGCTCACCGTGGTCTCCTTCGCGTGCGGATGATCGATTATGTCATCACGCGGGGCCACGCTGGCGGAGAGCGCGATCAGCCGCTTCGCGGGACGCAGTCGAGGACGACGTTGCCGAGCGGGGTGTGACGAACCCCGGCCACGTCGAGCCCGGCCTGGGCGGCGAGCGCGGCGTAGTCGGCGACGGTGCGCTCCCGGCCGCCGCTGATCACGAGCATGCGCAGGTCCATCTCGGCGAACATGGCCGGGTCGTCGCCGGCGCCGCCCCGGGACTCGATCAGCACGACCCCTCCGTGCGGCCCGGCCGCGTCGGCGCAGCGCCGCAGGACGCGCTCGGCGTCGGCGTCGTCCCAGTCGTGGATCACGCGTCTGAGCACGTAGACGTCGCCGCCCGGGGGCAGCGGCTCGAAGAAGCTCTGGCCGGCGAACGCGCACCGCCCGTCGAGCCCGAGCCCGGTCAGGAACCGCCGGCCCCGCTCCAGCGTGTCCGGCAGGTCGACGAGCGTGGCCCGCAGCCCCGGGTGGGCCCTCAGCATCTCGGCGATCAGGGCGCCGGTGCCGCCGCCGACGTCGACCACGTGCCGCACGCCGGACCAGTCGTACCCCTCGGCCGCGTCGGTGAGGTCGTCGGCACCGGCGGCCATCAGGACGTCGAACGACTCGCCGACCTGCCGGTGGGTGGCGAGATGGTGCCAGATCGGGGCGCCGTGGACGCTCTCCCACGCGGGCCGCCCGGTGCGGACGGTGTGCAGCAGGCCGGTGAACGCGACGTCCATCTGCCCGCCGAAACCGTCGAGGTCGAGCCGGTCGCGCATCATGGAGGGATGGCCGGAGGCCAGCAGCGCGGCGGGCTCGTTGACCGCGAACACGCCGGGCTCCCGTTCGGCGTAGACGCCGTGGCAGGCCAGATGGCGCAGCAGCCGGCCCAGGGCGTCGGCGTCGGCGCCCGACCGGTGGGCCAGCTCCTCGACGGGCAGCTCGTCGCCGCCCATCAGATCGGTCAGGCGCAGGGTGGCCGCGACGCGTACGGCCATCGGGGTGACCATGTCCGTGACGGGGGCCAGCACCTCCCACGCCGCCTGCCACGCCGTCGGGTGGACGGTCTCGTCGCCGGTGCCTGTCACGGCCGCAGCCCCCTTCTCCCAAAGGATCAAGGCTCGTCCGCAACCTACCACGCGATCCCCGCCTCGGCCCGTCCCGCGCCCGAATTCCGGCGCCGGGGCCGCCTTCGGGGTGCGTCAGCCCAGGAGCCTGGAGAACAGGGCCCCGAGGCCGAGGCCGCTCAGGAGCGACCTCGGCCGGTCCTGCTCGGTGGTCGCCGCCGACAGGGGCACGTCGGCAGCGGGGCAGGCCGCCGAGGGCCGGCCGGTCAGGGCGTCCAGCGTCCTTCTGACGCCGAGCGCGTCGAGCAGCGACGTCCGGGACGACGCCGTCGTGACGTACATGCCGTCGTCGGAGGTGACGATGGTCGAGGTGCCGTCGGTGACGCACGTCTCGGGCCGGTTGACCAGCGCTTCGAGCACCGCCGTGGCTCCCGCGGCGTCCAGCAGGGACGCCGGCTCCGCCCTGGCCGACGCGCCGGTGTCCGGCAGGCCGGTCTCCGCCCAGCCGGTGTCCGGCGTACCGGTGGCCGACGTGCCGGTGGCCGACGTGCCCGTGTCCGACGTGCCGGTGTCCGGCGGTCCGGTGATCGAGGAGCCGGTGGCCGGGGCGCATCCCAGGGCGCCGGCGACGAGCGGCTCCAGGATCCGCCGGGCCAGCGTGTCGCTGTCCGCCGCGGTCAGCCGGGACTCCTCCGTGCCGCCGCCCGGCCTGCTCACCCCGATCTCCCGCTCGACGTCGAGCAGGAAGGCGTCGAGCACGCCGGGGAACTCGGCGGCCTCGGCGAACGACGCGTCCGCCGAACGCGGCAGCGCCCCGGGCCGGTCCGCCGGGCGGACGAGCCCCTGAAGGAACGTCCGCACGGCCGAGGTGTCGAGCAGCGCGCCCGCCGCGACCGAGGGCCCGCCGGCGATCTCGACCCGGGCGGCCACGCAGGGCGCGGCGACGCTGCCGCCGTCCTCGGCCGCCGCCGGGCCCCCCGCCCGCAGCACCCCCGGTGCGGCCCGGCCCGGGACCGCGATCGGTGTGTTGCACATGGGTGTGTGCCTG
>NZ_JBEXYK010000120.1:0-10086 GCF_040630865.1 Nonomuraea sp. NPDC005730
ATCTGGGTCACCTCAACCCTGGGGGGCCCGGTCCGGGCGGCTAACCCCTCGCGGGCCCCCGCGGACGGCGTCCGCGGGCACGGCCCCCCGAAGGGAGGAACCCCATGAGACGGGCCCTGCTGACCGGCCTGCTGCCACTCCTGCTCGCCACTCCGACCGCCGCCACCCCGACCGCCGCGACGCCGACCGCGGAGATGCCGTCCGCCGGGGCGGCCGGTGCCGAGGTGGTCGAGGTGGTCGAGGTGTCCACGGCGGGCCGGCTCGCCGGCGCGCTGGCCGCGGCGGTTCCCGGGCAGACCATCAGGCTCTCTCCCGGCGAGTACCACGGCGCCTTCGTCGCCCGGCGCCCCGGAACGTCCGCCGCCCCGATCACGCTGACCGGGCCGGCGGACGCCGTCCTGGTCAACGACGGTCCCGCCGGCACCGCGCCGTCCTGCCCCGCGCCCGGCGGCGGCTGGGACTCCGGCTACGGGCTGTGGCTGTACGGGGCGCCGTACTGGCGGCTCACCGGGTTCACCGTCAAGGACTCCAAGAAGGGCCTCGTCCTGGACGCCTCCCCCCACGTGGTGATCGACGGCGTGTACGTGCATCACGTCGAGGACGAGGGCGTGCACTTCCGGCGCAGCTCGTCCGACGGCGTGCTGCGCGACTCCCGCATCACCCACACCGGCCTCGTCCAGCCCGGTTACGGCGAGGGCGTCTACCTCGGCTCGGCCGGCTCCAACTGGGGCTGCCACGGCAACACCGGCGGCGCGGACCGCTCGGACCGCGTCCAGGTCACCGGGAACACGATCGGCCCGTACGTCACCGCCGAGCACATCGACGTCAAGGAGGGCACCAGCGGCGGTCTGATCAGCGGCAACACCTTCGACGGCACCGGCGTCAGCGGCCAGAACTCCGCCGACTCCTGGGTGGACGTCAAGGGCTCCGGCTACACGATCGAGAACAACACCGGCACGTTCGCCCCGCCAGGCATCCTCGCCAACGGCTACGAGACGCACAATCCGGCCACGACGCCGTCCTTCCTCAACGGCTGCGGGAACGTCTGGCGCGGCAACCGATCCGATCTCGGCGGCGTCGGCGCGTACGCCATCAAGATCACCTCGACGTCGAAGTGCGCGGCCGACCCCAACGTCGTGCGCTCCTCCAACACCGTCACCGGCGCCACCCGCGGGCTGACGAACGTCCCGGTGACCCCGGGCTGACGGCCCGCTCGGGGCCGGCCGCCCGGCCTCCCGGGCGGCGCCCTCGCCGTGCCGCGCGCCATCCAGGTGAACCCCGCCCAACAGGGTTAAGAAACCTTCCTAACTTCATTGACAGCCCTCAGCACCCTACGCCACGATCCCGGTAAGCGGCTCGGCGCGGCTTCCTTCCCCAGGATGTGACGCGCTCAGCGAAAGACTCCTGCCCCGGCCGCCCACGGGACCGCGCTCCGATCTCTCACCCCCAGGAGAATCGCCATGTCCAGAGTCCGCCTGGCCGTCATGGCCGTCATGGCCGTGATCGGCCTGGTGGCCGGCCTGCTCGTGGCCGCCACCGCCTCGGCCGGCACCGCCGAGACGCTGCTGTCACAGGGCAAACCCGCCACCTCCTCCTCCAAGGAAGCCTCCTCCTACGCCGCCGCCAAGGCCTTCGACGGCGATCTCGCCGCCACCCGGTGGGCCTCGGCCGAAGGCCACGACCCCGAATGGCTGCGGGTCGACCTCGGCGCCGCCCAGCAGATCAGCCGGGTCAAGCTGACCTGGGAGGACGCCTACGGCAAGTCGTACAAGATCCAGACCTCCGCCGACGGGAGCACCTGGACCGACGTCTACTCCACCGCCACCGGCGACGGCGACGTGGACGACCTCACCGTGACCGCCACCGGCCGCTACGTCCGCATGTACGGGACCGCGCGCGGCACCGACTACGGCTACTCCCTGTGGGAGATGCAGGTCTACGGCGGCGGCACCCAGCCCACCGACCCGCCCGGCGACACGTTCGTGGTGGCCGCCGCCGGTGACATCGCCGAGCAGTGCACCGCCAGCTCCTCCTCCTGCGTGCACCCGAAGACGGCCGCCCTGGTCGAGTCGATGAACCCCGAGTTCGTCATCACCATGGGCGACAACCAGTACGACGACGCCCTGCTGTCGGACTTCCGCAACTACTACGACAAGACGTGGGGCAGGTTCAAGGCCAAGACCCGCCCGGTCCCCGGCAACCACGAGACCTACGACCCGGCCGGGTCGGAGGCCGGGTACAAGTCGTACTTCGGCGCCATCGCCTTCCCGCAGGGCAAGAGCTACTACAGCTACGACCGGGGCAACTGGCACTTCGTCGCGCTCGACTCCAACCACTTCGACCAGTCCGCCCAGATCACCTGGCTCAAGAACGACCTCGCCGCCACCACCAAGCCGTGCGTGGCCGCGTACTGGCACCACCCGCTGTTCAGCTCCGGCGAGCACGGCAACGACCCGGTCTCCAAGCCCGTGTGGCAGGCCCTGTACGCGGCCGGCGCCGAATTCGTGCTCAACGGGCACGACCACCACTACGAGCGGTTCGGGCCGCAGAACCCCAGTGCCCAGGCCGACACCGCGAAGGGCATCGTCGAGGTGCTCGGCGGGATGGGCGGCGCGTCGCCGTACCAGATCGAGAACGTGCAGCCGAACAGCCAGAAGCGGCTGAGCGGCACGTTCGGCGTGCTGAAGCTGACCTTCGCCGGCAGCACGTTCGGCTGGCAGCTGATCGGGACCGACGGCTCGGTCAAGGACAGCAGCCCGACCTACTCCTGCCACTAGATGTACATCTCGCTTCTCGGTACCCGGCTGACCAGGGCGGTGCCCGCCAACGTGGTGGCGCTCGGCCTGGTCAGCCTGGTCACGGACGTCTCGTCGGAGATGGTCACCGCGGTGCTGCCGCTGTACCTGGTGGGCACGCTCGGGCTCAGCCTGGTGCAGTTCGGGCTGCTGGACGGCCTGTACTTCGGCGTCACCGCGCTGGTCAGGCTGGCCGGCGGGCACGCCGCCGACCGGTGGAGCCGCCGCAAGCTGGTCGCCGGGCTCGGGTACGGGCTCTCGGCCGTCTGCAAGCTGGGCCTGCTCGCGGCCGGCGGCTCGGCCGTCGCGCTCGGCCTGGTGCTGGCCGCCGACCGCACCGGCAAGGGCCTGCGCACCGCGCCCCGGGACGCCCTCATCACGCTGAGCGCCCCGCCCGAACGGCTGGGCGGCGCGTTCGGGGTGCACCGGGCGATGGACACCGTGGGCGCCTTCCTCGGGCCGCTGGCCGCCTTCGCGGTGCTGACGGCGACGGCCGGCGCCTACGACGCGGTGTTCGTGACCAGCTTCTGCGTGGCCGCGCTGGCCGTGCTGCTGCTGGCCCTGTACGTCCGGGACCGGCGCGGCCCGCTGACCGTCCGCGTCCGGCTGCGGGCGGCGGTGACGCGGGAGCCCGGGTTCCGCCGGGCCTGCCTGGTGGCGGTGGCGCTCGGCCTGGTCACGGTCAGCGACTCGTTCGTCTACCTGGTGCTGCAGCGGCGGCTGGCGATCGCCCCCGAGTTGTTCCCGCTGCTGCCGCTCGGCACGGCGGGCGCGTACCTGCTGCTCGCGGTGCCGCTCGGCAGGCTGGCGGACCGGTTCGGGCGCGCGGTGGTGTTCGTCGCCGGGCACGTGGCGCTGCTCGCGGTCTACCTGGTGCTGATGGGCCCGGCCTGGCTGCTGCCCGCGCTGCTGCTGCACGGCCTGTTCTACGCCGCCACCGACGGGGTGCTGATGGCCCTGACCGGGCCGATGCTGCCCGAGAGCGCGCGGACCGGCGGGCTGGCGCTGCTGCAGACCGGGCAGGCCACGGCCCGGATGGTGTCGTCCATCCTGTTCGGCCTGCTGTGGGCGGGGACGGGGGAGGGTCCGGCGCTGGCGGTGATGGCCGCGGGGCTGGTGACGGCGTCCGCGATCGCCTGGCGGGCGCTGCGATGACAAGGAGGTCGTCAATGAGACGGGTGCTCGTACTCCTCGCCGCGGTGGTCCTGCTGGCGGGCGGCGCGACCGCGTACGCCACCTGGGCGGCGTCCTCGCGCCAGGCCGGGCCCGCCGTCGCGGGCTTCGACACCGGCGAGCCGGGCCGGGTGCTGGTGCGCAGCGGCGGACGCGTCGCCTCCGTGCCGCTCGCCGACCCGGGCGCGCCGCCGCGGGTCAGCTCCCGGGCCTGCGACCGCTTCTACACGGCGAACGGCACCACCCTCTGCCTGGTCACCCGGCCCGGCCCGCTGCCGAAGACCGAGGCGCTCGTCCTGGACCGGTCGCTGGCCGAGACCCGCCGGATCAACCTGGCCGGCGTGCCGAGCCGGGCCCGCGTGTCGGCCAGCGGCCGGATGGCCTCCTGGACGGTGTTCGTCACCGGCGACTCCTACAGCACCGGCGGCTTCTCCACCTGGACCGGCATCCTGGACACCAGGACCGGCTACCTCATCACCAACATGGAGGACATCCCGCTCTACCTCGACGGCCGCCGCTACCACTCGGCCGACGTCAACTACTGGGGGGTCACGTTCGCCGCCGACGACAACCGCTTCTACGCGACCGTCTCGACCAAGGGCAGGACGTACCTGGTGGAGGGCGACTTCGGCGCCTGGCGGGCGCGCGCGCTCAGGGAGAACGCCGAGTGCCCGTCCCTGTCGCCGGACGGCACCCGGCTGGTGTTCAAGAAGCGCGTCTCGCCGGGCCCGTGGCGGCTGCACCTGCTGGACCTGGCCACGATGCGGGAGAGCCCGCTGGGGGAGCGGGCCAGCATCGACGACCAGGCCGCCTGGCTGGACGATCGCACGGTCATGTACGCCAAGGACGGCGACGTGTGGGCGGCGGACGTCGGCGGCGGCCCGCCCCGCCGGCTGATCCCCGGCGCGAGCTCCCCCACCGCCGTCCGCTGACACGCGGCCCCCTGCCCGGGGGCGGTCAGGGGAGCCGGATGAGGCGTCGCTCGACCGCGGCCGTGACCGCGGCCGTGCGCGTGTCCACGCCGAGCTTGTCGTAGATGTGCACCAGGTGGGTCTTGACGGTGGCCTCGGTGATGTAGAGCCGGCGGGCGATCTCCCGGTTGCTCGCCCCGCTGGCCAGCAGCTCCAGCAGCTCGACCTCGCGGGCACTCAGCGCCGGGCCCGGCTCGCGCATGCGCCGCATCATCCGGGTCGCCACCTTGGCCGACAACACGCTCTCGCCCCTTGCCGCGGCCCGGATGCCCTGGAACAGCTCCTCCGGCGGGCACGCCTTGAGCAGGTAGCCGATGGCCCCCGCGTCGACGGCCCGCATGATGTCGGCGTCGCTCTCGTACGTCGTCAGCACCAGCACCTGCGGCGGCGCGGGCAGCTCGCGCACCCGCCGGGTGACCTCCACGCCGTCGACGCCCTCGCCGAGCTGCAGGTCCATGAGGACGACGTCGGGGGAGCGGGCGGCGATGCCGCGCAGCGCCTCGGCCCCGTCGGCCGCCTCGCCGACGATCTCCATGTCGGGCTCGCCGCCGAGCAGCGCCACCAGCCCCGCCCGGACCACCGGATGGTCGTCGACCAGGAACAACCTCATGCCTCACCGCCGTCCAGGACCCGCGGCGGCCACGCGGCGGGCACCCGGGCCGCGACCGCCGTGCCCTCGCCGGGCGCGCTCTCGACGACCAGGACGCCGTGCACCTCCGCCAGCCGGTCGCGCATCGCGCGCAACCCGTAGCCGCGGCCGGGAGCGGGGGCCGGCTCGGCGAATCCGACGCCGTCGTCGAACACGTCGAGCGTCACCTCGCCGTCGAGGTAGGACAGCGTCACCGTGACCGTCACCCTGGCCGCCGGGTCCGCCGCCGGAGCGGCGTGGTCGCGTACGTTGGCCAGCGCCGCCTGCGCCACCCGCAGCAGCGCCGCCTGCACCTGCGGCGCCAGCGGGTACTCCTCGCCCGCCAGCCGGAAGCGCACCCGCGGCCCGGTCTCGCCGGCGTCCGCGCAGAGCCGGGCCAGGGCCTCGGGCAGCGTGACGTCCACCAGGCCGGGCGGCTGGAGGTCGCGGACGAACCGCCGCGCCTCGGCCAGGTTGTCGGCGGCGGCCGCGGCGGCCCGCCGTACGTGGGCGCGGGCCTGGGCGGGGTCGGTGGCCCACATGCGGTCGGCGGCCTGGAGCAGGATGCCCATGCTGGTCAGGCCCTGGGCGAGGGTGTCGTGGATCTCCCTGGCCAGCCGCTCGCGCTCCTCCAGGACGCCGGTGCGGTGGCGGGAGTCGGCCAGCGTGCCGCGGGTGCTGATCAGGTCGTCGATGAGCAGCTGCCGGGCGGCGCTCTCGCGCTGCAGCTCCCCGAAGATCACCGCCGTCATGGCCGCGATGCCGACCGGCGCGAGGATCAGGCTGACGTCGAGCTCGCGGGCGATCTCCAGCTGGGCCACGATCACCACCAGGGTCAGCGCCGCGGCGGCCACCGCGAAACCGTGCGCGTTGAGCAGCCGCAGGCACAGGAAGAGCAGGGGGACCGCGCACCAGCTGAACGACGGCGCCAGCACCACCAGCGCCAGCCACACCGCCGCCACGCCGCCCAGCCAGACGAGCCGCCCCTGCCGGCCCAGCCGGTTCCACCAGACGATCCCGGCCGCGTACGCCAGTGCGAGCAGGCCGCAGACGGCCAGCGACGTCACCGTCTGGGCACCCATGCCGTGACGGGACACCAGCCGCAGGGCCGAGGCGGCGAGCAGCAGGTAGAAGCCGACGTGCATGGCCCAGTTGAGCCAGGTGCGCTCCCTCATGGCCCTCCCCGTCGCCGCGCCCTCCGACACTATCCCCTGCCCGAGAGTGGCCCCCACCAGGGCGGCGGCGCATCAACCGATCGGTTGACCCGGCCCTCGACCGCTCGGCGCGCGGAGATCGCCCGTGCTTCCGATGGCCGGCGGCGGTCCGCCCGGAAACCTAGAGATGTCCGACTTCGCCCTGACGAACTGGAGAAACCATGAACATCCGTACTCGCCTGGTCGCCGGCTCGCTGTCGGGGCTGGCCGTGCTGGCCGGCGCCGTCGCCGCCACCTCGCCCGCCCAGGCCGCCGACGCCGCCCACACCGCGCGCGTCGCCCGCGTCGCCGCGGCCGAGCCCGTCGTGCAGACCGGCACGCTCTCCGCCGACGCCGCGCTGAAGATCGCCGACGCCGCGCTGAAGGAGGCCGTCAAGCAGAAGCAGCGCGTCACCGTCGTGATCGTCGACCGGTCCGGCGCGACCCGGCTGGTGCTGAAGGGCGACGGCGCGGGCCCGCAGACCGAGGAGTCGGCCCGGCGCAAGGCGTTCACCGCGGTCTCCTTCGGCCGGACGACGTCCGAGCTGGGCAAGGGCATCAACGGCGGCGGCCCGTCCATCGCCGACATCCCGGGCACCCTCTTCCTCGGCGGCGGCGTGCCGGTCGCCTCGGGCGGCGCCCCCGTCGCGGGCATCGGCGTCGGCGGCGCGCCCAGTGGCGACATCGACGAGTCCATCGCCCAGGCGGGCCTCAAGGCGGTCGCCGGGCAGCTTCGCTGACCGGCCGGACCGGCCCCCGGCGCACCGCCGGGGGCGGGCGGACGGAAGGATGAGGGGATGAACCGCCGAGCCATCCTGACCTGGGGACTCGGTCTGATGCTCGCGGCCTGCGGCGGGCGCGAGGTGAAGGGAGCGGGAATGGCCGACGAGGAACTGCTGGCGGGAGCCGCGCGCGGGGACGCCGCCGCCGTCCGGGACGCGCTCGGCGCCGGGGCCGACGTCGAGGCCCGCGACGGGCAACGCCGTACGGCCCTGCTGCTCGCGGCGGCGGCCGACCACGTCGAGGTGGCCAAGGTGCTCGTCGCGGCGGGCGCCGACCCCGACGCCCAGGACGCCAGGAAGGACACCCCCTGGCTGGTCACCGGCGTCACCGGGAGCGTGGCGATGCTGAGGGCGCTGCTGCCCGCCGGGCCCGACCTGACCAGGCGCAACCGGTACGGAGGCGTCTCCCTCATCCCCGCCTGCGAGCGCGGGCACGTCGAGTACGTGCGCGAGGTGCTGAAGACCGGCATCGACGTCGACCACGTCAACGACCTGGGCTGGACGGGCCTGCTGGAGGCGGTCGTCCTGGGCGACGGCGGCGAGCGCCACCAGGAGGTCGTGCGGCTGCTCATCGCCGCGGGCGCCGACGTCGACCTGGCCGACCGCGACGGCGTCACCCCGCTCGCCCACGCCGTGTCCAAGGGCCAGAAGGAAGTGGCCGCCCTGCTCCGCGCGGCCGGAGCCCACTGACGCGACGCGCCGGCACCGTAGAGCTGATCCCACGGCGACGACGGCGGGTCCGGCCTGGCCGCCGTGCTCAGGAACCGCCGGGGCCGCTGTCGCGCAGGTGGGCGATGCCCAGGTCGAGCGTGGCCTCCAGGTGAGTGGTCTCACCGGTGGACAGCAGGATCAGCACGCCGCCCTGGACGCCCTTGCGGGTCGGCGTACGCACGATCAGCCGCCACCATGGACCGGGCGGTCCATGGTGGCGGGCAGGAGCGCGGTGGGCGCCTGCTATGGTGTGAAATGCTTGTGATTCTCAGCTAGGAGACCAGACATGGCAGGTGACGACGACATCTCCGGGTGATACCGGAGGTTGATCGGCCCCGGCGTGAGCGCGTGAGCGCCGCCGGTGTGGCCCTGTTCGTCGTTCCCGAATCCCTGTCCTTCTTCACCGGGCGGCTTCGGCGTGCCCGCGTTCTCCGTTGAGGTCTTCTTCACATGTCCGACGCGTTCATCGTCTGCTCCAACCTGTCCTTCTCCTGGCCTGACGACACCCCCGTCTTCAGCGACCTGTCCTTCAGCGTGCCCGGCGGCCGTACCGGCCTGGTCGCCCCCAACGGCGCCGGCAAGAGCACGCTGCTCAAGCTGATCGCCGGGGAGTACCGGCCGCGCTCGGGCGGCGTGACCGTCAACGGCGTGCTCGGCTACCTGCCGCAGAGCCTGCCGCTGGCCGGCGACCTGACCGTGGCCGAGGTCCTGGGCATCGCCCCGGTGATCGCCGCGCTCAACGCCATCGAGGCGGGCGACACCGCCGAGGAGCACTTCACCACCATCGGCAACGACTGGGACATCGAGGAGCGCACCCGTGCCCAGCTCGACCGGCTCGGGCTCGGCCACCTCGACTTCGCCCGCACCCTGCGCACGCTGAGCGGCGGGCAGATCGTCTCGCTCGGCCTGGCCGCGCAGCTGCTCAGGCGGCCCGACGTGCTGCTGCTCGACGAGCCCACGAACAACCTCGACCTGGACGCCCGCCACCGGCTGCACGCCGTGCTCGGCGACTGGAAGGGCTGCCTGCTGGTGGTCAGCCACGACCGCGCCCTGCTCGACCGCATGGACCGCATCGCCGAGCTCGAACGGGGCGAGGTGCGCTTCTACGGCGGCGACTACACCGCCTACGAGGAGGCCGTACGCACCGAGCAGGAGGCCGCCGAGCGCAACGTGCGCACGGCCGAGCAGGAGCTCAAGCGCGAGAAGCGGGAGATGCAGCAGGCCCGCGAGCGCGCCGAGCGCAGGGCCGGCAACGCCGCCCGCAACCTCAAGAACGCCGGCCTGCCGCGCATCTTCGCCGGGAACATGAAGCGCGGCGCCCAGGAGTCGGCCGGCCGGGCGGGCCAGACGCACGCCGCCCGCGTCAGCGACGCCAAGGCCCGGCTCGACGAGGCGGGCCGCGCCCTGCGCGACGACCAGCGCATCTCCCTGCAACTGCCGGGCACCAACGTGCCCGCCGGGCGCACGGTCTTCCAGGGCGAGCACCTCATGGCCCGCGGCCTGTTCGCCGAGCCCGGCATCGACCTGGTCGTCCGCGGGCCCGAGCGCATCGCGCTGACCGGCCCCAACGGCGCCGGCAAGCCCATTGTCAAGCTGTGTATCTAGTCGTTGCTCCAGCTCAACCCCGTAGACGTGATCAGGTCTACGGGGTTTGTGTTGTTCGGTCAACCCCCGCTAGAGCGTCCCTGCCTGGTCGTCCCCTCGCTGTCGCCCCATGCGCCGGTAAGCAGGGCAGGGGCGGGGGCGTTCATGCCCCGAGCCGTACCGCGCGGGCGACGCCCGGCTGCTCCACCCCGCGCTGCTGCGGCCCGCACGGGAGGAGGAGGTGCGATG
>NZ_JBEXYK010000121.1:0-9814 GCF_040630865.1 Nonomuraea sp. NPDC005730
CGTGGCGCGTACCAACCAGCCGGAGCGGCTGAACCTGTGGTCGGCGCGCAGGGACGGCGCGGGCCAGGGTGCGGCGGCCAGCACCGCCGCACCGCGCGCGCCTGCTCAGCCGAGCCGGTCGAGCAGGGCGTCGTACTCGTCCCACAGTTCCTTCGGCAGGTGGTCGCCGAACTTCTCGAAGTGGGCCGGGATCAGGGCCGCCTCCTCGCGCCACACGTCGCGGTCGACCGACAGCAGCGTCCGCAGGTCCTCCTCGGACAGGTCGAGGCCGTCGGTGTCGAGCTCGGCGGGCAGCAGGCCGATCGCCGTGGGGTTCGCCTTGGCCTCGCCGTTGAGGCGCTCGACGATCCACTTGAGCACGCGGCTGTTCTCGCCGAAGCCGGGCCAGATGAACTTGCCCTCGTCGTTCTTCCTGAACCAGTTGACGTAGTAGATGCGCGGCAGCTTCGCGCCCTTGACCCGGCCGACGTCCAGCCAGTGGCCGAAGTAGTCGCCCATGTTGTAGCCGCAGAACGGCAGCATGGCGAACGGGTCGTAGCGCAGCTCGCCCACCTTGCCCTCGGCCGCGGCGGTCTTCTCGGAGGCGACGTTGGCTCCGAGAAAGACGCCGTGCTCCCAGCTCAGCGACTCCGTGACCAGAGGCACGGCGGTGGCGCGGCGGCCGCCGAAGAGAATCGCCGAGATGGGCACGCCCTTGGGGTCCTGCCACTCCGGTGCGATGGTCGGGCACTGGGAGGCGGGTGTGGTGAAGCGGGCGTTCGGGTGGGCGGCGGGCTCGTCGCTGTCGGGCGTCCAGGAGCGGCCCTTCCAGTCGGTCAGGTGCGCCGGGGGCTCCTCGGTGAGCCCCTCCCACCACACGTCCCCGTCGTCGGTCAGGGCGACGTTGGTGAAGATGCTGTTGCCCCAGAGGGTCTTGATCGCGTTGGCGTTGGTCACCTGGCCGGTGCCGGGCGCGACGCCGAAGAAGCCGGCCTCCGGGTTGATGGCGTACAGGCGGCCGTCGTCGCCGAAGCGCATCCAGGCGATGTCGTCGCCGATCGTCTCGACCTTCCAGCCCGGGATCGTCGGCTGGAGCATGGCCAGGTTCGTCTTGCCGCACGCGCTCGGGAAGGCGGCGGCGACGTAACGGGTCTCGCCGTCGGGCGGCGTGAGCTTGAGGATGAGCATGTGCTCGGCCAGCCAGCCCTCGTCGCGGGCCATGACGCTGGCGATGCGCAGCGCGTAGCACTTCTTCCCGAGCAGCGCGTTGCCGCCGTAGCCCGAGCCGTAGGACCAGATCTCGCGGGTCTCGGGGAAGTGGCTGATGTACTTGGTGGAGCTGCACGGCCAGGCCACGTCGTGCTGGCCCGGCCGCAGCGGGGCGCCGACGGAGTGGACGGCCTTGACGAAGCCGCCGCGCTGCTCGATCAGGCGCAGGGCCCGGTCGCCCATGCGCGTCATGATCCGCATCGACACGGCGACGTACGCGGAGTCGGTGATCTCGACGCCGAGCTGCGAGATCTCGCCGCCGAGCGGGCCCATGCAGAACGGGACGACGTACATGGTGCGGCCGCGCATGCAGCCCGCGAAGACCTCGGAGAAGGTCTTGCGCATCTGCGCTGGAGCGATCCAGTTGTTGGTCGGGCCCGCATCCTCCTCGCGCTCCGAGCAGATGTAGGTACGGTCCTCGACCCGCGCCACGTCGCTGGGATCGGACTTGGCGTAGAAGCTGTTCGGGCGCGCGGCGAGCCGGGTGAGCGTGCCCTGCTCGACGAGGAGGTTGGTCAGGCGCGTCCACTCCTCCTCCGAGCCGTCGCACCACTCGATCCGGTCGGGCTGGGTCAGGGCTGCGATCTCGTTCACCCACGCGACCAATTCGCGATTGCTCGTCGGCGCGGGCACTTCCACGGAAACGGACACGACTGTGACTCCTCCACTCTCTCAGGGCCCAGACATCATTAACGACGAAGGCGCATGAAGGCCAATTGGCATAGACCTATTGGCGCGACCGTCGTCGCAGGCAGCGGCCCTGACGATCCGGGGAGCCTACCCAGGTCTCCGAGATTTAAAAGAGGAATTTCACGGGGCCGGTCCAGGCCAATTCCCGTGGTCTAAACCAATTACCGCAGTGGTTTAGTCCAATTTCCGGAGCCGTTTCCACCGGTGTTCTCAGGAATTGACGTCGGGGCCCGCGCTGCGCACTCTGTCGACGTGCTGGAGGGCATCGCGCAGCTCGGCCAGCCAGGTGTCGGTGTTCTTGCCGACCAGGCGCACGCACCAGGCGAGCGCGTCGCTGCGGCTCCTGGCCACCCCGGCGGCGACCAGCGTGTCGAGCACCTGACGCTCCGACTGACGCAGACGCGTCATCACGGGCACAGAGAGTGTGGTGAACATCACAGTCTCGCCCCCGCACCGCACGCCCCAGGAGACCTTCTGGCGGAACCGGCGCTCCGCCTCGCGGGCGATCTCGATCCGCCGCTCGCGGGTCTCCTCCCTGAACCGGCGGGCCAGCCCCTCGATGAGGGCGAGACGCTCGGCCTCGGGGGTGTCGGCGGGCGGGTCGGGCAGCGCGCCGAGCACCGCGATCTCCTCGCGGTCACGGACGATCTCGGGGGCCCCGGTGAACCACCCCTCGGGGAGCCGGCCGGTGAACCAGCCGCGGACCTGCGCGCTCATCTCGTCTGTTGACATGTAATCACGATTACACAGTTGCGCGCGAAATGCACGAGCCGAACTGCGGTTCGTGCCGAAGGTTCGTTCAGCGGACGCGGGCGGCCGCGACGGGGCTGACCCGGACGACGCCGGCCAGGTTCCGGGTGCTCAACGGAGAGATCTTGACGACGTCACCGGTACGCGGCGCCTGCAGCACCTTCCCGTCGCCCCAGTAGATCGCCACGTGCGAGATGTAACCCGGGTTCGTCGGGTCGTTGCGCCAGAAGATCAGGTCGCCGGGTTGCGCCTGGGCCAGCGGCACCTGCGGCCCGGCCACCCACTGCTGGTGGGTCACCCGCGGCATCCGTACGCCCGCCTGCCCGTACGCCCACTGCACCAGCCCCGAGCAGTCGAACGTGTCGGGCCCCTCGGCCCCCCACACGTACGGCCGGCCCAGCTTGGACACCGCGGCCTTCAGCGCCGCCGTGAGCTGTTCCACGGTCATGAACGACCCGGACGGCCAGTTCTTCGGGGTGTCGGCCCTGGGCCGCGGCTGGACGGGGTTGACGGTGGCCACCTGCGTGCCCTTGGGCATCGCGGCCAGGATGGCCCTGCGCAGCGCGTCGGAGTTCGTGCCCGGGGCGCTGACGATGAGCGCGTTGTCGCGCGGGAGGCGCAGCCGGCGCCCGGTCTCCTTGGACACGACCGCGTCGACCGCGCCGAACCCGGTGGTGGCGTACGCGCCGATGCGCAGCGGCCCGGCCGGCCCGCTCACGCGGCTGTGCAGCGCGAGCCCGCCGTCGTTGCCCAGCACGAACGAGACCGCCACGTCGCCGGAGGCCACGTTCTGCCACAGGGCGTCCGACGACGCCGTCACCTTGGGGGTGTAGGCCCGGAACGTGGACGGGTTCACCGCGAGCGTCTGCACCCGCTTGCCGTCGAGCGAGATCGAGGCCGCGTCGGCCAGCTCAAGGGCCCGTACGCCGCGCAGCCTGGCCACCTTGCGCAGCAGGTCGTCCGTGAACGGCTTGCGGGTGAGCACGAAGAGGTGGGGTTTGCGCAGCTTGCTCAGCGGCGCCACCGGCTGCTCGGCACGGGACTCGGCCATGAGCGTCTGCTTCGGCACCGGCCGCGCCCGCACCACCTCGACCGGCGCCTGCTCCTCCCCCGTCTGGACCAGCACCAGCACGTCGGTGGTGAGCACGGCCACCAGCATCACCACGATGAAGGGGATGAGCCTGGATAAGTCTCGCCGTTTCCGCGTCTTCACCAGGAAGCTGAGATCCTGCGCGATTCCGGGCGAACGCGAAAACGCCGCCGGGCCGACGTGGGCCCGGCGGTCAGGATCTGCGGGGGTCAGTTGCCGATGTACGGCACAGCCTCGAGGATCTCGACGGTGTTCTGGCGGCCGTTGGGCATCGAGTACGTCGCCTTCTCACCGATCTTCTTGCCGTTGATCGCCGAACCGAGCGGCGACTTGGGCGAGTAGACGTCGATCGGCGCTCCGCTCTCCTCGCGGGAGGCGAGCAGGAAGGTGACCTCGTCGTCGTCGCCGACGAACCGGATCGTCACGGTCATGCCGGGGCCGACCACGCCTTCGGTCTTGGGGGCCTCTCCCACCTTGGCGTTGTCGAGGATCTGGCGGAGGTGGAAGATCCGGGCCTCCATCTTGCCCTGCTCGTCCTTGGCGGCGTGGTAGCCGCCGTTCTCCTTCAGGTCGCCCTCCTCACGGGCGGCCTCGATCTTCTTGGCGATGTCGACGCGCCCGGGGCCAGAGAGATATTCGTACTCCGCCTTCAGGCGGTCGTACGCCTCCTGCGTCAGCCATGTGACGTTCTCATCGCGAGAGTCGGCCACGGGTTCTCCTTGCTTGCCTAGGGGGCCCTGAGATCACTTGAGGATGTGGACGGTTGAATTGCGAAAGGCTAACAACTCAACCGACCGGACGCTTCCCCAAATGTCTCACTATACGAGATTGCAGTACTGGATGTGGACGGAAGTGGCCTGACCACTGGTGTCGAGGCTCTCCTTGAGCTGCTTACTACCCTCACCAGCCGGGATTCTTACTTCCTTGCTACCGACTTCCGCGTGGTAGACGTCCAGTGCCCTGATCCGGCAGACGGCCACTCTATCGTCGGGCTTGTACACCTCGAAGGTGATCTCCGCGCGCCCGGGCGCGTCGATGCTGAACGAGACGACCTGCGCCGGGGCCTCCGAGCCGCCGCCGGCCGTCATCGACCACATCACCCATCCCCAGCCACCGGCGACGATGGCCACCAGCACGCCGATCACGACATGCACGACCAGCCGGCCGCCTCTCTTCGGACGGTCGGGGAAGTCGTCGGGTGTGCCGAGAACGGGTCCGTTCCCGACATCTTCGGTGACCATGGCGGAATCTCCCTGCACTCCCTGAGCGTTATCCGAGACAATTGTCGCCCGCGGGGGGCGTGCCCTCGCGACCGCCCAGCAGAAACTAACCTCTCTGGACGAGTGACCGGTCCTCCACCGAGGAGACCCTGTGAGGAGAACGCGCCCGTGAGTGCACCCCTGAGGTTGATGGCAGTCCACGCCCACCCCGACGACGAGTCGAGCAAGGGCGCCGCCACGATGGCGCGTTACGTGCGCGAAGGCGTGGAAGTGCTGGTCTGTACCCTCACGGGCGGTGAGCGGGGTTCCGTGCTCAACCCGAAGATGGACCGGCCCGAGATCGTGGCCAACATCGGCGAGGTGCGCAGGGCGGAGATGGAGCGGGCCCGCGAGATTCTCGGGGTCCAGCAGCGTTTCATGGGCTTTGTCGACTCCGGCCTGCCGGAGAGCGAGGAGGAGGAGCTGCCCGAGGGCTGCTTCGCCGTGCAGAAGCTTGAGGACGCCGCCGCCCCGCTGGTGGCCGCCGTGCGCGAGTTCCGCCCGCACGTGATCATCACGTACGACGACGACGGCGGCTACCCGCACCCCGACCACATCATGACCAACAAGGTCTCCGTCGAGGCGTTCGAGGCGGCCGGCGACCCCGACCGCTACCCCGGCGCCGGCGACCCGTGGCAGCCGATGAAGCTCTACTACCAGATGGGCTTCACCAAGGAGCGCTTCGAGGCGCTGCACGAGGCCATGACCGAGCGCGGGCTCGGCTCCCCGTACTCCGACTGGATCTCCCGCTGGGAGGACCGGCCCGCCAAGTGGCCGGTGACGACGCGGGTGCCGTGCGGCGAGTACTTCCAGATCCGCGACGAGGCGCTGCTCGCGCACGCCACCCAGGTCGACCCCGACGGCTTCTGGTTCGTCTGCCCGCGCGAGCTGCAGCAGGAGATCTGGCCGACCGAGGACTACCACCTGGCGCGCTCGCTCGTCGACACCGAGCTGCCCGAGGACGACCTGTTCGCCGGCATCCACGCCGAGGACGTCTCACCCGCCTGCCACTGACCGGACCACGGCACACGGGTGGCAGACTGAAGGTGTGACAGTTCTCGCAGCTGGTGATGTCAGTCCGGGTCTGCTCGGCTTCACCGTCGTCGCCCTCATCGGGCTGGCCCTCTACATCCTGATCAAGTCGATGAACAAGCAGATGTCGAAGATCCAGATTCCGCACGAGGGCGACACGGACAAGAAAGCCGAATAGATGCCGATCGAAGTAGTCGACAACTCGACGGAGTGCCGCTTCGAGGTCCTCGTCGACGGCAAGGTCGCCGGGTTCGCCGACTATCGACTGCTGCCCACCAAAGTCGTCTTCACGCACACCGAGGTGCTGCCCGCCTACGAGGGTCAGGGCCTGGCCAGCAGGCTCGTCGACTACGCGCTGCGCACGAGCATCGACACCGGGCTGCGCATCGTGCCGCTGTGCCCCTACGTGGCCCGCTACATCGAGCGTCACCCCGAGTTCAAGGAGTACAGCGACCCGTCAGTCGCGGGGTGACCAGGCGCGTTCCAGGGCCTTGGGCAGGCCCCACCAGCCGAGCGGGGTCAGCACCTCGTCGGCGTCCACGATGCCCAGGTAGGTCCACAGGCTGACCACCGAGGCGAACAGGCCCTCGGTGGCGTCGAGGTCGTCGTCGTCCTGCTCGCCCGACTCGATGTCGCCGGACTCGGCGATGAGCCTGGCCAGGCGTTCCGGCGAGGCCAGCACCCCGGGCCCCATGCGGGCCAGCGCCGCCACCGCGGCCAGCCAGTCGGCGTGCTGGATCGCGCAGAGATTGGCCAGGGCGGTGTCCTCGTGGCCGAGCTCCCCTTCCAGGTCGGCGAACTCCTCCGGCACGTCGTCGTCCTCGGACAGGTCGGAGATCGGCCCGGCCACGCCCGCCGCCACCGCCAGCCACAACTCCCGGTCGTCGTCGGGCATCGGCCGGTCGTCGAACCCGGCGCAGGCGCGCAGCACGTTGGCCGGGTAGCCGGGCAGGTCCAGCAGCACGCGCAGGCGCGCGGCGGCCAGCTCCAGCTCGACCAGCGGCAGCTCGGGCGCCTTGGGCAGCTCGCCGACGATGCGGCGCAGCTCCGACAGCGCGAACGCCTCCTCCTCGTCGAGGGCGGCGAACAGCTCCTCGTCCTGCTCGTCGCTGACCGCGAAGCCGGGCACCCGGCCGTCGGGCAGCGGCGTGGCCAGCCAGTGCTCCTGGAGCTCCTCGTACGCCCGGCGGGCGGCGTGGTCGCCCTGGGCCAGCGCGTCCGGATCGATCTCGCCGGAGCCGACGCGCTCCTCCAGGAAGGAGACCATGCGCCCGAACATCTCGGCCGCGACCGGACCGCGCTCGTCCTCCTCGGGCCAGACGAAGTAGCTGGGCGTCATGAGGATCGGCTCGGTGCCGGTGGACTCGACCCAGCGCTGCACGTCGCCGACCGTTGCCACGCCCGCCTCGATGGAGCCGAGCGTGGCCTTGGCGGAGTCCCAGAACGGCTGCGAGAGCGGGTTGCCCGCCGACACCATGGCCCGCCGCAGATCGGGCAGCGCCACCAGCGCCACGCCCGAGGGCACGGCCAGCAGCGCGCGGGCGACGTCCCTGCGCGTGACGGCGGCCGGCGGGCGGCCGGCGTGGGCGCAGACGTAGTCGATGTCCACGCCCGTAACCTACGCCGTCCGCCCTGCCCGAGTCAGCCGCGGGGGTGGCGGCCCGGCCCCGGGGACGCGGTTTAGGGTGAGCGGGGGAGGTCCTGATGAACCGGTTGAACGACGCCACGAGCCCATACCTGCTGCAGCACGCGGGCAATCCCGTCGATTGGCACCCGTGGGGCGAGGAGGCGTTCGCCGAGGCCCGGCGCCGGGACGTGCCGCTGCTGATCAGCGTGGGCTACTCGGCGTGCCACTGGTGCCACGTGATGGCCCACGAGAGCTTCGAGGACGCCGACACGGCCGCCCTCATGAACGAGCACTTCGTCAACGTCAAGGTCGACCGCGAGGAGCGGCCCGACGTCGACGCCGTCTACATGACCGCCACCCAGGCCATGACCCAGCAGGGCGGCTGGCCGATGACGGTGTTCGCCACGCCCGACGGCCATCCGTTCTACTGCGGCACGTACTTCCCGCGCCCCCACTTCCGGCGCCTGCTGGCCGAGATCCACCGGGTGTGGACCGGCGACCGGGAGTCGGTGCTGGCGCAGGGGGCCAAGGTGGTCGAGGCGCTCAACCAGAACACCGCGTTCCCGCGCGGCGCCGCTCCGCAGGCGGAGACGCTGGAGCGGGCCGTCGCCAACCTGCGGGAGTCGTTCGACCCGGTCAACGGCGGGTTCGGCGGCGCGCCGAAGTTCCCGCCGTCGATGGTTCTGGAGTTCCTGCTGCGCTCCGGCGAGCGCGAGATGAGCGGCCGGACGCTTGCGTCCATGGCCCGCGGCGGCATCTACGACCAGCTCGGCGGCGGTTTCGCGCGGTACAGCGTCGACGCCGAGTGGGTGGTCCCGCACTTCGAGAAGATGCTCTACGACAACGCCCTGCTGCTGCGGGTGTACACCCACTGGTGGAAGGCGGGCGGCGGCGACCTGGCCCGCCGGGTGGCGCTGGAGACGGCCGGCTGGATGCTGCGCGAGCTGCGTACGCCCGAGGGCGGCTTCGCCTCGGCCCTCGACGCCGACAGCGAGGGCGTGGAGGGCAAGTTCTACGTCTGGACGCCCGAGGAGCTGCGCGAGGTCCTCGGCGACGACGACGGGCGCTGGGCCACCGGGCTGTTCGACGTCACCGGCACGTTCGAGCACGGCACGTCGGTGCTCCAGCTCCCGCGCGACCCCGAGGACCCGGTGCGGTACGCCGGCGTGCGCGGCAGGCTGCTGGCGGCCAGGGAACTGCGGGTGCGGCCGGGCCGTGACGACAAGGTCGTGGCCTCCTGGAACGGCCTGGCCGTCGCGGCGCTCGCCGAGGCCGGCGTGGTGTTCGAGCGCCCCGACCTGGTCGAGGCGGCCACGGCGGCGGCCGAGCTGCTCGCGGACGTGCACACGACCGGCGGGCGGCTGCTGCGCACCTCCCGCGACGGGCGCGCGGGCGCCAACGCGGGCGTGCTGGAGGACTACGCGAACGTGGCCGAGGGCCTGATCTCCCTCTACGGCGTGACCGGCGCGACGAAATGGCTCCGGCTGGCCGGGACACTGCTCGACACGGTCCTCGACCGTTTCTCCGATGGCTCCGGCGGCTTCTACGACACCGCTGACGACGCCGAACGGCTGTTCCAGCGCCCACAGGACCCCACCGACAACGCCACGCCCTCCGGCCAGTACGCGGCCGCGGGGGCCCTCCTCTCCTACGGCGCGCTGACCGGCTCGGCCAGGCACCGGGAGGCCGCCGCGGCCGCGCTCGCCACGGTGTCGGTGCTGGCCGACCGGCACGCCAGGTTCGCCGGCTGGGGGCTGGCCGTGGTCCGCGCGGCGCTCGACGGGCCCGTGGAGGTGGCGGTCGTCGGCAGCCCCGCCGACCCGCGTACGGCCGCCCTGCACCGGGAGGCGCTGCTGGCCGACGTGCCGGGCCTGGTGGTCGCGCCCGGCGACGGCGAGGCCGGCGGGGAGCCGTTCCCGGCGCTGCTGGAAGGGCGCGGGCCGATCGGGGGCGCGCCGGCCGCCTACGTGTGCAGGGGGTTCGCCTGCCGGCTGCCGGTCACCACGGTGGAGGAGCTGCGGGCCGAGCTAGCCCCGTTTTCCGCACGTGAGTGATCTTCAGCGGATGTCTCGTGGATCGATGTCGAGAAGGTCCAGGAGATGCAGTTGAAGGTCGGTG
>NZ_JBEXYK010000122.1:0-9353 GCF_040630865.1 Nonomuraea sp. NPDC005730
AACGCCCGCGCGCAACCGAAGACCAGCTTCGCCGCCAGCTCACCCATCCGAAGCTGGACCAGTTACCCGGTCAACGTTGCGTGACGGGCCACTAGATATAGGGGTTGGCGATCGGCTCGATCCCGAGCCACACGCCGTCGGGGAAGCCTGTGGCGCCGCAGCGTTCCCTGGCATTGACCAGAGTCTGGGAGTTCTCGTAGCGGCGGGCGGCCTCCTCGGTTTCGGCTTCCAGGACCACTATCACCGTGTTGTCGTGGTTGGCGTCGACGAAGGCGCCGGCCACCGTGAGGCCGTGCTCTCGGCGGGCGGCGTCGAGCTCCGGCTCGTAGAACCACTTGGCCCACCGGTCGAGGTCGTGAACGCGCTGCTTGATGAGCATGACGCTCATGCCTGGCCTCCTAAAACGAAGGTTCGTTTTTTTTAATCTTCCGCGCAGCGGCTTGAGCTTGTCAAGAGAGCGAATGTTCGTTTTACTTTGTGCGTGCCACGCGTCTCCGTCGAACACCTCGAAGCCCGCCGCCGCCAGATCATGGCCGCCGCCCGTCGGTGTGTCGGCCGTAAGGGCTTCCACTCCGTTTCCGTCCAGGACGTACTGAACGAGAGCGGGTTGTCCGCGGGTGCCGTCTACCGCTACTTCTCCAGCAAGGAGGAGCTGGTCATCGCGGTGGCCGACGAGGTCCTCGACGGCGTGCGCCTCACCTTCGAGCAGGCGCTCACCCGACGCCCGCTGCCGCCGCTGTCCGATCTTGTGGCCGAGGTGTTCAGTCAGGACGCCCCCATGGACGCCACGCGGGAGTCTTGCCGACTGATGCTGCGCTTCTGGGCGGCCGCCGCAGACGACGAGGCCCTCGGCGCGCGAATGGCCGACCTGCTCACGCAGGTCCGTGCGCTGTTCGCGGAGGCCGTCCGCGCCTACCAGGAGCATGGGCTGGTCGCCCGCGATGCCGATCCTGTGGCCGTCGCCGATGTCCTGATCGGCATCGTCCACGGCTTCATCGTCCGTACGGCCTTCACCGAGGACACCGGGGTGGATGCCCTACGCGCAGGTCTTCGAGCGCTGGCCGGATGACATCGGTCCGTGGTGGGGCAGGAAGTGGGCGCCTGCAGCGCGTCGAACACCCGCGGCGGGGATCAAGAGCTCGGCCGGCTCCAGGTAGTTCAATGCAGGTCGCCGGGCATACCCGGTCCACTCTGAACCGGCTCCGGATCAACCTGAACGCAACTCGGCGAATCCAGAGAGCTGATCATGGGCGCTCGAAACGCCGTTACGCGGTCACATCACTGCGGCCCTCCGGGGGGAGACAGCGGTACAGATCAAGGCCGACATCGAGAAGTTCCGTACGGCGTCGCTCCGGGAGCTCCGCCAACGAGACCCACGCCGCCTGGTCGGAGCTGCCGCCGGTTTCGTTCTGCAGACACCCTCCCACCACGGCCACTTCGTACAACAGATTCATCGCGTGGACCTCGGCATCCGCACTGCGCCAGACATTGGAATGAACTCCGAGCAGCCGGACGACTTTCACCCGGTACCCGGTCTCCTCGTGCACTTCGCGGACGACCCCGTCAGCGGGATGTTCGCCGTGCTCCACGCCGCCACCTGGCGGTCCCCAGCGGGAGTCCGGTGCTGCGAACCGGGACAGAAGTATGGCGCCCTCTTCGTTGACGCATATCCCGTAAGCCCCGACCCGCTGAACCGGATCACAACGGTTCGCCATCTGGCGATGGTGACATATCACGCCTCGACGGCGTCGATTCATTCCGAAGAGAGCGAGCGAAACGGATGGCGGCGTTCGCGGGTGCAGCGGAGGAATCGGAGGCGGGAACCGGCCGTTACGTCGCGACAAGGCCACCGCAACATCCGCCCCTGATCGACGTTCCTACCCCCGACGACATGGAGACCGAACGCCCGCGACCAGGCCCGAGCGCGTCAGGGGGAGCAGTGGCAGGACCGTGACGAGGCCGCTACCGGAAATGCAACCGGCCGAGCTTCCGGATCACGGAGATCGGGGAGCCCGCCCAGGTAGTCGAGGTAGGCCGCCCGGAGCTCGAATCCGGAACCACGGATTGAATGAAGACACCTCGATCCAGGTTCGAGGCTTCGACCAGCGGTCGCGGTGTCCGTGGAGGTACGCCGAGTTCCGTCCCCTTGGCTGTACAGCCAAGCCACTCTCAGCTCGGGAGACTGCGACAAGGCCATTTCGCGCATGTTCCGAATCTTGCTTGTCCTTCTGGGCATCCCAGCGGAGTTGTGATGGAGCGGCGTTGTCAGCTCAGGAACTGCGACGATCACCCGCGTCGGGGCGCTGCGCTGGACGCAAGGCCGGTCGTGAGCGTCCGTGATCGACCCCTCGTTCCCTGTCTAATTGCACGATCGGCTAACGATCAGGGACTTCACGCCTCGTGCCGGGGTTGACCTTGTTGTGAAGCACCCAGGTGTCCGCCCTGACCCACTTCGTACGCCTCGCGGAGCCAGCCGGCGAATTCCTCATCAAGCTCGGCGACATCAGAGATTCGGAAGGCATGAACGTACAGCCGCTTCGTGTACGGAGACACGCTGGTGATGCGGCCGTCGTCGCTGATCGGGCGCTGAATGTCGAAGTACCCTCGGAGCCCTCGCGCGTCCGGCTTTGCTCCGGCGAATCCTCGACGTGTCCCCTTGACGGTGATCATGCTCTTGGACACCGCGTACGTGAAGGGACCGCACGCCTCGACCAGCCTGACGAATTCGTGGTACAGGGCTACCGACGTGTCGGGCATGCCGTCAAGGTGATCATCGATCGTCCATGTCTTCTGGCTCATGGACCGCGAAAGTAGCAGGCGGCAGCGACGGTTTCCGCGCTCCGAACCCGCACGTCCCCGACCATCCCGGCCTGCCGCCGCCCCGCCCCAAAGAGACGCGGCCATGCAGCCGACGATCAGCCACCTTGCCCACGTGCGGGCCGGGGTACGGCGGCGCGCCGTGCCGCCGCTGAGCAGCTCTTCGGATGACCACCAGACGACGGAGGACCGGACTCCCGTCAGCGGGATCCCGGTCCTCTTGGCTGTGAACGGCGGCTGTACAGCCTCGCCCGACATGATCGAGAAGAGGTGTTCGAGCCGGTAGGGCGCCCGGGGCTCGAACCCGGAACCTACGGATTAAAAGACGACAGAATCTATGCCGGGGTGTGTTTCATCGCTTTGATTTGTATCGTTCAAGTGGATTTCAGCGCCTTTGAAATGTCTTAAAATATCAGCCGGTGTTCATGGGTGCCGATGGCCGAAGAGCACGCGACGAGCACGCGCCACGGGCTCCGGCGTGCCATGGCGTGCCCTTGACGGTTCGATCAGTTCACGGATTCGGCCGGGACGGGGACTGCAGAGCGCTGTTTGCCATTTCTTGCCAGAGGTAGTCCTGAGCTGCCTGTGGTGAGAGACATTCTGCCTGGACAGAGATGAGAGCCGCGCGCCTAGCTAGTGTCATCCGCCTAAAATTCGCCGGCAATATGCAGCAAGGGATTCGAGGATCTCCTCGGCGGTCTTGGTCCAGACGAACGGCTTGAGGTTAGAGTTCCAGCGGGCCATCCAGGTGCGGATGTCGTCCTCCAGCGCCTGGACGCTCTTGCCGTCCGCGCATCCGAGCGCGATCTTCGCGCGCATCGCCACGACCTGCGCGGATTCGGTCCGCCGCGCCCATCGCTGCAGCACCGCCCGCTCGGCCTCCGACACCGTCAGCTCCGCCTTGAGCCGGCCCGTGCGCACCTCGTCGGCCAGCGCCTCCAGCCGACCCCGGGCGAAAGCCACACGCCACCTACGCACCGTGCTCTCCGCAAAGGCCCAGGTCCCGTGCCACCTGCGCCGTGCTGATCCCCGCCCCCCGCACACGCCGGCACGATCCTCGCCCGGACCGCCACCCTCGACGACTCCACTGACATGCCGATCAGCCGAGCCCGCTCACTGTCCGATAAGTGGATCTCCACTGCGGACGGTCCTGGATGCACCACAACCAACACCATGCGGACTTATCCTGCGAATTTCAGGCGGATGACACTAGGCGGTGGCTCGGTGCCCTTCCAGAGGGTGCTTTACTCCTGTGTCCCATGCTGGCCGAAATGCAGTTCCTCGGTCGACGTCAGGAAGATCTCGATGTCACGCAGTTCCGTGATCAGCGTCCCGGGCCGTCTCGGCGAAGCGGCGGATAAGGTCGTTCTCCGCCGCCGTACGCCAGGCGAGCACCCAGGCGACCGGTGGGGCGTCCAGTATGGGCAGGTAGACGAGGTTGGGCCAGGGATAGAAGGGCGCGGCCTCGGCGACGGACGCGGCCACGGCCTGGCCTGCGCCGACGCTCTTGAGCAGGTCGTCCCAGTTGGCGACCAGGGGCCCGCGCGCGATCGGTCGGCCTGCGGGGGTGTGGAAGGGCTGGAAGACCTCTTCCAGGTACGCCGGGATCGGAGAGGCCTGGGCGGGGAAGGTAAGGTCGCCGAAGTCTTCCCGGCACACCGACTCGCGAGCGGCGTAGGGATGACCGGCTGAGACGATGAGCACCTGCGAGGAGGTGTGGGTGACGGGGCCGACGGTCAGATCGGGCTCGCGCAGCGGGAGCCAGACGTTGCCCACGTCGATCTCGCCAGAGCGGAGTAAGGCCAGCGGATCCACCGTGTTCATGTCGCGGTGGAGCAGCTGGACGGCTGGATACCTGGCCTGGAACAACGTGACGATGGGGTCGATCTTCCACGCTTGGGAGCCGCCCATGGAGCCCACGCGCAGGGTTCCGCTGATGCCACGGGCTGTGGCGGAGACGGCTTCGATGCCGTCCATGATCTGCCGGTATCCTGCGCTGAGCTCGCGATAAAGCTGCTGCCCTGATGGCGTCAGCCGTACTGAACGGCTGGTCCGGTCGAAGAGCGGGACGCCGATCCGGCGCTCCTGCTTCTTGATCGCCTGAGTGATCCGGGCAGGGGACACGGACAGCCGTTCGGCGGTCCGGCCGAAGTGCAGCTCCTCGGCCAGCGTCAGGAAGATCTCGATGTCACGTAGTTCCACGATTCTCCCCCGGCATTAACTCTTGGGTTAATCCACCCTTGCGTTCTTTGGCGTTGTTCCTGGTGACGGGTCTCGTCGATCCTATCGGTCAGACAATCCATCTCATTCCGGAGAATTCAATGAGTAAGACGGCACTGGTGACCGGGGCTTCGCGAGGGATCGGCCGGGCCATCGCACGGCGGCTGGCGGCTGAAGACACGCTGGTCGCCGTGCACTACGGCAGCAACGAGGCCGCCGCGCTGGAGACCGTGGAGCTGATCGAGAAGGACGGCGGCCGCGCGTTCCCGGTCCGAGCCGAGCTGGGCGTGCCCGGGGACGTGGACGCGCTGTTCGCCGGGCTGGAGGCGGGCCTCTCCGCGTGGACCGGCCAGGCACGGCTGGACATCCTGGTCAACAACGCCGCCATCAACACCGGCGGCCCGATCGAGGTGATCACCCCAGAGGCGTTCGACCGGCTGTTGGCGATCAACACCAAGGCGCCGCTGTTCATCATCCAGCGTGCGCTGCCGCTGCTCAACGACGGCGGCCGGATCGTCAACGTGACCACCGCGGCGACCCGGATCGCGATGCCGGAAGCGCCGTACGCGATGAGCAAGGCCGGCGTCGAGGTGCTCGCCCGCTCGCTGGCCCAGCAGGTCGGCGGGCGCGGCATCACCGTGAACGCAGTGGCGCCCGGACCGACGGTGACCGACATGAACCCGTGGATGCTCGGCAACCCCGAGGTTCAGCAGATGGTCGGCACCGGCAACGCCATCCCGCGCGTCGGGCAGCCCGAGGACGTCGCCGACGTGGTGGCCTTCCTGGCCTCAGAGGCGGGCCGATGGGTGACCGGCCAGATCATCGACGCCTCCGGCGGCTGCTTCCTCGGCCCCAAGATCTGAGCTGTCAACCGTTTGTCGCCGGGCTGTCAGCGTGGCCCGGCACGCTTCGTCACATGTCACTGACAGGAACCCCGTACATGAGAACCACGATCGCCGCCCTCGGTCTCGCCCTGGCCGCGACCGCCACCCCGGCCTTCGCCGCCACTGACGCCGACATCATCGCCGCGCTCGACACCGTGGCCAAGCCGCTCACGCGTGACCTGGACGCCTTCGGCGCCATGGTCGGTGACGCGCAGGTGGTCGGCGTCGGCGAGGCCACCCACAGCAGCGCCGAGTTCTACACGCTCAACCAGCGGTTGCTGCGCTATCTGGTGACCGAGAAGGGGTTCACCACCTTCGCGCGAGAGCTGAGCTGGAGCACCGGCGTACGGCTCAACGATTATGTGCTGGACGGCAAGGGCGACCCGCGTGCCATCTTCCGCGACGAGGTCAAGGGACCCTACGACCTGTTCGACAACCGTGAGTTCCTCGGCCTGGTCCAGTGGATGCGCTCCTACAACGCCACCCACGCCCGCAAGGTGCAGTTCATGGGCGCCGACCTGCTCTATCCGGGCGACATCCTGTTCGACAAGGTCCTCGGCTACGTCAAGCGGCGCCATCCCGACCAGCTGGACGAGTTCACCAAGCTGTACGACGGTCTCCGGCCCACCACCAAGAACGCGGGCGAGTACATGGGGCAGGCGCTCGCCGTGCCCCTGGAGAGACGGCAGGACTACGCCAAGCGCGCCGCTCAGGCGCTCACGTCGTTGGAGAAGCAGGCCGCGGACCGGTGGGTGGTGCAGCACGCCCGCGCGTTGTCGCAGACCTTCACCGACTTCGCCTTCGACCAGAGCACCGCTGAGGGCCGGCGTGCGGCCGCGCTCTACCGGGACACCGTCCTGGCCGACAACGTCGCCTGGTGGAACAGGACGACCGGCGCCAAGATCCAGATGTCGGGGCTGAACGCACACCTCAGCTACACCCCGATCGACACCGTGTACGTCCCCGGCCCGATGGGTGGGCTGCTGCGCAAGCGGCTCGGCGACCGCTTCGTGACCGTCGGCACCACCTTCGACCGCGGCGGCTACAACTACACCCCCACCGGCAGTGACTGCCCGAAGCCCGCCGAACGGCCCATGACCTGCAAGGGCTCGGTCGAGGCCGCACCTTCCGGCTACAACGAGCACGTCCTGGACCAGGTCCGCCACCGCGACTTCGTCCTCGACACCCGCACGGCCCCGCCGGCGGCGAAGCAGTGGCTGGCCCAGGAGCGGCCCACCCGGGTCATCGGCGGCGGCTTCTGGACACCCGAGCAGGCGTTCCAGACCTCCCTCGGCAAGTCCTTCGACGTGGTGATCCACTTCCACTCGGTCAAGGCCGCCCACCTGCTGCCGTGAAGAACCTGCCATGAACAACAGAGAGCACGGGCCGCGCGCCGCAGAGCGCGCGGCCTTCTCCGACGCCGTGATCACGATCGCGCCGTTACGGCCTGCTCCGCGCCGGCAGATCATCGAGGGGAATGCCAAGTGATCCCGAAGCCGACCAATGATGTGGCGAAGCCCCCGAGCGGGTTCGGGCGGCTGTGGACCGCGCAGACGGTGTCCTCGCTCGGTGACGGGGTGACGCATGCCGCGTTGCCGCTGCTGGCGTTGACCGTGACGCGGGATCCGATGGCGCTGGCCGCCGTCACGGCTGCCGGGACGCTGCCCTGGCTGCTGTTCGGAATGCTCGGCGGCGCGTTGGTGGACCGCTGGGACCGTCGGCGCACCATGTGGATCGCGGACATGGCGCGCGCGGCGCTGCTCGCGACGGCCGCCGCAGCGGCCGCGCTGGACGTGCTGAGCGCCGGGCTCCTCGCGGCCGTCGCGTTCCTGCTCGCCCTCGGTGGACTCTTCTTCGACACGGCCGCCACGGCCTACCTGCCCGATCTGCTCGGCCGTGACCCCGTACTTCTGCAGCGTGCCAACTCCCGCCTGCGCGGCGCCCAGACCGCCGCGTCCGGCTTCGCGGGACCGCCTGCGGGCAGTGCGCTGCTGGCGCTCGGGCGGGCGGTCCCGCTGTTCACTGACGCGGTGTCATTCGCGCTGTCCGCCCTGCTCGTACGATCGCTGCCCGCCGTGCCGCGACCTGCCGCGGGCGCCCGCGCGTCACTGCTGCGCCAAGCCCGAGCCGGGGCCTCATACGTCTTCCGGGATCGGCTGCTGCTCGGCCTCGCGCTCCGCCCGGCGGTCGGGAACATCGCCTTCGTCGCTGTGGAGACCGTCCTGGCGCTCTTCGCGCAGGAACGTCTCGGGATCGGCGCCTTCGGCTTCGGCCTGCTCCTCACCGCGGAGGCCACCGGGGGCCTGCTCGGCGCGGGCATCGCCGCCTTCCTCGGCCGGCGACTTGGCACCGGCACCGCGTTGACCTGCACGGCCACGGTCGAAGGATTGGCCGTCCTGGGGCTTGCCGCCGCCCCGAACCCCTACGTGGCCGGGCTTGCGCTTGCCGTCTGCGGGGCGGGCATGGGCGCCACGATGGTGCTCGCGCCCTCGCTGCGGCAGGCGGTCGTCCCGGGCCACCTGATGGGCCGGGTCACCTCCACTTCCCGCATGCTCGCCATGTGCGCTGCCCCGTTCGGCGCCGTGCTCGGTGGCTGGCTGGCCACCACCTACGACCTGCGCACCCCGCTCTACACCGCCGGTGGCCTCCTCCTGGCCATGACCGCCGTCACGGCCACGATGACCAGCAACCGCCGAGTCGAGAAGGCACTACGTGACGCTGCCTCGGCTGGCGGACCAGCTCACACCGAATCCGAGAATCCCCTTCGGGAAGACACCCCCCAACCGCGGCAACCTAGCGAAGCCTCGCCGCACTGAACGACCCGACGTCACTGAAGCACCGCTGAGATCAAGGCTCGAGACAAGTGGCTCCGCCACTCCGGATCCCCCGCCTGTCGAGCCGATCAGCATCGCGACAGGAAGGGCGGCACGATCGTGCAGGAGAAGGCGCCGCAGTGCCAGCTGCACGGCGGAGGATATCCCCCCATGTGCGGCCGTACAGGCTGGGGGAGTCTCTGGGAGACGGTCCAGTGGGCCACTCCCGCGCAGAACTACGGCTACCTCCCCTACTCGTGCGTGCGCCCGGCGTGAGACCGGAGCCCTTCAGGGCCTCCGTGCGGCGCCGCGACGCCGTCATGCTGCTCATGATGCGGGGCGGCCACCTCAACAGCAGCCGCCCGCCCTGGCATGCACGGCCGCCGCGCACGCCACGGTGGCGATCTGCCTTTCCTGGTCGGCGATCAGTCAACGCCACGGCCGGCTCCTTTCTCGGCGCTGGGCACCGGAGCGTCCTCAGCCGGGCCGCGCATGGAGAACATCTCTGACAATCTGACCTGCGGCTAGGCCGTGTTTCGAAAGATCGCGTGTGAGGCGTGTCGGTGATCGTTGAACGAAGAGGTCTCCGGTAGTTGGTTCAACGACCAAGAAGAACGAA
>NZ_JBEXYK010000123.1:0-9196 GCF_040630865.1 Nonomuraea sp. NPDC005730
TCGGTGGCCGCGGCCATCGAGCTGTACGGCGCCAACAGCGCCGAGTGCAACAGCACCAAGGCCGCCTGGAGCGCCGTCAGCGTCGCCGCCGCCTCCAATGAGCCGGCCTGCGGCACCGCCGGCCCCGACTTCTCCCTCACGCTCAACCCGTCCTCCGGCAGCGTCCAGCCCGGCGCCACCACGACGACCACGGTCAACACCCAGACGACCTCGGGCAGCGCCCAGACCGTCAACCTGACCGCCTCCGGCCTGCCGAGCGGCACCACCGCCAGCTTCAACCCGGCCTCGGTGACCTCCGGCAACTCCTCCACGCTGACCCTGTCGGTCGGCGCCTCCACGGCCCAGGGCACCTACCCGATCACCGTGACCGGCACCGGCTCCACCACGCACACCGCGACCTACACCCTCACGGTCGGCACCGGCAACCCTGGCCGGACGTTCACCAACAACACCGACTACCAGATCAGGGACTACTCCACCACCCGGAGCCCGATCACCTCCACCGCGACGGGCACCGCGATCTCCCCGGTCAAGTTGTCCATCACGATCAGCCACACCTGCGCCGAGGACCTGAACATCCGGCTCCGCGGCCCGAACGGCACCTACTACCTGGTCGACGCCTACGGTGGCACCAGCTGCACGCAGTACGGCACCAGGACCTTCTCGGTCCCGGTCAGCCAGCAGGCCGCCGGCACCTGGACGCTCGACATCAGGGACGTCTACGCCGGTGACACCGGCTTCCTGGACACCTGGAGCATCACGCTCTAGCCGTCGGAATCAGGGGTGGCGAGCCCCGGCCGGTCCTCCGGCCGGGGCTCCTTCACGTCGTCCCGGATGCGCTGAGCTTCGGGTTCATCCGGACGGGCCGCGTTCAGCTCTCCCCGCCCAGCGCGGCCGCGGTTGCCGGAGGTTGACGTAGTCGCGCAGACGGGTGATCCGCCCGTGGTGCACGGTGAGCACGAGGAGGTTGGGCAGCGCGAACTCCCCGGTGGTCGCGCTGGTCCCGAGGGCCTCCTGCTCGACGACGATCGTTCCCGGATCGTCGGTGTCATGGATGGCCAGGGTGCGGTAGCGCTAGACCGCCTGCTCACCCTCCTGCTGAACGGCCTCCGTCACGGCGACGTCCAGCCGTGACGGAGGCCGCCGGTCCGCTCAGGCGCTCTCGCGGGTGTCGTTGCGGAGGCTGAGGAAGATCAGCACGATCCCGATGTACGTGCACAGCCGTACCGCGTCGGGGATGCCGTTCCAGGTGCCGTTCATCCACATGCCGAACCATTCGCCGCCGATGGCCTGGAAGCCGAAGAACCACAGCAGCAGGGCGACCGTGCAGCCGACCACGCCCCATCGCTTGGACCGCTGGAAGGCGGCGTCGTCGCCGCCGACGGCCCTGACCTGCTGCCAGGCCGACACGAGACAGGTCACCATGATGACCGCCTCGGTGAGGATGACGCCGAGGTAGGCGACGTGGTGCGCCCACGTCCACGGGATGGCGCGGTAGTTGATCTGGCTGACCGCGGCGAGCTCGGGCTTCTGCGCGTCCATGGCCAGCACGTGCCGGACGAACTCGAAGTTCGTGCCGTAGTCGGTGAGGTTGCCGAACACGACGAGCAGCGCGAAGCCGCCGACGGTGAAGGTGAGCAATGCCTTCGCCAAGCGAAGAGCGACGATGGTGTCGAAGCGGGCCAAGGTTCTTTCCTTTGACATCTCTGATCGAATGAGCACACGAGCCCAGAGGAGGTGTCCTGAAAAGGGAAAGATCCACGGGGCCCGCTCGCCCGGCGTGGAGGAACTCGCCGGGCCGCTCCACTGGCTCCGTCACTGGTGGTGACGTCGCGGGCCCCTCAGCCTGAGGTGGAACAACGTGACTTATAGTAGCCGACTCCGCAAATCACTCATCGAGCGCACGGGCCCGCGCTCGGCGGCGCGACAGGTGCTGGATGCGGCTCACCGGCCGCCGATGTCGTCGCTCCAGAGCTGGGGTGAGCGCCGCTGGAACTCCGACATCAGCGCGACGCATCGCTCATCGGCCCGGACGTCGACGTCGACGCCGTGTCCGCGCAGGAAGTCGACATCCCCCGTGTAGGTCACCCGTTCGGCGATGATCACCCGCGGGATCTGGAACAGGACGATCGCTCCGCTGCACATCGGGCACGGCGACAACGTCGTGTACAACGTCGTGCCGGCGTAGGAGGATCGGGATCCTGCGGCGCGCAGGCAGGACATCTCGCCGTGCGCCGTCGGATCGCCTCGCTGGACGCGCTCGTTGTGACCTGCCCCGAGCAGGGCGGTGGGGGTGGCGAGCACCGCGCCGACGGGGATCCCGCCCTGGCCGAACCCCGTCTGCGCCTCCTCGATCGCGATCTGCATCATGGCGTCGTCGTTCGGCCACTGCGGCTCGTCCCTCATGGCTGCCCTCCTGGCGAAGGTGGTGCTCCGGTCTGCTGGTGTCGTCATCCCCTCCCACGGCCTTGGAGAAGGCTGAGTGCGCGCCAGAACTCCTCCGGGAAGCGCACCTTTTGGGATGATCAATACCAGCCGGCAAGGAACTCAACACGGAAGCGGTGCCATGGCCAACCCCCTGCGCGACGGCGACTCGCCCCATATGGGCCCCTATCGGCTGCACGCACGGCTCGGCGGGGGCGGGATGGGGCAGGTGTTCCTGGGGCGTTCCCCTGGCGGGCGCCTGGTGGCCGTCAAGGTGGTACGTCCCGAGCTGGCCGACAACGCGGACTTCCGTCGCCGCTTCGCCTCCGAGGTGGAGGCCGCCCGCAAGGTCGGCGGCTTCTACACCGCCCAAGTCGTGGACGCCGACACCGACGCCGCCCGGCCGTGGCTGGCCACGGCCTACATTCCCGGTCCCTCCCTGCAGCAGGCCGTCGAAGAGCATGGGCCGCTCCCTCTGGAGTCGGCCGCGGTGCTGGGAGCCGGGCTGGCCGAAGGACTCGCCGCGGTGCACGCCTGCGAGATGGTGCACCGCGACCTCAAACCCGCCAACGTCATCCTCGCCGAGGACGGGCCCCGCCTGATCGACTTCGGCATCGCCCGTGCCCTGGACGCCACCAGCCACACCCAGACCTCCACGGTGCTGGGCACCGCCGCGTTCATGTCCCCCGAACAGGCCATGGCCCAGCAGGTCGGGCCGCCCTCGGACGTGTTCTCGCTCGGCTGCGTGCTCGCCTTCGCCGTGACCGGCCGCAGCCCCTTCGGGACGGGGCCCGTCCACGCGGTCGTCTTCCGCGTGGTGCACGCCGAGCCCGACCTTCAGGGAGTGCCCGCCCCCTTGGCCGCTCTGGTGGCGGCCTGCCTGGCCAAGGACCCCGCCGCCCGGCCCAGCCTGGAGCAGGTGCTGGCCCAGCTCACCACGCTCGCTTCGCCCGACCGGGGGCGGTGGCTGCCGCAGGCGCTCACCCAGGTCATCGCCGAGCGCCGGACCCTGGCGCTGACCGCCCTTCACGACCCGGCCGTCGCGACCGGCGGCGGCCCCCGAACGACGGCGCCGCCCTCGCCCAGCCGCGCGGATCCCCAGCCCTTGTTGGTCAACGAACGCCGCCGTATGCGCGGCCGCGACCCCCTGCTCCCCGCCACCGGCTACCGGATCGCCGCCTATGTGGCGCTTGCCTTCTTCGCCTTGGTCTCCGTGAGCACAGTGATCTACCAGTTCGATGTTGCCGACGATGCGGGACGGTGGCACGACGCGGAGACCTACGACGGCATCCGCGATTTCAACGAGATGGTCAGCCAGATCATGTCGGTGGCCCAGATCGTCTCCGGGCTGGGATTGACGGCGTGCTGGCTGCTCTGGTTCCACCGGGTACGAGTCGTCGCCGAAAGACTCGCTCCCGGCCGGCTGCGCTACCGCCCCTCCATGGCCGTGTACGGCTGGTTCGTCCCGATCGGCAACCTGTGGCTGCCCAAGCAGATCGCCGACGACATCTGGCACGCCGCCAGCCCCCCTGGACGCAGCGGCACGACGGCCCCGGCCGGTCTCCTGCACACCTGGTGGGCCCTGTGGCTGGTCACCTTCCTGACCTGGCCCCTGTTCTGGATCGAGTGGACGACACTCCTCACCACACACCACGAACCCCGGCCGGACGACACCGTCAGCCAGATGTACGAGCTCACGCCGAGCGCCTGGGCCCACCTGGTCCTGCACGCGTCGGTCGTGCCGACGGCGATCGTCACCGCTCTGCTCGTGCGGCGGCTCGACGCCATGCAGGCGGCCAGACTCAGCAGCTGACCACCGAGCGCCGACCCGGCACGTCGTCTCCCGCCGTGCGTGGTTGAACGCGACGCGCGTCGCCGTAGAACAGTTCATTCACCGAAGTAATGCCCGGGGTGTGAGGATCATGGCGGAGATACTGATCGAATGGCCGGATCCGGAGGGCCAGGAGATCGTGGAGCGGCTGTTCGCCGCGGATGCGGCTCTGCGGGCGCATTTCGAGCAGGTCACCGCTGCGGTCGGGCTCACCGTGCCGCAGGCTCACACGGTGATTCAGCTGCAGGAGCCTCAGCGCATGGGGACGATGGCCGGTCACCTGCACTGTGAGCCTTCGCATGTCACCGCGATCGCCGACTCACTCGAAGCCGGCGGCCTCCTGCGCAGGGAGCCGGATCCGGACGACCGCAGGGCCAAGCGGCTCGTCCTCACGGAGGCCGGGCAGGAGCTCAGGGGGCGCCTGCTGAAGCTTCTGTTCGAAGGGGCGCCGATCATCTCCGTGCTCGACGCCGAGCAGCGGGCCGGTCTGCTCGCGATGCTCCGGATGGCCCAATCGGGCGACGGGCACCAGGCTTTGCTGTTCGCATGCTGCTTAGCCATATCGCTCGCCGGCTGCGCAGCTAACCCGGTGCCGGCGGAGTCGTCCGAGTCCGCTCAGCCGGAACCCGCCGCCCTCCCGCAGACTCCGCTGCAGCAGAGCACCATTCCCGGGACGCAACGGTTTCACGCCACCGAGCTACGACCCGGCGACTGCATCGAACCCTTGCCCCAGACGTACATGGTGACCGTCGTCCCCTGCCACGTGCCGCACTCGGCTGAGTTCGCCACCACATATGTCCTCCCGGAGGGGCCGTATCCGGGTGCGGACATGACGCGGCTCATGGAGAACGGGTGTCTTCCCAGGATGCGCATCAAGAAATCGAAAAGGGATGAGATCGACACGGCGGAGCTTGCGCCGCTGCCGGAGGAATGGCCTCGTTACAGGACCGTGTACTGCCTGGCCGTACGCATGGATGGAGCGAAGGCGACGGGACGGGTGGTCGAGTAACCACCCGCGCGCGCACCACCACGGAAACGCATCAGCTGGCCCGCGCAGATGTTGACGCTGTTGGTGCGGCATGTTGTGATCCACACATGCGTATTTCGTACTTATTAAGTATGAAATGAGGTGGTCATGAGGCTCCTCCAGAGTGCCGCCGCGGTTGTCATGCTCCTGGTGAGCGCGGCCGGCATCCAGGCCGCGCACAGTGGACCGGCGCAGGCGGCTCTGCCCACCGCCGCCGTCGCGCTCGGCGACAGCTTCATCAGCGGGGAGGGCGCGGGGGACTACCAACCCGTCGTCGACGCCTCCGGTACGGCACAGGCCTTCTCCGGCTGGTCGGCGGCCAACAGCAACGCCTACTTCTGTCACCGCTCGGCGAACGCCTCGGTGTTCACGGCGCCGCTCCCGGGCATTCAGCAACGCTTCAACCTCGCGTGCTCCGGCGCCCAGCCCGCCGACATCGCCACCCCCGCAAGCGCGCGGGCCGAGGGCCGCACCGTCGCCTCGCAACTCGATCAGCTGCGCGCCGTCGCCCGGACGCACGACATCGACGTCGTCCTCGTCGGCCTCGGCTCCAACAACACCCAGTTCACCTTCGGCGACGTGGCCACGCTGTGCGCCAACCGCTTCATCGCCGACGCCTGGACGGGCTGGTGGGAGTTCTGGGCCTATCTGAAGGGCGAGGTGCCGCAGAAGCCCTGCACCGCCTCGGACCTGGCCACCGACACCGAGGTCGCCGCCGCCACCACCGAGACCACCGCGGCCCTGCGGCAGATCCTGGACACCCTCGACCAGATCGACGCCGACGGCACCCACCAGGTGATTCTGCAGACCTACACCAACCCGCTGCCCCCCGACGTCGCCCCGCAGTACTACGACGAGGACGGCCGCACCGACACCCGCGACAAGTTCCGTGCCCTCGGCGCCGAGCGCTACGCCGCCGGGTGCCCGATCCACCGTGCGAGCCTCGCCCCCGGGCACGTGTTCTCCCAGAACCTCGGCTCACTGGTCAAGAACGCGTATGCCACGCTGGCAGCCGAACGCCCGGCGGCCGACCTGCGCGTAATGGACGTGCAGCGGGCTTTCGACGGGGCCAGGCTCTGCGAGAACCCCGGCAGCCCGGCGGGCGCGCTCGCGACGCCGGTCCGGGTGCAGGACGGGCCGTCCGGCACGTTCATCACAAGCCTGTCCGGTTGGGACAAGATCGGCATCCAGCGGGCGGCGAACACCTGCGTCACCTACTTCCAGACCTGTCAGGAGTCGTGGCACCCCAACGCCGCCGGCCACACGGTCCTCGGCCAGTGCCTGGCCGGCGCCCTCGCCGCGTCGCCCCGCACGATCGTCACGTGCGCCCGTGACCCGAACGGCACGCTCACCGTCTCCTGACGTCTCCTCAGCGTCGCGTCCGGCTCTCTGGAGCCGGACGTGTCGCGGGGCAGCCGGCTCAGGAGCCGCCGGCTTCCAGAGGGCCATGTTCTCGTACGAGGTCCAGGAAACCGGTCGTCAACGGGCGAGGCCGCCCGTCCTTCCACACCACGGCAATCTGCCATTCGGCCGCCGGATGGCGAATCGGCGTGATCGTGACCGAGGGCGGCGCGATGCGGCGGGCGCTGGCCGGCACGAACGCGACTCCCGCGCCGGCCGCCACCAGCGCGAGGACGGTCTGCAGGTCCTGCGCCTCCTGGACGATGGCAGGGCGGACCGTGACGGCGGCGCACAGGCGGTCGATCTGCCGGGCCAGTCCAGGCCCTCTCTCCTGCACCAACTGGAGGAAGTCGTGGCGGGCCACCCATTCGGCGAGATCTCCGAGGTCGTGCGGAGGCTGGTCGTCATGGTCGGCACAGGCGAGGGCGAGGCGGTCGCCGGCCAGTGGCAGTCGTCCCCATCCGCGTTCGAGGGGCAGGCGGACGAAACCGACGTCGAGGTCGCCCGCGTTGATCCGGTCAAGCTGGACCTGTGACGACATGTCATCCAAAGTGACATGCGCGTCGGGATGGCGCCGCCGGAAGGCGGCGACGATCCGAGGGGCCAGGTCGATGCTCGACAGCCCGAAGCCGACGGCCAGCTTCCCGATCTCGCCGGCGGCCATTCTCGCCACTCGCCGGGTGAGCGCGTCCGCTTGCCGTAGGAGAGCCTGCGCGTCCGGGAGCAGGGCAGTGCCCAGGTCGGTCAGTACGGCGCCGTGCCGGCCGCGATCGAACAGCCGGCCTCCCACCTGCGCTTCCAACGACTGGATCTGTTTCGTGAGGGTCGGCTGGGTGACGCTCAGCGTTCGCGCGGCGCGGCCGTAGTGACCGTGCTCGGCGACCGTGAGGAAGGCGCGAAGCAGAACCAGATCCATTCCGGAACTCTATCGAACAGCGAAAAAGATTCATTGGACGAATGGGATGCCCATACGGTCTCCTGGTGAACCACCCAAGTATCCGGAGGTTCGCGATGGCACGGAACGATGAAGCGGCCGAGATGCCCACGCCGACATTGCGGTGCGCGACCGTGCAGTTCGAGCATCGGCCCGATGACAAGGCGTACAACCTGGCGCAGGTCGAGCACTACGTGCGCGTGGCGAGCGCGGATGGCGTGCAGGTCGTCGCCTTCCCGGAAATGTGCCTGCTGGGGTACTGGCATCTCCGCCGCCATACGCCCGAGCGGTTGCGGGAACTCGCCGAGCCGGTGGCCGGTCCGTCCGTCACCGCCGTCCGCGCGCTGGCGGCCGAGCACGGCGTCGCGGTGGGAGTCGGCTTCCTGGAGAGCGACGCGGAAGGCCGGCTGTTCAACAGCTATGCCCTCTGCCTCCCGGACGGACGCGTCCATCGTCATCGCAAGCTGCACGCCTTCGAGCACCCGGCGATCAGCAGCGGCGACGCCTACACCGTCTTCGACACCCCCTGGGGCGTCCGCATGGGCATTCTCATCTGCTGGGACAACAACCTGGTCGAGAACGTCCGCGCCACAGCGCTGATGGGCGCCTCGATCCTGGTGGCGCCGCACCAGACCGGCGGCACCGCCTCGCGCAGCCCGCACGGGATGCGCCCGATCCCCGTGGAGCTCTGGCGGAACCGGCACGGCGCCCCGGAGGCGATCGAGGCCGAGCTGCGCGGCCCCAGCGGACGCCAGTGGCTGATGCGCTGGCTGCCCGCCCGCGCTCATGACAACGGGCTGTTCGTCCTGTTCAGCAACGGCATCGGCGAAGACGACGACGAGATCCGCACCGGCAACGCGATGATCATCGACCCCTACGGCCGCATCCTCGGCGAAACCTGGAAGGCCGGTGACGACATGGTGACCGCGGACCTCGACCTCACCTTGCTGCCACTCTCGACCGGCCGCCGATGGATCCAGGGACGACGCCCGGAACTCTACGGCATCCTCACCCACCGGTTCGGAGATGAGCGTGAGCCTCGCGCCGCCCGGTTCGCCACCGACCCGGTGCCACTACTCCGCACCTCCGGCGGCGCCGAAGCGTCGGCCGAGGGCTGAGTCTCCCGCGCTGTACGGGCCGGCTCGACGGCGAAGTCCCCGGTCTGCCGCGCCACTGAGTATCAAGGCGACCCCGAGGCCGGCAAGGCGGTCAAGAGCGTGTTCGTCGCCGAGTACGTCGCCTTCGAGGGGCTGCGCCGCGAGATCCACGAGGGGCTGCAGGTCGTGGAGAACTGGAATTCGGCCAACACCGATCTGTTCTACGGCAGCGCCGGCACCGTCCCCGGCGGCGACAAGGAGCATCAGGAGGTCTCCATGCTCAGCCTTCACCTGCTCCAGTCGGCGCTGGTCTTCATCAACACTTTGCTGGTTCAGTCCGTCCTCAAGGGCCCCGCCTGGCAGAAGAAGATGACCGACGCCGACAAGCGAGGCCTTCACCGCTGTTCTGGTCCAACGCCAACCTCTACGGCACGATCGACATCGACATGGGCCGCCGTCTTGACCTCGACCTGGTCGCCTGA
>NZ_JBEXYK010000124.1:0-6951 GCF_040630865.1 Nonomuraea sp. NPDC005730
CGACGCCCGCCCACAAGGCCAAGAAACACCCGGTGGGTGCTTGGGCGCAGGCGGTGTGGGTCCGCAGCCCCCCTGCCGTGGGCCGCCCCGCCGTTGGGCGCGCCGGCCAGGCCGGAGCCGAAGCCCTGCACACGCGGGTCGGCGTCGAACGGGCCGCCGCCGCGCACCGCGTCCCGCAGCCGGTCGTCGAACGTGCCGATGCCGGTGCCGGCCATGTTGGCCTGCGTGGCCTGCTCGAACCTGGCGTCGCCGGCCACCTCCCCGAAGCTCCAGCCCTCGCCGTACAGGATGATCGAGCGGCCGTCCACGCCGTCGCGCTCGGGGGTGAGCGCGTCGAGCGCGGCGCGCACGGCCAGGATGTTGGCCTTCGGGTGGTGGCCCATGAGGTCGAAGCGGAAGCCGTCCACCTTGTACTGCCTGGCCCAGGTGCGCACCGAGTCGACCACGAGCCGGCCCATCATGGCGTGCTCGGGCGCGGTGTTGGCGCAGCAGGTGGAGGTGGCCAGGGAGCCGTCCTCCAGCAGGCGGTGGTAGTAGCCGGGCACGATCGGGTCCAGCACGTCCGCCGAGTGGGTGTGGTTGTAGACCACGTCCATGACCACGCGCAGCCCGGCCTCGTTCAGCGCGGCGACCATGGCGCGGAACTCGCTGATCCGCTCGTCCGGGTCGGTCGCGTACGAGCCCTCGGGGACGGTGTAGTGCAGCGGGTCGTAGCCCCAGTTGAAGGAGTCGCGGTCCGCGGTGAGCGCCACGATCTCCTGCTGCCGTTCGGAGTCGGGCGGCAGGGCGGCGAGGTCGCAGTCGGGCTCGGTCCGGTCCGACCGGCGCTCGGGGACCGTGGCCAGGTCGAACACCGGCAGCAGGTGCACGTGGGTGAGCCCGTCCGCGGCCAGCGCGCGCAGCTCGCGCATGCCGTCGCCGTCGTGGCGGAAGGCCGCGTACGTGCCGCGCAGCTCCTCGGGCACGGTGGCGTCGGAGGCGGAGAAGTCGCGTACGTGCAGCTCGTAGATGACCGCCCGGTCCAGCGGGACCGGGGCGGGCTTGGCCAGGCGGTCCCAGCCGGGCGGCTTGAGCGCGGGGTCGTCCAGGCTCACCAGCCTGCTGCGCACCCCGTCGGGCGCGGTGGCCAGGCTGTAGGGGTCGGTGACCTCGCTGGTGACGACGCGGCCCGCGGCGGGGGAGTAGACGGTGACGCGGTAGGTGTAGTCCTTGCCGTACCAGGTGGGCAGGCCGCGGATCGACCACACGCCGGTCTCCTCGTCCAGCCGCATCGCGTGCCGGCGGCCGCCGAGCGCCAGCTCCACCCGTCGCGCGGTGGGCGCCCAGAGGGCCAGCCGGGGCAGCAGCCGTCCCGACGGCCCGAGCCCGGCGCGGACGGCCCCGGCGTAGACGTCGTCGAGCACCCCCGGGATCTGCACGCCGGTCGCCGCGGCCACCGCGCCCGACCCGTCGTGGGCCACGGCCACCACCTGGCCGCGCAGCGCCTCCTTCACCAGCCCGGCGTCCTCGGGGCGCAGCTTGAGCGCGGTGCCGCCGGCCAGGTGCGGCCACGCCCGCCGCCGGACGTCGTCCAGCGCGCCCGGCGTGAGCGGGACGGTCACGGCATGGCCGGTCAGCCGCCCGTCGTGGCAGGTGATGCCGCCGGCCGGGGCGCAGGCCAGCGCGTGCGTCAGCGACGGATCCACCGTCCAGACGACCGTCTCCCTGTCGATCCAGTGGGCCCGCGCCTCGCCGTCGCCGATCGCGGTCACGTAGATCATGGTGCCCGCCCGGCGGCGGCCCATGCGAGGCCGCCGCGCCGGGCGGCGCACAGCCTCCAGGACCGGCTCGCGTTATCGTGACCGAGCCATTACTTTGCGTCATCAGTGACTTTGCGTGATCCTGGGCTCATGGACGGATTCCTGGACCCCACCTGCGGAGGCATGACCGAACTACGTGTGCACGGCGTCTCCGGCACCCCGCCGGCGAGCATCCTCAACCATCCCCACCCGCGCCAGATCGCCGGCGACGCCACCACCGGCTTCTATCGCCGCTGGTGGCCCGGCGGCCGCCCCGACGGCGAGCAGGACGACCTGCCCGGCATCCGCCACCGCGAGGCCTACGCCTGGGGCGGCCTCACCTCGGGCGGCAGGACCATCGCCCTCTGGCTGCTCCTGCTGCCCTTCTCCCTGGCCAACCTGTCCTACTTCATGCTCCCCAGGCCCGTGGGCGGCGGCCGCCTGCGGCACGTGGCCGAGGCGGCGCAGCGGCTGTTCGCGCTGCTGCTCACCGGCACCCTCGTGGGCGCGGTCACCCGGGCGAGCGTCGACCTCATCGGCTGGCAGTGCACCGCGGCCGGCCGGGCCTGTGCCCGCGAGAGCGCGCCCGCCTGGGTCCACTGGATGAGCGAGTTGTGGGGCGCCGAGCCGTCGCGGCGGCTGGCCGTCGCCGCGCTGGCGCCGTTCGCGGTGGTCGTGCTGCTGTGGTGGCTGGCGCGGCGCACCTGGGAGCGCGACGAGCAGACCGGCCTCCCGCCCGACGGCGGCTCGCGTCCCGGGCCGTTGCTGGCCCGGCCGCGGTTGTGGCACGGCGGCGCGCCCGTGTGGCGGTTGCGGGCCGTGCACGTCGCCTTCGCGCTGGGGTCGATCGGCCTGGCGGTGTCGGCGCCGTTCGTGGGCGACCCGCGGGGGCTGGCGCTGACGGCGGCCAACGCCGCCGTCCAGGTCGCCGCCGCCGGGCTGGCGGCGCTGCCCGGCATCGCCAGGCGGCTGGCGCCGGGCGAGGCGGTCCCGCCGTGGCTCACCGGCGCGTGCCGGGCGCTGCGGGTGGCCGGGCCGCTGGCCTTCGTGGCCACGATCGCCGCCGCCCTGGCCGGGATGTCGCCCGCGCTGCCGGGGCGGCAGCTGCCCGGCATCGGCGTTGGAGCGTTCCAGTTCGCGCTGACGGTCGGGCTCGGGCTGTTCATCCTGGTGGCGACGTTCGTCCTGGCCCGCATGGACCGGCCGGCCGAGACCGGCGACCCGATCGAGCGGCGGGCGATGTGCGGCATGGCGGCCTGGTTCACGCTGATGGTGGCGGCCGGCAGCGCCAACGTGCTCGCCCTCGGCCTGCTGTTCTGGACGGCCACGTTCTTCGGCGTGCCCGCCTCGGTCGCCGAGCCCGGACCGGTCGACCGCAGGCTCTACCTCGACGACCCGGTCTGGTGGACGGCCGCGCTCGTGCCGCTGCTGGTGATCGGGTTCGTCGCCGTGGCCGCCGAGCTGTGGCTGGTCCGCGGGTCGGCCGCCGCCGCGCTCACCCCGAAGCTGACCCCCTACTACGGCGCCCACGACCGGGACGTGGCCGGCAAGTGGGCGCTGGCCTCGCTCACCGACCGCGCCGGGCTCGTGCTGGCCGTGCTCACCGGCATCGGCGTGGCCGGTTCCGGCGCGGTGACCGTGATCTACCGGTTCCACCTGTTCGCCCCGGTGGGCGGCCTGGCCGGGCTGCTGGCCTCCATCGGGAGCTGGGCCATGACGGCGATCGTCGTGGGCCTGGTCCTGCTGGGTCGCCGTACGTACAGCGACACGCGGCTGCGGCGCACGGTCGGCATCCTGTGGGACGTCTCGACCTTCTGGCCCAGGGCCATCCATCCGCTGGCGCCGCCCTGCTACACCGAGCGGGTGATCCCCGAGCTGCTCGCCCGGGTCAAGACCCTGACCAGGACCGCCGACGACGAGGTGGTGCTGTCCGGGCACAGTCAGGGCAGCGTGCTCACCGCCGCGCTCGTCCTCCAGGTGCGGCCCGAGCTGCGGCCCCGGGTCCGGCTGCTCACCCACGGCTCGCCGCTGCGCCGCCTGTACGCCGCCTTCTTCCCCGCCTACTTCGGCACCCCCGGCCTGTCGGCGATGCGCGACGCCGTCCGCTGGACGAACCTGTACCGGCTGAGCGACCCCATCGGGGGGCCGGTCTTCCGCCGGGTCGACCCGTTCGGGCCGCGTCCGGCGGGCGAGGGCGAGCAGACCGTCGACCGGTTCTGCTGGGACCCGCTCCAGCCGGGGCCGGGCGAGCCGCTGCCCGAGGCGCGCTGGCACTCCGACTACTGGCTCGACCCGGCCTACGAGGAGACCCTGGCCCGGCTCACCAGGTCAGATGGAGCTCCTCGGGCGCGCGGTGGATGAGCGTGGCGGCCATCACGACGTCCTGGCGGGCCAGCCGGAGGCCGGGCAGCTCCGCCACCAGCAGCTCCAGCGTCACCCGGAGCTGCTCGCGGGCCAGGAACGCGCCGGGGCAGCCGTGCACGCCGTGGCCGAACGCCAGATGACGGGCGCGCGGCCGGGTGATGTCGAAGACGTCGGGCCGCTCGTGCACCGCCTCGTCGCGGCCGGCCGAGGCGAAGGAGACGAAGACCGTCGAGCCCTCTCCCAAGGGCGTACCGGCCAGGGTGAGCGGCCTGGTGACGCGGCGGCGGAAGCCCTGGACGGGCGCCTCGTACCGGGCGGCCTCCTCGATCGCGGCCGGGATCAGCTCGGCCGGGCTCGCGCACAGCAGCTCCCACTGGCGGCGGTCGCGCAGCAGGCGGTGCACGACCGAGCCGAGCAGCGCGGTCGTGGTGAGGTGCCCGGCGAGCATGACGTTCTCGACGTTGGAGGCGATCTCGTCGCGCTGGGCGGCCGTCGGCTCGCCGGGGCCGGGCGCCAGGCCGCGCACCACCTCGCCGGTCAGGTCGGCGGCCCCGCCTGAACGGGCGGCGTGGGCGGCCAGCAGGCGCCGCAGCGCGGCCACGTCGCGGGCGGCGGCGATCTGCTCGTCCTCGGGCATCGGAGTGAACAGCAGGTCCTCGGCCCGGAAGCCGCCCCTGATCGCGGTGGGCACGTCGGCCGGGGGAAGGCCCAGCAGGTGGCCGATCACGGCGGCGGGCAGCGGCCTGGCGTAGCGGGACATCCACTCGCCCCCGCCCGCCTTGGCGAACGCGGTGACCAGGCCGGTGGCCGTGGCGGTGACGAACGGCAGGGCGGCGGTCACCCGGGCGGGCGACAGGCCGCGGGTGAGCGGCCTGCGGTAGCGCCGGTGCGCCTCGCCGTCGGTGCTCAGCACCACGGGCGCGCCGCCCGGCACCCCGGCCAGCTCGGCGAAGGCCCGCGGGCTCGGGATCACGTCGGGTCGCAGGGCGCCCTGGGAGGAGAAGTCGTCCGGCCTGGACAACACCTCGCGCACGTCGTCGTGCCGGGCCACCAGCCAGGCGTCCAGCTCCTCGACGAAGGTGAGCCCGGTGGCGGCGCGGGCACGGGCGTAGAGCGGGTACGGGTCGCGGTAGAGCGCCTGTCGATCCACGCGTCCCATCGTCCGGCGTGGTCCGGGGTGCCACAAGATCTGAAATTTTCTTTTAGTTCACTCCGAAGTCTTGAAACTTATATCCACGAACGATTGAGTTCGGTCGTGCAGACCCTCCGTTTCCTGGCCGCCGCCGCGCTCGTGTTAGGGCCGGTGGCCCTGAGCGCGCCCGCGCAGGCCGACCCCGCCCCGCCCGCCGAGGACGCGCTGAAGGCGTCCTCCTACCCGCCGCCCTCCACGCTGATCAGCCAGGCCACCGCCGGGCAGCCGCGCCTGGAGACGGCCAAGAGGACCCGGCCGGTCGCGCCGGGCCTCTCACTGACCTCGTTCGACACCTACGACGCGCTGGGCTGGCTGCGCGCCGACGCGCTGACCGCCGACCTCGGCGGCGGCAAGGGCGGGCCCAGGGCCGACTACGTCTTCTCCGGCGAGGTGACCAGGACCGAGCCGCTGTCCGGCCCCGCCGGCCGCTCCCGCGCGGTGGCGGCGGTCAACGGCGACTTCTTCGACATCAACAACTCCGGCGCCGCCCAGGGCATCGGCGTGCAGGACGGCACGCTGGTCCAGTCGCCGGCCGCCGGGCACGACAACGCGGTCGCCGTCACCGGCGACGGCGTCGGGCGGGTGCTCAAGATGTACTTCGAGGGCACCGCCACGCCCTCCGGCGGCGCGCCGATCGCGCTCACCCAGTTCAACCAGATGGTGCAGAACGGCGGCGTCGGCCTGTTCACGCCGCTGTGGGGCTCCTACAACCGGGCCCGCGCCGTCGAGGGCGCCGCCACGGTCGCCGAGGTCGTGCTGGTGGACGGCGTGGTCACCGAGGTGCGCGACGCCGCCGGCACCGGGCCCATCCCCGCCGGCACCACGATCCTGCTCGGCCGGGACGCCGGCGCCGCCGCCCTGTCGGCCCTGAAGGCCGGCGACCGCGTGGACGTGAAGTACCAGCCGAAGGCCTCGGACGGCTCCGCCGTCAAGGCGGCCGTCGGCGGCAACTACGTCCTGGTCAAGGACGGCGTCGTGCAGAACAGCACCGACCCGGCCGCGCACCCGCGCACCGCCGTGGGCTTCTCCGCCGACGGCAGGAAGATGTACCTGCTGACCGTGGACGGCCGCCAGGCCGACAGCCGCGGCGTCACGCTCAACGAGCTGGCCGCCATGATGGTGGACCTGGGCGCGGCCAACGCGCTCAACCTCGACGGCGGCGGCTCCTCCACCCTGCTGGCGCGCGAGCCCGGCTCGGCCGAGGTGCGGGTGGAGAACAGCCCCTCCGACGGCGGCGAGCGCCACGTGCCCAACGGCCTGGCGCTGTACGCGCCCGAGGGCAGCGGCAGGCTCAAGGGCTTCTGGCTGGAGACCGCGAGCGACCCGGCCAAGGCGCCCGGCGTCGGCCCGGTCGCGGGCGGCCGTCCCGACCGCGTCTTCCCGGGCCTCACCAGGCGGCTGACCGCCGCCGGCTACGACGAGACGTACGGCCCCGCGGCCGGCACGCCGTCCTGGCGGGCCAACCCGGCCGTGCACGGCGTCATCAGGAACGGCAGGTTCCACGCCCTGGTGCCCGGCCAGACCACGGTCACCGCCGCGCGCGGCGGCGCCAAGGGCACGATCGGCCTGACCGTGCTCCAGCCGCTGCAGCGGCTCGGCGCCACGGCCGACCGGCTC
>NZ_JBEXYK010000125.1:0-6678 GCF_040630865.1 Nonomuraea sp. NPDC005730
CCGATCTCGGCCGGCGGCTCCGGCAGCGCGGCGGCGGGCGGCACCCCGTCCGGGGGCATGGCCTCGGGGGCCACGGCCTCCGGTGGCGGTTCCAGCAGCGGTTCCGGCAGCGGTTCCGGCGGAGGTGGCTGGTTCGGCGGGCGGTCGGGCGGCGGATGGGCCTCGCGCGGTGGTGCTTCGGGCGGCTCGCGTAACGGGTCGTCGGGCGGTTCGCGGGGCTCCCGGTTCGGTGGTTCCGGCGGGTCGGGTGGCTCGCCGTCCTCGGGGTCGCGGTCGCGTGGCTCCGGTGGCGGGCTGTTCGGCGGCGGTTCGGGGGCCGGGTCCGGCGGGTCCGGCGGGTCCGGCGGGCTTTTCGGCGGAGGCGGCGGCGGATCCAGGAACGGTGGCGGGTCCAGGAACGGTGGCGGGTCCAGGTCCGGAGGGTCTCCGTCCCGGCCGTCCGGTGCGTCGTCGGGGTCCAGGATCTTCGGCTCGGACGAGCCGTCGTCCCGCTCGTCCGAGGCGCCGCCGCTGTGGCTGCGCGGCAGCGGCAACGGCGGCTCGGGTGACGATCCGTCGGTGCCGTTCTGGCTCAAGCCCAACCGAGGCAAGGACTGACCATGGCTCAGTCCGGTGACAAGCGCGGGCTGGCCTTCGCCGCCATCGTCGTGGTCATCGCCGCGGTCGGCGTCTACCTCACGATGTGGCCGAGCTCGGACGATCCGCCCGAGCAGGCCCCGGCCACGGGCGCGACGTCCGCGTCCGCGCCCACGGTGGCGAGCAAGCCGCTGGCCACGGCCAGCGCCGCGCCGTTCGACGTCTACTCGTACCTGCCGATGAAGAAGGAGCAGCTCGCCGCGGCGGCGGACCTCGCCGAGCGCTTCACCGCCGTCTACGGCACCTTCAGGTACGACGAGGAGCCGGCGGCGTACGCCACGAGGGTCAAGACGTTCACCACCGCCGAGCTGGGCAACATCCTCGCCCGGACGCTCACCTCGGCGGGCACCGTCCAGCAGAACCGCGACGACCAGATCGTCTCCCAGGCCACGGCCAGGCTGAAGGAGATCAGGCAGATCGAGAAGACCTCCATCGTCTTCGTCGTGACCGAGACCAGGCAGGTCACCGCGAAGAGCGGCAACCGGCAGGACGTCGAGGACCTGGCGGTCACGGTGAGCCAGCTCGGCGCCGACTGGCGGATCTTCGACGTGCTGCCCGCCACCGAGGGCCAGGACGGGGACAGCTAGCGGTGAAGCCCTCCCGAGCCCGCCTGGCGCTGCTGCTCGGTCTCGCCGGGATCCTGCTCCTGGCCGGGATCATCATCTCGCCGATGCTGCTGGTCACGATGCCGTCCTTCCTGAACGGCGGCGGCGAGGGCTCGGTCGACTGCGAGGGCGGCACCCAGGTGCAGGAGGTGTCCGACTCGGGCGCCGCCGACATCCCCGGCGAATACCTCGACCTGTACAAGAAGTGGGGCAAGAAGATCGGCGTCCAGTGGACCATCCTGGCCGCCGTGGGCAAGCGCGAGACCGACCACGGCCGTTCCGACCTGCCCGGCGTCAAGAGCGGCACCAACTACGCGGGCGCGGCCGGGCCGATGCAGTTCCTGATCTCTACGTGGGGCGGCAAGGCGCAGATCCCGATCTCCTCGACGTTCAACGGGTACGCCTCCGACGGCGACGGCGACGGCGTGGGCGACGTCTACAACCCCGCCGACGCCATCCTCGGGGCCGCCAAGATGCTCAAGCGCAACGGCGCGCCCGAGAACGTCCGGCGGGCCCTGTTCACCTACAACCGCGCCTGGTGGTACGTCGACCAGGTCGAGGAGATCGCCAGGAAGTACGCCAAGTCGGGTGAGGTGGAGGTGCCGCCGCAGGCCTCCGAGGAGTGCGACGACCCTCTGGTGGCGGCCGCGCCCAGCGACGTCGTGGCCAAGATCCTGCAGTACGCGCTGGCGCAGCGCGGAAAGCCGTACCTGTGGGGCGGCACCGGGCCGGACGCGTTCGACTGCTCGGGCATCATCTACGCGGCCTACCGGGCCGCCGGGCTGAGCATCCCGCGCACCACGTTCACGCAGTGGCCGTTCGGGGTGAAGGTGTTAGCGGGCCAGGAACAGCCCGGTGACCTGGTGTTCTTCAACGCCGGTCCGGGCACGTCGGCCGACAACCCCGGCCATGTCGGGCTGATCGTGTCCAAGGGCAAGATGCTGGAGGCCCGGTGCACGCTGTGCGGGCCGATCAAGGTCACGAGCTACCAGGCGCGCGACAACAAGGTGGGCTTCACCCGTCCCCTGCAGAACCCCGATGTGCTCGACCAGCTCAAGAAGCTGCAGAATCCCGCACTATGAGGATGACGAACGCATGAGCACGATCGTGGTCGCGGCGGTGATCGTCGCCCCCGGCGGCAGGGTGCTGGCAGCGCAGCGCGCCGCGCCCGCCGCGCTGGCCGGAGGCTGGGAGTTCCCCGGCGGCAAGGTGGACCCGGGGGAGAGCGAGGTCGCCGCGCTGGTCCGGGAGTGCCGCGAGGAGCTCGGCGTGGAGATCGCGGTGGGCGCGCGCGTGGGCGAGGACTGGGCGCTGTCGGAAGGGTACGTCCTGCGCGTCTGGCTGGCCACGCTCACCTCCGGCACGCCCGAGGCCCGTGAGCACCTGGCTCTTCGCTGGCTGGGGCCGGGGGAGTACTACGACGTGGAGTGGCTGGGGGCCGACCTGCCGATCATGAAGACCGTGGAGAGTCTGCTCCAGGAGGATTAGACCGTCTCTCTCTGTGACATAACGATTACTACACGTGATTTGTCGCAGTGGGGAGTGGAGTGATGCGGCGTGGCTGGATCCTTTCTGGAGCGCTGATCCTGGTGGCGTTGCCCTCCGTGCCCGTGGCGGCGGCGGGGGTGACGCTCGTGCTCGAACGCGTGAGCGGCCCCGAGGGTGTGGGCCAGTGGATCAGGACGGGCGACGTCCAGCGTTTCAGGGTCCGGCTCAACGGGATGGGCAAGGGGGCCAAGGTCGCGGTGGCGACCAGCCCGGCGGCGGCGTTGTCGGGGTTGGCCTGCCCGTCGTCCTCCGGCGCTTCCCGGCTGTCGGCCGGTGAGGGCTTCGAAAGTTATGGGGGAGGGGCGGCTCCGGCAGATGAAGGGGAACCCGTGCCGGGGCCGTGGAGCGCCGGAAGCGCGACGGATCCGGATGTCGGGGCGTTCCCGGAGGAACCGGAGACGGGGCGGCCGGCCCGGGGCCGGCGCCTGACCCGGGCGGCCGGTCGCGGCGCGCCGCAGGTGGGGGCCGACCGGGAGGCGGCACAGTTCGGTCCGGGCGTGCAGGACTCCCCGGCGGTCGAGGCCGGTCAGTGGATGCCGCAGGATGGCCCGGCCCAGGAGATGCCGCGCGCCGAGGCCGGTCAGCGGGTGCCGCGCGCCGAGGCCGGTCAGCGGGTGCCGCGCGCCGAGGCCGGACAGGGCGTGCCGTGGGCTGAGGCCGGTCAGGGCGCGCCGTGGGCCGAGGGCGGTCGGGGGGTGTCGCGGGCTGAGGCCGGTCAGGGCGTGTCTCGGGCTGAGGGCGGTCGGGGCGTTCCCCGGGGCGAGGGCGACCAGAGGGTGTTTCCCGCTGAGGGTGGTCCGGGTGGGGGGCAGGTCGGTGGTGGGCGGCAGGCGGCCGGGGTGCTGGCCGCGCGGGCGCTGGCCGGCGTGGAGGGTACGGCTTCCGGCGGCGGTACGCTGCCCGGCGCGCAGGTCTGCGCCCTGGGGACGGTCTACGGGGAGCGGGCGCTGGACGTGACCTTCCAGGCGCCTGAGGGGGCCAAGGAGGTGGTGCTCGCGGCGGTGGCCAGGATGCGGACGCCCTCCGGTGGGCTGACCACCATCAACAGGACCACGTCCATGCAGGTCGCCGCGGAGATGCCGCGCGAGACCGCCACGATCAGCGGTCAGGCGGTGCCCGTTCCGGCCGCGGCTCCCCACAAGCGGAGGCGGCCGGGCCGGCAGGTGGCAGGCGCAGGGGGGCAGCAGGCGGGCGCCGCCGGGCTCCTTGCGGGGACGGGCGGAGGCGTCGCCGGGCTGGTGCCGGGGGCGGGAGGGAAGACGCGAGGCGTCCTCCCCGGCGCGGCTGGTACGACGGCGGAAAGGGGCGTCCTCCCCGGAGGAGCCGCAGGCTTGCCGATCACCGGTGGAGCCCAAGGGGCGCTCCCGCGCGTCGGCGGCGGGGGCGTGGCGCGGGCACCGCGAGCGGGAGGCACGGGCGGAACCCTGGGGGCGTTCCCGCGTGCGGTAGGCGTGGGCCAGGGCGCTGTCCCCGGAGCGACCGGCCGGGTGCCCGGCGGCGCGCGGGGGACGGCCCAACGCGGCCTCCCCGGTGGCCTGCCTGGCGGCGCGGCGGGCGGCCTGGCGAGCGGACTGACAGGGCGCCTGCCTGGCGGTGCGGCGGGCGGCCTGGCGAGCGGACTGACAGGGCGCCTGCCTGGCGGTGCGGCGGGCGGCTTGCCGGGCGGACTGGCGGGGAGCCTGCCAGGCGGTGCGGCAGGGAGTCTGCCTGGCGGTGTGACGGGAAGCCTGCCCGGGGGTGTCGCCCAGAAGGGGCTGCCCGGTGGTGCGGCGCACGGGGGGCTGTCCGGCGCGGCCGGGCTGGTGCAGGGCGGGGTGCCCGGGACGACACATCAAAGCCTGCCCGGCGGCGCGATATCGGGAAGCCTCCCCGGCGGCATGCCACCGGGGAGCGCACCCGGAGGCATGGCGCCGGGGAGCGCGGCCGGGGGTGTGGTGCCAGGAGGTATTGCCGGGGGCATGGTACCCGGTGGCATCCCAGGGGGCATGACGCCTGGCGGCGTCGCCGGAGGCGTGGCGCCGGGGGGCGTCGGTGGTGGGGTGTCGGGGCTCGGCGGGGTGCAAGCGGGAGCGGTTCCCGGCGGCGGGGTGGTGAGTCTCGCGCCGCAGTCGGGGGCCGGGGCGCCGTGGCCGGTGCAGGTCGTGGAGGCGCGGAAACCGGTTCGTCCGGTCGCGTACGCCAGCCCGCTGGACGGGCCGCGCGGTTTCTCGCTGGTCATCGGGGCGATCGGCGTCCTGCTGGGGGCTTTGTGGCTGGTTACGCGAGCAAAACGCCGCCATAAGCCGCGAAACGTATGGTAATTCCGTCTTTACTCTTGCTTTGACCCGACTAGTATTCCCTTGACCATGGTTCCGGGACTATGCGGAGGGCTCCGGTGGCACGCAGGCGAGCGACGGCCGTGTCCGCGATCGTCCTAGCGCTCGGGCTCACGGGCGCCGGCGTGGCTCCCTTCGTCGGTCAGAGCGCGAGCGCTTCGGTCGGTCGCGCGGCCTTCGACCCGGCGGTGGAGCCGTGTGACGCGGGCCAGACCTGCGATCCGCAGACCACGGTCACGGTCACGACGACGTTGGGCACGCCCACGCCGGAGGATGCTCCGGAGACGACGATCACCCACACCGTCACCGCGAGCCCGACAAAGACCACGAAGGCCCCGAAGCCGCCCAAGACCACCACGGCCCCCACGCCTCCGCCCGTCCAGGAGACGACGCAGCAGCCGCTGGCGCCCCTGCCGACCGCGCAGACCACGGCCGGGCCACTGCCCACGGAGCAGACGACGGAGCCGTCCGTCGAGATGCCGTCCGTGGCGCCCACGGACCCGCCCACCACGGCCCCCTCGCTGACGGCCGACACCGCCGCGAGCACGGACTCGGTCCAGCTCGAGGTGCGCAACGCTGCGCCGGAGTTCGACCAGAAGTCGCTGACGCAGAAGCTCAGCATCCCGGCGCTGGTGCTGGTCCTGCTCGCGCTGTTCGCGGTGCTCATCTTCGAGGGACGGCTGCGCCGCATGGCCCACGCGGCGGCCGTGCGCAAGGCGGGCCCCCCGATGGGCTCCCCGATGGGCCGCCCGGACGCGCCGCCGCCCGGCTACCCCGCCGGACCCGGTTACGCCACGGCGTCCTTCCCCGCCCCCGGCTACCCGGGCGGCACGGCGTACGCGCCGATCATCAGCTTCGTCCCGATCCAGACCTACCCGACCGGCCAGCCCGGTTACGGCCCGGTCCACCACGACCCGGCCTACCACGACCCGTACGGGCCCCAGGGCGGCTACCCGCCCGAGCCGGCGCCGACCATGCCAGCCACCATGCCCGCCACCATGCCGGCGACCGCACCCGAGCCCGTCGTGCTGCACCCGGACGAGTTCGACTCCTACAACGAGCCGCCGCAGCCCGCCCAGGACTACCGTGACCCGTTCGAGCCGCTGATCCCGGCCGAGCAGCCGCCGGGCGACATCCCGCCGGGCGGCGGGAAGCCGTACGAGGACGAGCGGGAGTTCCCGCTCGCCCCGGCGGCGGCGGCCGAGAGCGGCGACTCCGAGCCCTGGCAGCAGGGCCCGTCCCTGTTCGAGCCGAAGCAGCCGGTGCGGCCCCGCCCGCCGGGTCAGCCGCAGGGCGGGCCGCCGGGGCCGCCGGAGGGGTACCAGCCGCCGCCGTACCTGCCGCCGGAGGGGGACGCCGCGACGGTCGTCCAGCCGTTGCCGCCGCAGCCCCCGGAGGGCGCCACCAAGGAGATGCAGGACCCCAAGCACCGGAAGAAGCGCTGGGGCCGCAAGTAGCGGAACGCGGAAGCGGGGGGGGGGCGGGGGCGGCCCCCCCCGCCCCGGGGGCCGCCCCGGTGGGGGCGGGATTATATATTTTTTCGCACCCAAACCCCCGGGGCTGATTTGGTTGGG
>NZ_JBEXYK010000126.1:0-6659 GCF_040630865.1 Nonomuraea sp. NPDC005730
GTTCTTCTTGGTCGTTGAACCAACTACCGGAGACCTCTTCGTTCAACGATCACCGACACGCCTCACACGCGATCTTTCGAAACACGGCCTAGGACGGGCCGCCGGGAACTCGGGGTGCCGGGCGGACAGTACTGGTATGTGGACATGTCGATGCGTGCCCGGATTCGTGCTGGGGATCAGACGGCCTTCTCGTGGCTCTTCGACGAGTACGCCAAATCCGTCTACAACCATGCCTTCCGCCTGACCGCCACCTGGAGCGAGGCGGAGGACGTCATGGCGTTGACGTTCCTGGAAGCCTGGCGATTACGAGCGAAGATCGACCCCGAGGGCGGCTCGCTGCGGCCGTGGCTGCTCGGCATCGCGACCAACGTCTCCCGCAACGTCCGCAGGGCCGCCCGCCGCCACGACGACGTCCTGGCCAGGATCCCCAAGGGCGAGTCGGTGCCGGACTTCGCCGAGGAGGTGGTCGGGCGCATCGACGACGCCGAACGGCTGGCCGCGGTCAGGCGGGCGTTCGGCAGGCTCCGCAAGCAGGAGCAGGAGGTGTTCGCGCTGTGCGTCTGGGCCGCGCTGGACTACGCCCAGGCGGCCGAGGCGCTGGGCGTCCCGGTGGGCACCGTCAGGTCCCGTCTGTCGCGGGCGCGGAAGAAGCTCACGGAGTTCGCGGAACGCGAAGGACGCACGGAACCCGGGGAACGCGGGAATCTCGGCGAAGTCTCGGGATTCGGGGAACTCGCCGGGACGAGCCGACAGGTAACAGGTGACCCAGGCCCCGCCAAGGAGGAGATCCGATGAACATGCCGGTTGAGCGTGATCTTTCCGAGGGCCGTCGCCGACTGCTCAAGGAGTTCGTGATGACCGAGATCGAGAAGGCGCCCCGTACCCGTCCGGCCGGGGTCAGGCTGCTGGCTCCCGTCGGCGCGCTGGCGGCCGCCGTGGCCGTCGCCGTCCCGCTGCTCTTCGGCGGCCCGGCGTACGCGGTGTCCAGGGCGTCCGACGGGCTGATCGACATCAGCTTCAGCGAGGCGAAGGACCCCGAGGGGCTGCAGGCCGAGTTGCGGGCCCTGGGGGCGAACGTGGTGGTCAGCTACGTGCCCGACGGCAAGAAGTGCGGCCCGGAGCCGCGCGCGGCCCGCTTCCTGAGCAAGGAGGAGGCGCCGCTGTCGGTGTTCCCGCAGCCCGAGGGGCATGAGGCCGGCTTCGTCATCGACCCCAAGGTGATCAAGGAGGGGCAGACGGGCGTGCTGGAGTTCAGTGTCAGCGAGGAGAGGAAGGTCGCCGGGATCTGGGCGCGCGTCGCCGAGGGGCCGGTGGCCGACTGCGAGCTGGTCGACACCACGGACGCGCCGCTGTCGCACTGACGCCACTCTCCGGCCGTTCCCCGCGGGGGAGGTGCCCCCCCACGAACGCCCATCGCGCCGTCCGGCGCGGTGGGCGTTCGGCGTGGGGCTCATGACGCTTGCGCACTCGCGGACAGGACGTGGGCCGCGCCGTCGACATCGATCTCGCCCGCCACGGACAGGGTCAGGTGCGCGAAGGCGGGAGCCAGGTCGGTCGGTGAGCTCCAGCCGGCGCAGGCCGGTCGCGGCCGGGTCGGTGAGCAGCGCCCCGACCAGCGCGGCCGCCCACTGCTCCGGGTCGGCCGCGTCGGCGCCGAGCCGCTCCACCAGCGCGCGGCGACCGGACGCCGTCTGCGGCGCCAGGCGGAACACGGCCTCGTCGAGCCGGTCGCCGGACCAGGTGAGCTGCCAGGAGCCATCGGCACGCAGCGCGTCGAAATCGATCACCAGGGCATGCCGAAGGTGACCTTGTCGCAGCCCTGGACGACGAAGGCGAACGTGTTGACCTCGTGGCCGTTGGTCGTGGTGCCGACCGCCGCCGCCGGGGCCGGTGTGACGAGGCAGAAGGTCGCCGCGAGTACGGCGGCGGCCGGGCCGGTTCGGGATGGTGGAGCCGCGCGGTGCATGGACGTCCTCTCGTCGAAGGTGTCGGCGCGTGCGGGGGAGCGTTCCGTGAGTGTTCGGGTGACTCAGCAGTGCTTGCTCAGCGACATGCGCTTGACCAGGTCGAACAGGTCGGGGTCGAACTGTCCCTTGGCGATCCAGCGATAGGTCCGGCGGTCGTGCAGGTTCTTGACGAACTTGGTGCTGGTGCTGCCGTACACGCGTATGTCGCCGAGCAGGGCGCCGGCGCCGTCCTTCAGGTGCGCCCACATCAGCCAGGCGTCCTCGTCGCCGAGGCTGGAGACGGTGGCGTCCAGGCGCGCCGTGCCGTTCGAGTACAACGTCCAGGTCGCGCCGGGCTCGATCGTGCAGGAGCCCGCCGACAGGTAGCCGCGCCAGACGTACGTCTTCTGCTCCAGGGCGGACGCGCCGGCCGTCGCGGTGACGGACGACGCCAGGACGACGGCGGACACGAGCACGCCGGTGGTCTTGCGAACGCCTTTCATGAGGACTCCTCGGGGCGTGGGGGGAAGGGGGGGTACGCCGATCGGTCCCGGCGTGACAGGGGCGGCGGGGAGGTCAGACGGCGGTGTCCGGGGGCGGGCCGATGACCTGGTAGCCGTGCCGGGCGGCGATCTCGGCCAGGTGGGCGAGATCGGCGTCCCCGGCCGCGACTTCGGCGGCGAAGTGTTCGAAGCCGGCGGGCCAGGTGAGCTGGAGCAGGCGCAGGGGAGCGTCCTGGCCGTTGGCGAAGGCGTGCGGCACCCGCCGGGGGAGCAGGACGAAGGCCCCCGCGGCAGCCTGCCAGGACCGCTCGCCGCAGTGCATCCGCGCCGTTCCCGACAGCACGTAGAACGCTTCGTCGTCGTCCCGGTGCACGTGCAGGGGCGTGGCGAAGCCCGGCGGGCATTCCTGCTCGATGACGGTGAGCCGGCGGCCGGTCGCCGCCCCGCCCGCCTTCACGGTCATGGTGGTGCCGAGGAACGGGTGGACGGCGCCGCCGCCGGCAGGCAGATGGAGCGCGCTCAAGGCCGTCTCCACAGCGTGTGGCGCCGGATCGATGGACGACGTCAAGAGCCCCAAGCGGCGCTCGGCCCAGACCAGAAGCCGGATCGTGACCGCTGCCCAAGGGCTGTTCGTCGTGCGGGGCTACGCCGGCACGACCTTCCAGCAGGTCGCCGACGCGGCCGAGGTCTCGGTGCAGACGGTGTACTTCCACTACGGGACCAAGAGCGGGCTGCTCAAGCACGTGGTCGACGTCGCCTCGGCCGGTGACGACGAGCCCGTGCCGCTGCTGGAACGTCCCGGGTTCGCGGCCTTGCAGGCGTCGCGGGACCCGATGGAGGTCGTACGGGGGTGGGTGCACCAGAGCGGCGTCATCCTCGGCCGCGTCGCCCCCGTCCTGGCCGTGGTCCGTGACGCGGCGGCCACGGACGCCGACATGGCCGCCCAGTGGGCCGTCAACAGCGAGCAGCGGCACACCGCCCACGGGCAGGTCGTCGCCATCCTCGACCGCCTGCGCGCCATGCGGCCCGGCCTGAGCGCCGACCGGGCCACCGACATCACCGTCGGGCTGCTGTCACCGGACCTGTTCCTGGTGATGACCCGCGAGTGCGGCTGGACGCCCGCGCAGTGGGAGGACTGGAGCGCCGACCAGCTCGCCCACGCCCTCCTGCCCTCCTGACGGCCCGGCAGATCGTCAGGGCGGGCGGGTGGTCGGACGGATGGCCGGACGGATGGTCAGTCGGTCGGCTCCACGTCCGGTTCCTCGTTCTCGCCGGACTCCTCGGCCACCTCGCGCCGCTCCTGCGCGACCTTCTCCTCCGGATCGGGCGGTGGCTCGACCGGCTCCGCGGGGATCGGCCGAGGAGTGTCCCGCACTTCGACCGCCGCCCGCGCTGCGGTGGTGTCGCTCTCCCCGTTGACCCGTCCGACCGCGGGTGGCATGTCCTCGGGCAGCTTGTCCTGTTCGTCCATGACCCGCAACTGCCCTGACCTTGACCTCCTGAACGAAAACCGCCCTGCTCGGCATCTGGCCCGGTCGTGGCCCGCGGCTCATGAGCCGAGCCATTCGGCCAGTGCCTCGGGCCCGGGTGGTTGCATGCCGCGGCGCAGCAGAGTGGCGGTCAGGCCGGGCGGCGGGCGCGGTTCAGGACGAGGGCGCCGAGGACGATGGCGGTCAGGCCGAGGATCAGGTCCAGGTAGCCGCCGACGATGCCGTAGCCCGTGCCGGGGCCGCCCTTGGCGGCGGCGATGACCCAGCCGCCGATGACCATGCTGGTCACCCCCGCGGCCAGGGCGGCGACGGCCCCGCGCTTCCCGGTCGCGGCAATGGCCCCCGTGCCGGTGCCGGTGCCGGGGGTGGGGGTGGGGCGGCGGCGGAGGCGGCCGGTGGAGCGGGCCAGGGTGAGGCCGCCGGCGGCGACGCCGGCCAGGCCCAGCCCGGCGGCGATCAGGGACCACAGCCGGCCGGTGGTCATGGCGTAGGCGGCGACGGGGTCGGCCTGGGCCGCGAGCAGGTGGTCGATGAACATGAGGGGTTCCTTTCGCCTGGACGTCGACGTGGGAAGAGCATGGCCGCCGGGCCCGCCGCCGGTCGTCCGGCGGGAGCGGGTTTCTCGGGGTGCCGCCGGTGCCGCAGCCGGCTACCGCACGGGCGGCAGGCAGGCGCGGACGTACCGCGTCCGCGGTAGGCGGCGGGTGATCCTCCTGCCGGAGTCGTATGGCGGGACATGCGGCTATGGTGCGCGTATGAGCACAAGGCGGCTCGGCGTCGGGGCCGGGACGATCGACTGGCTGATCGCGGCCGGCGTGGCGGCGGCGCTGGTGGTCACCGGCTTGTCCGGGCAGCCTTCCGCCACCCACCTCGCGCCGCTCGGCTACGCGCTGCTGGCGGGCGGTGGACTGGCGCTGGTCGCGCGCCGCCGGGCGCCGGTCCCCGTCCTGGCCGTGACGGGGTTGTGCGCGGTGGGGTACCAGGCGGCCGGGTTCGACGTGCCGGCGGTGGCGTACCTGTTCGCGGTGTACGCGGCGATGCGGGCCGGAAGACGGCTGGTCACCGTGGCCGCGAGTGTGATCGTGCTGGCCCTGCTGCCCCTGGCCGCGATGGCCTCCGGGCTGCACGACACGGGCGAGGCGTTCGCGCAGGCCAGGGGCGCGCTGGAGCTGGCCTGGCTGGTCGCGGCCGGCGCCGCGGGGGAGGCGTTGCGGCAGGCGGAGGGACGGGCGGAGGAGGCCGAGCGCACCCGGGAGGAGACCGCGCGGCGGCGTGCCGACGAGGAGCGGCTGCGCATCGCGCGGGACCTGCACGATTCGCTCACCCACCAGATCTCGGTCATCAAGGTGCAGGCCGAGGTGGCCGTCCACGTGGCCCGCAGGAAGGGGGAGCAGGTGCCGCAGGCCCTGCTGGTGATCCAGGAGGCCGGCCGCGAGGCGACCAGGGAGCTGCGCGCGACCCTGGAGGCGCTGCGCGACGACACGACTCCGCCGCACGGCCTCGACCGGGTCCCCGAGCTGCTGGAACGGGCCAGGACCACCGGCCTCGACGCGACGCTGACGATCGAAGGACAACGACGGGACGTGCCGGCCGCGGTGGACCGGACCGCGTACCGGATCGTCCAGGAGTCCCTGACCAACATCGCCCGCCACGCCGCCGCCGCGACCGCGGAGGTCCGCATCGACTACCGTCCCGACGCGCTGGCCATCCGCGTGGACGACGACGGCACGGCCACGCCGGACGCCGCCCCCGTGCCCGGCGTCGGCCTGATCGGGATGCGCGAACGTGTCACCGCGCTCGGCGGCAGCCTGCGGGCGGCGCCGCGCGGCGCGGGCGGCTTCACCGTCCAGGCCGAGCTGCCGATGGACCGCACGCCGTGATCCGGGTCCTGCTGGTGGACGACCAGCCGCTGCTGCGCGGCGGGTTCCGCGCGCTGCTCGACCTGGAGGACGACATCGAGGTGGTCGCCGAGGCCGCCGACGGCGCGCAGGGCCTGGCCCTGGCCAGGGAGCACCTGCCGGACGTCGCGCTCATCGACATCCAGATGCCGGTCGTGGACGGCATCGAGGCGACCCGCCGCATCGCCGCCGACCCGGCCCTGGCCGGCGTGCGCGTCGTCATCCTGACCAACTACGGCCTGGACGAGTACGTCTTCAACGCGCTGCGCGCCGGCGCGGCGGGGTTCCTCGTCAAGGACGTCGTACCGGAGGACTTCCTGCACGCCGTGCGCGTCGCGGCCCGCGGTGACGCGCTGCTCGCGCCGTCGATCACCCGCATGCTGATCGACCGGTACGTCACCCGGCCGCCCGCCGCCACCACCGGCGAGGAGCTGCGGGGGCTGACCAACCGCGAGCGCGAGGCCGTCGCCCTGGTCGCGCGGGGGATGTCCAACGACGAGATCGCCGCCCACATGGCGATCAGCTCGATGACCGCCAAGACCCACGTCAACCGGGCGATGGCCAAGCTGCGCGTGCGCGACCGCGCCCAGCTCGTGGTCCTGGCCTACGAGTCGGGCCTGGTGACGCCGCGCACGGCGTGACGCGCCGGGAGTCAGGCGGGCACGTCGTCCAGCCGCACCGAGACCCGCACGTGCCGGGTGTCCATCCACAACGCCCGGTGCAGGACGGTGAAGTCAAGGGGTCGTCGCAACACTGATTGATCAACTGGCTGTTGCCAGGAGCTTGGTGAGACGCTCGGCTGGGGTTTCCCAGCTGAGCGTC
>NZ_JBEXYK010000127.1:0-6103 GCF_040630865.1 Nonomuraea sp. NPDC005730
TTCGTTGTGTCTTAATTCTTTCAGCCGTTCAAGTCTCTGTCAAATTGACCGGACTTGCTCGACCTGCTGGAATTAAGTCGCGCCCCGCTTCCGGGGCAACCCCTCTAACTTACTCCCAAGTCTGACTCTTGTCGAATCGACCTTCCGTTGGACGCGGACGTCCGCCGGAGTGGCAGTGTCTGGAGGTGGCCCCCGAGTGAGGTCGGCGATCAACGCCTTCCTCGTGGGACTGGTGAACTCTATGTACGGTCCCCAGAACCGTCAAATCGGCGGCCCGCCACACGTCGGCAAGGCATGGTGGGTAGGTATTCCGGCGTGCGAGATCAATCCGTGCCGAGAGCACTCATCCTCCTGGTGGGCATCGCCGGCGCGGTGATCGCCCTGTTCGGGCTGCGCGAGGTGAATTCCATCGTCGGGCCCGTCGTACTGGCGCTCGTGCTGGTCATCGCCGTGGCGCCGGTGCGTAACTGGCTGACGGCGCGGCGGGCGCCCATCTGGGTGCAGGTGGCCGTGCCGTTCCTGATCGTGGTGCTGGTGCTGCTCGGCATGGTGGGGATCCTGACGATCTCCGTCACTCAGCTCGCCTCGTTGCTGCCGACGTACGCCAAACAGTTCGAGGAGCTGCTGGCGGCGTCGCAACACTGGGCCAGCACCCACGGTCTGGGCAACGACGTTCTGGCCAAGGCGGTGCAGGCGTTCGATCCCGGCCGGATGCTGGGGCTGGCGCAGAGCCTGCTCGGGAGCCTGATCGGCGTGTTGTCGAGCCTGTTCCTGATCGTTGTGCTGTTGCTGGCGATGTGCCTCGACGCGCCGGTGACGGCGCGGATCCTCACCACCGGCGAGGGGAACCGGCCGCAGCTGGTGACGGCGCTGGCGACGTTCGCGCACAAGACGCGGCGGTATCTCATCGTCTCGACCGTCTTCGGGCTGATCGACGCGGTTCTCGACGTCATCGTGCTGTCGTTGCTGGACGTGCCGTTGCCGCTGTTGTGGGGGGTGCTGGCGTTGATCGCCAACTACATCCCGAACATCGGGTTCGTCATCGGGCTGCTGCCGCCCGCCCTGCTGGCGCTCCTGCACGGCGGCGTCAAGACGATGGTGCTGGTCGTCGTGGCCTACATCGTCATCAACGTGGTCACGCAGTCGTTCATCATGCCGAAGTTCCTGGGGGACGCGGTGGGGCTCTCGACCACGATGACGTTCCTGTCGCTGATCGTGTGGACGTTCATGCTGGGGCCGCTCGGCGCGATCCTGGCGATCCCGCTCAGCCTGCTGGCGCGGGCGGTGCTGATCGACAGCGACCCGAGCGCGAAGTGGGCGCAGGCGCTGGTGTCAGGGAAGATGCCGGACGGGTGAGAGCAGACGGCCCAGCGGGACGCCGCTCAGCCGCTTCACGTCGTGGGACAGGTGGGCCTGGTCGGCGTAGCCGGCGCGGACCGCCGCCTCCGCCGCTGGGACGCCCGCGCGGGCCAGGGTGAGCGCGCGCTGGAAGCGGACGATGCGCTGGAGGGTCTTGGGCGAGTAGCCGAAGGAGGCGACGCTGCGGCGGTGGAGCTGGCGTTCGCTGAGACCGATGGACCAGGCGACGTCGCGCACGCTGCGGCCCATGCGCAGCGCCCCGGCGATGGCGGGCGCGGCACGGTCGGGGGCGGGGGTCTCACGCAGGCGGGTCAGGACGGCGGCGCGCATGGCCGCGAGCCGCGCCGGCATGTCGGGCGCGGGCGTCGCGTCGGACAGCAGGCGGGACGTGACGGTGAGGGCGGGCAGGGCGGCGAGCGGGACACGGCGGTCGCGCAGCTCGTGGATCGGGACGCCGAAGACGGCACCCGCCGCGCCGGGCTTGAACCGGATGCCGACGTAGGCGTCGCCCGGCGCCATCGAGGTCGGCACCGGGCCGGTGTCGGGGCCGGCCACGAAGAGGCCGCCGGGGCCCCAGATGAGGTCGACGCAGGCGTCGGGCACCACGAGCTGCGTGGTGTCGCCCTCGCTGACCTGGTGCCACACGCAGGCGACACGGCCGGCGAGAGCGTCGCCCGGGTGCCGTTCCGCGTACATGCCTCCAACGTACGCGACCCCGCCGACAGAATCCGTTCAGGCGGGCAGGCGGCCGTACGCGTGCAGGGTCTTCAGGTGCGCCACGGTCAGGTAGCCCGCCCATTCGTGCGCGACCAGCGGGGTCCAGGCGTTCCAGTTCGGCTGCCAGCCGCCTTCCGGGGACTGGGCGGCGGCCATGGCGTCCAGGTGGGTGTCGAGGGTGGCGGCGTCGAAGAGGGGCAGGGCCGACGGCGCGGGTGCGAAGTCGAGGGGGTGGTGGACCGCGCCCTCGGCGTGCGGGTCGAAGGTGACCGTGGCCAGGACGGCCTCGCGCAGCCGGGCGAACTCGGCCTGCGCGCGGTCCCGGTCGGGGACGTGTTCGAGGAACACGAGCAGGGCGCGGGCCTCGTACGGAGTGGTCCGCGTGAGCCCGGCGATGCGCGACCAGCAGAAGTCGGTGGCGGGCCCGAGCCAGGGGTGGGTGACGCCGTGCTTGTGCAGCAGCCCGGCGAGCACGGCGGTGGGGTTGAGGTCGCCGGGCGGGTCGTCGGAGGTCTGCCACCAGGGCGCGCGCGGCGTGTCGCGGACGGACGGCAGCACGAACGGCACCCCGCCCCCGGCGGCCGTGATGCCCGCCAGGTAGTCGCAGGCGGCGGCGACCATCGGCGAGTCGAAGGCGTCGAGCTCGTCGAGGATCCAGAAGGCGACCTCGACCGGTTGCGGCTGGCTGGCGGCGCCGCGCAGGTCGGGCTCCAGGGCGTTGCCGAAGCCGCCGTCGGCGTTCTGGTAGCAGCGCAGGGCGTCGAGCACGCGGGTGCGGGAGCCGTCCGCGAACAGGGCCTCGAACCTCAGTCTGTCGATGAGCCTGCCGTGGAGTCGCAGGAACTGTGCTGCTCGGTCGAGTGTGTCCATGTCCGCGCTTTCGTGGAGAGGGCCGTGTCCGGCGAGGCTACCGTCGGGGGCGCGGACGGCTCTTGTCGGAATCGGACGCGTCCGGGGTCACTTCATGAAGAAGACCGGGCCGCGCGGCCGGAAGGGCAGCGGCGCGCCCTGGGGCACCAGGAAGGCGTGCTCGCGGCGGATGCGCAGCACGTCGCACTGCCCGTCGGTGATCAGCAGGATGGGGCCGTCGGGTGGGAAGTCGTCGGCACGTTCGAGCAGCTTGACGCCGGGCTGGAGGATCGTGCCGCCGCGGCCGCGCACCCTGACCCGGCCGGCGATCTCCTCGACCGGCAGGTAGCCGGCGTCGTAGGCCGTGGCGTCGCAGAAGACGACCCTGGCCCGGGGCACGTCGCGGGCGGCGGCGTAGGAGGCGATGGCGCCGAGGGCCTTGCCGAGCAGCTTGACGTCCATGGAGCCGGAGGTGTCGAGGACGACGCCGAACGTCTTCCTGCGTACGACCTCCTCGGGCCGTACCCGGCCGGGGCGCGGGATGCCGGGGCTGGCGGCCTGGCGGCGGGAGGCGCGGGCGTACGAGCGGCGCGACTCCTCGGGCCGGAAGTGCTCGTCGAACCAGCGGGCGAGCTGGGCGTCCCAGGGCAGGGGCGGCTGTTCGAGCGCGCGGATCTCCTGTTCGAGCCCGGCGGGCAGCAGGCCGCGTCCGCTGGACTGGTGGTAGGCCAGGCCGGTGCACAGGGCGTTGCGGTAGTAGTCGTCGAGGTCGACGTAGCCGCGGGCCTGGCGGGCCGGGCGGTCGAGCACGTCGCCCATGCCCCGGCCGCGCAGGGTGCCCAGCTTGCGCATGCGCCGCAGGTCGCCGGCGATCTGGTCGTAGACGGCCTCGGCGGACATAGTGCTGAGCGACTGGTCGAACAGCAGTCCTTCGGGCATCTCGCCGACGCCCATCTCGACCAGCCAGCCGTTGATCACGTAGTCGCAGGCGACGTTCCACAGGTACGGGTCGCGCATGCCGGCCCGTTCGCCGTGCCGCAGGGCGGCGTGCAGCATCTCGTGGGCGAGCACGAAACGCCATTCGGGCTCGGTGTGCGTGGCCAGCGGGTTGACGTAGATCTCGGCCGCCTCGGCGCTGACGGCGGCGATCGAGATGTCCCAGGCCCTGGCCAGCTCGGCGTCGGAGACGATCTTCATGCCCGCGGCCAGCGCGCCGAGCAGCGGGTACGACGACATGAACCAGCGCAGCGCGTCGTCCCAGGGGCCCTTGACGTGGCCTTCGACGGGGGTGCGCGGCGCGCCGGCCCGGTCGAGCGCGGACGTGGCGGACCAGGCGACGCCGATCGCGAAGCCGCGCTGGAAGTCGAAGTGCTCGGCGTCCTCCTCGGTGCCGATGTGGAAGTCGGCCGGGCCGAGCGGCTGGAACCGAGGCGGGACGCCGACCCTGCGCCACCGTTCGGAGAGCGTCACCTCGTCCTCCTCGGGCAGCTCGTCGGGCAGCGGCGCGGGGCAGTGTCCGATCTTGACGGTGCGCAGGAAACGGTCGACCGCCACGCAGCAGGCGGCGTGGTAGGCGGGGTCGGGCAGATCGCCGTCGACGTCCTTGGGGGCGCAGACGCGCGGGTCGGCGTGGCCGAAGCCCAGGTGGAGCAGCAGGTGGGCGAAGACCCATGCCCACTCCGCGGCGGGGGCGCGGCGCTTGGGGTGGAAGGTGACGTCGCCGTCGTCGGCGACGACGGCCCACGTCTCGGGCGGCAGCCGGCCGTCGGCCGCCTCCAGCAGGGTGCCGTGCAGGCCGGCGAACAGCGGGTGGCGGTTGACGGCGGCCCAGCCGTTCATGACCTCGGCCCGCCAGGGGTCGGCCTTGGGCTTGCGGCGGCTCACGCGCGGGCCGCCATGAGCCGGGGCACGTCTCTGCCGATCTCGACGAGGAACCAGGTGGGCAGCGCGGGCGCGCCGTCGGCGTCGTTGGCGATGACGAGCTGGGCGCATTCGAGGGAGATCTCGGCCAGCTCGACGAGCAGTGTCTTGGCGCGGAAGCCGAGGTCGCGGCCGCGGGCCGAGGCGCCGCGCTTGTCGGCGGGCAGCTCCTTGATCAGGCGGGCGCGGAAGGTCTCGGCCAGGAAGTAGAGCAGGTCGCGCTCCTCGGGGCGGCGCGGCCAGGGCGCCTCGCCCTTGAGCACGGCGTCGAGGTCGTAGGCGTGCCGGACGGTCTTGACGTAGGCGCGGAAGGCGGAGGCGTGGGCGGTGGTGAGGGTGCCGAAGGCGAGCATCGCGAGGGTCTCGTCGCCGACGTCGTCGCCGTAGGAGGTGAGCACGTCGGAGAGCATGTGCCAGGCGCGCGGCGAGGAGAACGGCTCCTCGGTCTTGGGCGGCGGGCTCCACAGGTGGTCGGGGCGCTGGGCGAGGTAGTCGACGATCCAGGGGTGGATGGCGGCGGCCGCCGCCCACTTCAGCCAGTCGTCGGCCGAGGCGCGCAGGTGCACGTGGACCAGGCGGTTGATCAGGGCCGAAGCCATCGGGCGGGCCAGCGCGTTGTCGGTGGCCCGGTTGCCGGCGCCGATCACGACCGACCCGGCGGGCAGCTCGTACGTGCCGATGCGGCGGTCGAGGATCAGCGAGTAGAACGCCTTCTGCACCTCGGGCGCGGAGGCGTTGAGCTCGTCGAGGAACAGGCAGTAGGGCTCGTCGCGGGCGATGGACTCCGGCGGCGCGAACCGGCTGCGCCCGCCGACCAGCTCGGGCACGCCGATCAGGTCCTCGGGGGCGAGCTGGGTGCCGAGCAGGGTCACGCAGTCGAGACCGAGCGAGCCGGCGAACTCGCGTACCAGCGAGCTCTTGCCGATGCCGGGCGCGCCCCACAGGAAGACCGGGCGGACCACGGCGACGTGCAGCAGCACCTCCGGAAGCTGCGCCGGGGTGACGGTGACCGTTGCCTGCATGCGTCCAAGGGTGACGAACCGGGCCTGCCCGCGCATCACATTAATCGTTTGCCCTGGTGACGCTGCCCGGCCTACTGTCGGCGGCATGTGTTCCATGTTCTGCACCGTGTTCATCCGCATCCGCCGCGGCCGGGCTCTGGCCCGCTAGCCCCGTTTTCCGCACGTGAGTGATCTTCAGCGGATGTCTCGTGGATCGATGTCGAGAAGGTCCAGGAGATGCAGTTGAAGGTCGGTGG
>NZ_JBEXYK010000128.1:0-5554 GCF_040630865.1 Nonomuraea sp. NPDC005730
GGCACCGGCTGGTGCCGGTGCCGGTGGACGGCCTGCACGAGGCGCTGCGCGCCGCGCCCGTGAAGCTGTCCACCATGGGCAGGGGCCTGGAGGAGGACCTGCCCTACTTCCTGACCTCGGCGGCGGCGGGCAGGCTGGCGGCCTCGCTGCTGGCGTAGGAGTCCTTGTACGTGAACGCCTCGGGGCTCGGCCCCTCGGTCCTGAGGCGTTCCAGCCGCCGCATGCCCTCGGCCAGCGAGGGGATGTGCCCCTCGGGCACCCACCACATGACCATGTACGGCTCGGCCACGCGCAGGAACCATTCCCTGCGCCGGCGCAGCACGCCCAGATGGACGCTGCGGTAGGTGAAGTCCCACAGGGTCTCCAGCGACTCCCACACCGAGAAGTTGATCAGCAGGTGGTCGCCGTAGCCGTGCACCACGGTGGCGGTGGGGTCGCTCTCGCTCTCCTTCATCCGCCACACGAAGCCGGGGGCCTCGTCGGCGACGGCGTTGACGGGTTCGAGCAGGGCGACGAACTCGGCGAGTTCGGGGGCGTCGATGGGCGCGCGCAGGTGCGCGACGTTGAGCTGGGCCAGATGCATGGGGCTCAGCACATCACTCTCGCGGCTTCTATGTCAATCTTCATTTGTTTTAGAAAGCGAGACGCAGCACTCCCCCGGCCTCGGATCCAGCCGCGCCCTGCCCGGGTCCTCGCCCATGCCCTCCAGCAGCCCCTGGCACAGCGCCAGGTTCATCGAGCACACCAGCAGCGGCTGCTCCTGGGACAGCAGGTGGAAGGGGCAGTTGCGGAGCCGCAGCGCGCCGCCCTCGTCGTAGGGCTCGTAGCCGCGCTCGCGCAGCACGCGGTCGACGGGCTCGCCGTCGCGCCCCCTGCCGATGCGCGCACCCGCCCGGCGGGCCGCCTGCTCGGCCTGCTCCTCGGCGCCGAGCAGCTCCACCACGTCGGCCAGCACCGAGGCGGGCGTCGCGTAGTCGCGCGGGGGCAGGCTGACCGTGCGCTCGCCCTTGGCCCTGCGGTAGACCTTGGCCGGGCGGCCGCTGCCGGGGCCCTTCCTGTCCTGGGGGCGAAAGCCGCTCTCCAGCAGCCCGGCCTCGACGAGCTTGTCGAGGTGGTGGCCGGCCAGCGTCCGGGACACGCCGGCCGCCTCGGCGGCCTCGCCCCTGCCGACGTCGCCGCCGCCGGCCGTCACGGCCTCGTACAGGCTGCGGCGCACGGGGTCGTGCAGCAGGCCGAGCGCCTGCAGGTCGTCGTCACTGCTCACAGCCGGAGTCTACGGAGCCTCAGTAGGCGGCCAGGACGTCCACGACGAACACGAGGGTGTCGGAGCCCTTGATCCCGTACGCGGGATGGCCCGGCTCGCCGTAGCCGTAGGCGGGCGGGACGATCATCAGCACCCGGCTGCCGACCGGCACCCCGACCAGCGCCTTGTCCCACGCCTTGATCACGGTGCCGTCGCCGATCCGGAACGCCTTCGGCAGGCCGGTCGACCAGGTGGCGTCGAAGACCTTGCGCCGGGCCCAGATCGCGCCCTCGTACTGGGTGACCAGGAGCTGCCCGGCCTGCGCCGGGCTGCCGCTCCCCCGCCGCAGCACCTTGGCGGCGAAGGCGCGCGGCGGCACCGCGGACGGGATCGACAACCCCGGCCGCTCGCCCCCGGTCACGCGGACGCCGCCCAGCGACCCGCCGGCTGCCTCGACCGAGGCGCCCTTGCGATGGGCGCCCAGGATGTCCACGACGTAGACCAGGTCGTCGGCCGGGCCGACGCCACGCGGCGGGGCGGCGCCGAAGCCCTGATCGGGCGGGACCGCCGCGAGCACCCTGCTGCCCACCGTACGGCCGCGCAGCGCCCTGCCGAGCCCCGGCAGCAGCGAACCCACCGGGAAGGCCGCCGGGGCGCCCCGGTTGAAGCTGGAGTCGACCAGACGGTTGTCGCGGCCGTCCCAGACGTGCGCGGTGTACTGGACGACCGCGACGTCGTCGTCGCCCAGCCGGTCGCCGCCGCCCGTGGTCAGCTCGTCGACCTGGAGATCGGCGGCGGGCCGGCCGGCGGGGAAGACGATCGTGGGCCGGGCGCCGAACGCGCCGCCCACCTTCAGGTCGAGCTGTTCGCCCGCCCTGGAGGCGGGGTCGCCGGCCGTCGGGCCCGTGCAGGCGGCCAGCAGGAGCAGCGACGCCAGCGACGGCACGATCGTACGGCGGCGCATCTGCCCTCCCACGACGGAATGGCCCGGCGGCGAGACGCCACCGGGCCACGAGATGCTACCGCGTCGTCGGACGGCCCGTCAGGAGATCACCCGGTCAGGAGGCCGCCAGCACGTCGACCACGAACACCAGCGTGCTCTTGGCGGGGATCTTGTCCTGGGCCTGGTCGCCGTAGCCGAGGTCCGGCGGGATGCTCATGACGACCCGGCTGCCGACCGGCACCCCGGCCAGGCCCTTCTGCCAGCCCTGGATCACGTTCGCGAGCGGGAACTCGGCCGGCTCGCCGCGCTCCCAGCTGGAGTCGAACTGGCTGTCGGTGCCCCAGATCTTGCCCGTGTAGTGGACCGTCAGCGTCTGGGTGGGCTGCACCTTGGCGCCGGTGCCCTCGATGATGGTCTTGACCACCAGCTCCTTGGACGGCTTCTCGTCGGTCTTGGTGGTCAGCGTCGGGGCCTTGTCCCCGCCCGGGTTGACCACCTTGACGCCCTTGAGGGTCTGGCCGGTCTCCTTGCCCGTGGCCGCCTTCATCGCGGCGGGCCGGGCGCCGACCACGTCGAGCACGAACACCTTCGTCGGCTCGGCGCCTGCCGTGGCCTGCCCCGCCGGAGCCGAGTCGTTGGCCAGCACGGCCAGCAGCCGGCCGCCGTGCTTGACCTTCGTGAAGCCGTCGCGCAGCACCTGCGGAAGCTGCTCGTTGACCGGGACGGTCTCGGGCTGCTTGGTGTCGTAGGAGGAGCCCTGGATCGCGTTGCCCTTGCCGTCCCAGTTGTAGACGGTCAGGTTGACGATCAGCTTGTCGCCGGTCTTGACCTCGGGGCCGGTGCCCGGCTGGATCACCTTGTAGGAGGACTTCGTCGCCGGCGAGCCGGCGGGGAAGGTCACCGTGGGTTTGACGCCCACGTTCCCGGTGACCGTGAGCCCGGCCGAGTCGGTGCTGGTGGTGGCGCCTCCGTTCGCCCCGGCGTCGGTGTCGCCGCACGCGGCGGCGAAGAAGATCAAAGGCACGGCTGCCAGTACGGCCAGAGCGCGGCGCATGGATTTCCCTCGAAAAAGACGTCAGATTCGCGTCACCCTACCTGACATCGAGGTAGGGCCGAGGTAAACACCACACCCCGGCCGTTTCCTCACATGCCCGCGATGAGCTTGTCGACGCGTTCGTCCACGCTGCGGAAGGGGTCCTTGCACAGCACCGTGCGCTGGGCCTGGTCGTTCAGCTTCAGGTGAACCCAGTCGACGGTGAAGTCGCGCCGCTTCTCCTGCGCCTTGCGGATGAACTCGCCGCGCAGGCGCGCCCTGGTCGTCTGCGGCGGCACCGACTTGGCCTCGAAGATCTTCAGGTCGGAGGCCACCCGCTCGACCGAGCCGCGCTTCTGCAGCAGGTAGAACAGGCCGCGCTTGCGGTGGACGTCGTGGTAGGCCAGGTCGAGCTGGGCCACCCTGGGCGAGGACAGCGGCAGGTCGTACTTCTTGCGGTAGCGCTCGATCAGCTGGTATTTGGTCACCCAGTCGATCTCGCGCGAGACCAGGTCGAGGTCGCCGGTCTCGACCGCGCGCAGCGTGCGCTCCCACAGCTCCAGCACCCGGCGGGTGATGGCGTCGCCGCCGCGCCGGTCGACGAAGTCCTGGGCCTTGGACAGGTACTCCTGCTGGATCTCCAGGCTGGAGGCCTCCCGGCCGTTGGCCAGGCGCACCCGGCGGCGGCCGGTCATGTCGTGGGAGACCTCGCGGATGGCCCTGATCGGGTTCTCCAGGGACAGGTCGCGCATCACCGTGCCGGCCTCGATCATGCGCAGCACCAGGTCGGTCGCGCCGACCTTGAGCAGCATCGTGGTCTCGCTCATGTTGGAGTCGCCGACGATCACGTGCAGGCGGCGGAAGCGCTCGGCGTCGGCGTGCGGCTCGTCGCGGGTGTTGATGATCGGCCGGGACCGGGTGGTGGCGCTGGAGACGCCCTCCCAGATGTGTTCGGCCCGCTGCGAGACGCAGTAGACGGCGCCGCGCGGCGTCTGGAGCACCTTGCCCGCCCCGCACACGATCTGCCGGGTCACCAGGAACGGGATCAGCACGTCGGCCAGGCGGCCGAACTCGCCGTGCCGGCCCACCAGGTAGTTCTCGTGGCAGCCGTAGGAGTTGCCGGCCGAGTCGGTGTTGTTCTTGAACAGGTAGATGTCACCCGCGATGCCCTCTTCGCGCAGGCGTTTCTCGGCGTCGACGAGAAGGCCCTCAAGGATGCGCTCGCCCGCCTTGTCGTGGGTGACGAGTTCGATGACGTTGTCACACTCGGGTGTTGCGTACTCAGGATGGCTGCCCACGTCGAGGTAGAGACGTGCGCCGTTGCGGAGGAAGACGTTGCTCGATCGGCCCCAGGACACGACCCGCCGGAACAGGTAGCGCGCGACCTCGTCGGGGGACAGCCTGCGCTGTCCCCTGAACGTGCAGGTCACGCCGTACTCGTTCTCCAGCCCGAAGATGCGACGATCCATCACCTCACACTATGCCCACGGATCGGCGATCGGGAGAGATCTTCACAGGTGTTTTCCGGCGGACGTCCCATTTGCCAGATTTGCTGGGTGGGTTTTACCAGGTCCGCGCCCGCCCCCGCGAAGCGCGGAGCCGGGATCACGGGGTGTAGATCTCCTGCACCTTGACGATCTTGCCCTGGTGCACCGTGATGAGGGACGGCTGCCGCTGCTTGTCGTGCCGCTTGACCAGGACGGACGTGGGGCAGCGCTTGGCGCCCAGGCCGGTGTGGCGGTCGACGGTCATGGCCGCCATCACCGGCTTGCAGCCGTAGGCCGACAGGAAGACGACGTCCTTGGCGATCGGGGAGGCGTAGGCCGTCACGTCGCCCTCGGGCGGGCCGACGAAGTAGCCCTCGGTGGTCTTGGACCGCTTCCACTTGATGGGCTCGTACTCGGCGACGCCGTCGCGCACGTCGGTGATCCAGCCGCGCAGGATGCCGTTGCGGCGGGAGTGGATGCCCTTGGTGAAGTCGTGGCCGGGGTCGGCCTGGAAGCTCGTGCCGAAGATCGCGGGCTTCTTGTACGCCGGGTAGGCCGCGGTGGCACTGCTCGCCGTGCTGGTGGTGGCGGCGGTGGCAGCGGTGGCCGCGTGGGCGGCGACGCCGGAGGCCAGCAGCGCGGCGGCGGCGGTGCCGCCGGCGAGGAGGGTGCGCATCGTTGTGTTCACGCTTGCTGAGATCCCACCTCGCGCCCCGGGGTTCACCGCCACGCCGGTGATACAGGTCACACAGCGCGGCCCCTGTGGCGGGCGCGGGCCTCATGGGACAGGGCGGGGGGGGCCCTGGCGGGCCCCCCCCCGATCCGGCTATGCCCACACATTACAACCC
>NZ_JBEXYK010000129.1:0-5407 GCF_040630865.1 Nonomuraea sp. NPDC005730
GCGCGCGGGGGGGGGGCGCGCCGGGGGCCCCCCCCCCCCCGGGCCCCCCCCCGCGGGCGCGGCGCCCCCCCCCCCCCCGCGCGGGGGGCGGCCAGCATGCGGCGGTAGACCGCCTCGTAGGCCGCGGCCATCGCCGCCACGCCGAAGTGCCGCTCGACGTGGGCGCGGCAGGCCCGCGGGTCGAGCCGCCCGGCCGCCTCTATCGCCGCGGGCAGCTCGGCCGCCTCCCGCAGGACGAACCCCGTCACGCCGTCCACCACGATCTCCGGCACCGCTCCCCGGCCGATGGCGACGACGGGCGTGCCGCAGGCCATGGCCTCGATCACCACCATGCCGAACGGCTCCTCCCACTGGATGGGGAAGACCATGCAGCGGGCGGCGGCCAGCAGCTCGCGCTTGCGCCCGGCGTCGGCCTCGCCCAGGTAGGTGACGCCGGGGCCGAGCCGCGGCCGTACGTGCTCGTCGAAGTAGACGTGCTCGCACGGCTCGGTGAGCTTGCCGGCCAGCACGATGCGGCGGCCCGCGGCGCGGGCGGCGTCGATGGCCAGGTGCGTGCCCTTGCTGTGGCTGAAGCGGCCCAGCCACAGCACCCAGTCCTCCTTGTGCTCCCGGAAGGGGAAGGAGGCGGTGTCGAGCGCGTTGTGCACGGTGGCGATCCAGTTGAGGTCGGGGGCGTCGGCGCGCTGGGCGTCGGAGACCGCGATCAGGTTGACGTGCTCGCCGAGCGCCCGGTACACCTCGCCCAGCTCGCCGCCGGCAGCACCGTGGCAGGTGACCACGGTCGGGGTCGCCCGGCCGAGGGCGGTGAGCGGCCCGGCCAGCGAATGGTCGTGCACGATGTCGGCGGGCAGCCCTTCCAGCGCCCGCCAGGCCTGGGCGGCGTGCAGCACCTCGGGCAGCCCCTCGCCGATCCGCTCCGAGGGCGCCTCGGGGTAGGTGACCAGGAACTTGGCCGGGAGACCCGTGCTGCCCGCGCCGATCAGCGTCACCTCGTGGCCGCGGGCGGACAGGCCCGTGATCAGGTCGGCGAGCATCTGCTCGATCCCGCCGTAGGCCCGCGGCGGAACCTCCTCCCAGGGCGGAGCGACCATCACGATGCGCAGCGCGCCTTCCCAGTCGTCCTCGGCTTCCGTCGTCATCCCAGCACCTCCCTTGTCGGTCCGGTCGTCACAGCGCCGGCAGGCCGTGCGCCCTGCGGGCCGGGCCGGAGCGGCAGGCGCCGCTGATCGGGCAGCGCGGTTCGGTGACCAGCTCGACGCCGTCGGGCAGGCCGGACACCAGCGGCGTGCCGTCCTCGCCCCTGACGCGGATGCCGACCCTGGAGTCGCCCACCGGCATGCCCTTGATCGTCACCTCCCCGAACCCCTCGGGCAGCGCCGGGACCAGCCACAACTTCCCGTACGGCACCCACGGGTCCAGCCGCAGCAACGTGCGCAGGAGCTGGATGGGCGCGGCGGCGGCCCACGCCTGCGGCGAGCACGACGTCGGGTACGGCACCGGCCGCCCGTACTCCTCCTTGCCGAACCCGCAGAACAGCTCCGGCAGCCGCCCCCCGAAGGAGTGCGCGGCCTCCAGCAGCCCGACGGCGATGCGCTGGGCCTCCTCGACGTGGCCGTAGCGCATCAGCCCGGCGGCGATGATCGCGCTGTCGTGCGGCCACACCGAGCCGTTGTGGTAGCTCATCGGGTTGTAGGCCCCCATGGACGAGGCCAGCGTGCGCACCCCGAACCCGGTGAACATCTCGGGCGAGAGCAGGTGGCGGGCCACCTGCTGGGCCTTGTCCTCGTCGGCGATGCCGGCCCACAGGCAGTGGCCCATGTTGGAGCCGAGGCCGTCGATGGGCCGGCCGCGCCCGTCCAGGCCCATGGCGTAGTAGCCGGGGCCGGGCAGCCAGAACCGTTCGTTGAACGCCTCCCTGATCGCCCGCGCCCGCTGCACGTAGCGCCGTTCGGCGGCCTCGTCGCCCTGCTGGCAGGCGAAGTGGGCGCGGGCGAGGTAGGCGGCGTAGACGTAGCCCTGTACCTCGGCCAGGGCGATCGGCGGGCGGGCGATGGTGCCGTCGGCGAAGTTGACGCCGTCGAAGGAGTCCTTCCAGCCCTGGTTGACCAGGCCGCGGTCGGTCTTGCGCTGGTACCAGACGAAGCCGTCGCGGCTGGCGTACTCCTCGATCCAGGCCAGGGCGGCGTCGGCGTGCGGCAGCAGTTCCTCGACCGCCTCGCGGTGCACGCCCCAGCGGCGCACCTCGCCGAGCAGCATGACGAACAGCGGGGTGGCGTCCACCGAGCCGTAGTAGGCCCGCCCGCCGTACGGCGAGGAGCCGTCCTGGACGCCGAAGCGCAGCTCGTGCATGATCTTGCCGGGCTCCTCCTCGGACAGCGCGTCGACCTTGGCGCCCTGGAGCCGGGCCAGCCTGCGCAGGGTGCCGAGGGCGAGCGTCTGGTCCAGCGGCAGCGCCATCCAGGAGGTCAGCAGCGAGTCGCGGCCGAACAGCGTCATGAACCAGGGCGCGCCGGCGGCGATCGCGGGCGGCTCGTCGGGATGGTCGCGGTCGAACAGGCGCAGGCTGCCCAGGTCCTCGCGGGAGCGGGCCAGGGCCTCGACGAGAGCGGCGTTCGTGCTCTCCAGGACGGGGGTGCTGGCGGTCCACTCGGCCAGGCGGCGGGCCGGCTCGGCGTGGTGGGTGGGATGGGCGACCGGGAAGCGGGCCGAGGACTCCTCGCCCTCGTGGACCGGCGTCACGAGCACGGTGGCGCGCCATTCGCCGCGGGCGGGCACCACGACGTCGAAGGTGAGCAGGCCCGGCGCGGTGACGACCGGCGTGCCCGCCGGTTCGACGGCGATCCTGGCGCCGCGGGCCCGGCTGGGCGAGTAGACCTCGATGCCGCGCTCGCCGGGGTTCATCTCGACGTCCTCGGCGGGCCAGCTCCGTTCGGACTTCACCTCGAACAGGTCGGCCAGGTCGGCGCCGACCTGCACGCACACGACGCAGCCCGCGGCCTCCTCGGACATGTTGCGCAGCGTGAGGTCCTCGCGCAGCCCGCCGCCGACGTAGCGGTCGCGCACCACGAGCAGCGTGCTCTCGGCCCATCCGGGACGCGGCCGGGCCTTGCCGAGGAAGGTGGCGTGGTACGGCTCGCCCATGATGACCTGCAGCGGCTCGACGGGATGGTCGTCCACGCGCAGCATCCAGCGGGACAGCAGGCGGGTGTCGGCGTGGTAGACGCCCTGCGCGCCGCCGGGGACGATGTCGCCGCCGTGCTGGCACACGCAGAACGAGCCGCCCTCCACGAGCGTGACCGTGTCGCCCAGCGCGCCGGGTTGTCCCTCGAAGGTCCATGCGTTCACCGACGAGCCCCCAGTCCTTCCCCCGGTCCCGCGCCTGCGGGGACAGGTCCCCGCACGTCAGGAGTGCTATCCGGAGGAAGGAGGGGGAATCCCATGGCTGTCTAGATTCTTAACACTTCATCCCGATATTTCGGTATCTGGGGTGTTTCGGTCGGGGAGGGTGATTCCTCCCCGGCCGGGGGCCTCAGGCGGCGGCCTTGGCGGTGAGCGCCACGGCCGCCTGGCGGGTGACCCCGCTGACGGTGACCGCGACCGTCACCTGTCCCGCCCGCAGGGCCGTGATCGTGCCCGTGCCCGGGTCGAGCACCGCCACGTGCCACGGCTTGGCCGTCTGGCGGGTGCCGACGTGCAGGTTGGGCGAGCCGGACCAGGTGACCGAGACCGGGTAGGCGGCCGGGACGGCCCGGTCGTCCTGCCGGATCGCCGCCGTGACCGGCGCGGGCGCGCCGACGGCGACGGTCGCGGGCGCGGTCAGCGTCAGCTCGTCCACGTGCGGCCGCACCTGCGTGCCGATCCAGCCGGGCGCGTCGGTGAACCAGTTGCGCCGTACGTGCTCGGCCTCGGCGGGCGTCACGGGGTCCACGCCCCACAGCGACCAGCCGGTGAAGCCGCCGTCCTCGGGGGCGGTGGCCGGGTTCTTGCCGGAGTTGCCGTTGATGAAGTACGGCACCGCGTCCACGCGCGAGGCGTTGAACGTGCCCACGTGCCCGCCGATGAAGGCCGCGCCCTTGCCGGTGTCGCGCTGGAAGCCGGCCAGCCAGCCTTCGACCAGCGCGGCCTCCTTCCGGTCGCCGAGCTGGCTGCCCTTGCCCGGCGTGGGGTCGCGCGGCGGCACGTGGAACAGCACGGCGACCGACCCGACGGAGGCGTCCTTCGCCGCCTTGTCCAGCTCGGCGCGGAGCATCGCGACCTGGTCGTAGCCGCCGCCGCGCAGGTTCAGGCGGGAGGTGTCCAGGGTGACGAAGCGGGTGCCCTTGTGGTCGAACGTGCCGTAGGTGTCGCCGAAGACGGCCTTGAAGTTGTCGATCTTGCCGCCCATGACCTCATGGTTGCCGGGGATGTAGTGATATTTCAGCTCTCCTCCCAGCTCCTCGTCGAGGATCTTCTTCGCCAGCGCGAAGTCCTCCGGCGACGCCTCGTCCACCAGGTCGCCGTTGATCAGCAGGAAGTCGGGCTTGGCGGCCTTGATCTCCTTGAGCGTACGGCGGGCGTTCCTGACGATGTCGCTGTCGGGGTTCTTGGCCACGAACTGGGCGTCCGACATGACCGCGAACCGCCAGGGCGCCTTGGCCACGTCCGCCTTGACCACGGGGTCGGCGACCCTGGGCACGGCGGGCGCGGTGATCGACGGCGGCACCTTGGCCACCAGGCCGTCGATCAGGATGTCGTTGCCGTACTTGGCGTCGGCCCTGGTCTCGGCCACGTAGAAGCGCCGGAGCTTGAGCGGGTAGTTGACCCCGGCGGGCACCGGGAACTCGACGTACTGCCAGCCGGTCCACGTCAGGTACGGCCCGCGCAGGATCTGCGACTGGCCGAGCGCGTCGTAGAACTCCAGGCTGGGCCACTCCCCCTTGCCGGTGGAGTTGATCCACAGCCCGAACGCCTGCGGCTGCCCGTCCACCACGATCTGCTGCGGCGGACTGGCGTACGCGGCCCGGGTGGCGGTCGAGGTGGTGAAGTCGTAGGACAGCTTGAGCCCGCCCCCGCTCTGGCCCGGCGCGGCCGACAGCGAGCCGGTGGCGCGGGCGGCGGCGAAGGTCCACTTGGCCGCGTCCTCGAAGTCGGCGACCGGCTTGGACTCGAAGCCGACCGTCACCGGCACGGCCGTGGTGATCTTGCCGACCTTGGCGGTGATCAGCCCGGAGCCGGTGGCCTGCCGGGCCTTGACGGTGAAGTAGCCGTGCTCGGCCGGGGTGACCTCGAACAGGTTCCGGTCGTAGTCGAGCGTGAGGTCGTCCGGCTCGATGGGCGCGGAGTTGCCGTTGCGGTCGTAGCCGACGACGCCGATTGTGCCCGGCGCCGCCGCCGTCCTTGACCCAGCGCAGTTGCAACCACGAGCACC
>NZ_JBEXYK010000130.1:0-5382 GCF_040630865.1 Nonomuraea sp. NPDC005730
TTGGGAAGATCACCCGTTCTACCGGATCTCCGTTCTCATGTCTTGATCACCGCAGGGCTAGACGATCCAGCCCCAGCCCTAACTAACCGGCATTGGGGTTAGTCCGGGCGGCTTCGGTGCTCAGGTCTGCGTCGTTGGTTAGCCCAGGGCTACTCGGGCTCCGGCGCTCAGGCCTGAGTCGTGCACTTCGAGGCCCGCCGGCTCAGCGCCTTTCGGTAGGTCGAACACCAGCGTGCCGGTGAAGGACTGGCCGGGGGCGATGCGGACCGGGGTGATCTCGGTGCCACTCTTGTCCAGGAGCTTGCTGCCGCCGTGCAGGGCCTCCTCCTCGTCGATCAGCTTCTGCTGGCCGGGGTAGAGGACTCGGGCGTCGGGGCCGACGTTGTTCACCCTCACCGTGACCTGGCAGGTGCGACGGGAGGCGGACTTCGCGGGTTGGGGGCACTTTGTACCGGTGACCGCGAACTTCAGCTTTCCGTCCTGTACCGGGCCTTCCTCGCCTATGGCGGGGGAGCGGAAGATCCAGGCCAGGGTGGCCACGACCACCACGAACAGAACGATCACGATCACCAGCGCGGTCATGCAGCCGGTGAACACGCCGCGCTTGCGGCGTGGTGGCGCGTACCCGGACAGCGGTCCCTGGCCTGTGGTGTGCGGCGGTAGCGGTCCCTGGCCGGTGGCCTGGTGGTGGGGGAGCGGGATGTTCCCGGTCCGGTCCACGGGGGGCGGCATCTGGGGCGCGCGAGGTCCCGGGTGCTCCGTGGGGGCGGGCATGGGCGGCCGGGGGCCGGTGCGTTCGGCCGGGGAGGGCATCTGCGGCGGACGCGGTCCGGTGCGCTCGGCGGGCGACGGCATGGGGGACTGCTGCCCGGGGTGCTCCATGCCCGAAGGCATCGGGGGCCGGTGTCCCATGTGCTCCGGGCCGGAGGGCATGTGTGGCCGCTGGTCCATGTGCTCTGCGGCGGCAGGCATGGGCGGGCGGGGGCCGGTGCGTTCGGCTGGGGAGGGCATGGGCGGTGGGCGCATGCCGGTGTGCTCGGTTGCGGGGGGCATCTGGGCGGCGTGGGGTGCTGCGGGGTCGATCGCGGACGGGGTCTGCGGTGTGCCTGGGCCGGGGTGGTCTGCCGGGGTGGGCATGGGTGGGCGCGGACCGGTGCGTTCGGCCGGGGAGGGAACGTGCGGCGGACGCGGGCCCGTGCGCTCGGCGGAAGGCGGCATCGCGGAGCCCGCCCCCGTGCGTTCGGCTGCGGGGGGCGTCGGAGGGTGGGATCCCGTGCGTTCAGCCGCAGGTGGCCTCGGAACGGGGGATCCCGTGCGTTCAGCCGCGGGTGGCATGGGGGAGCGGGACCCCGTCCGGTCGGCGGACGGGGGCATCGGGGGGCGAGAGCCCGACGGGGAGGGCATCGGAGGGCGGGGCCCTGTGCGCTCCGCAGGGGGAAGCAGGTGCGGGGAGCCCGTGTGTTCCGCAGGTGAGGGCAGGGGCGGAGGGCCCGTGCGTTCGGCGGGTGGGGGCGGGTGCGGGGGGCCGGTGCGTTCGGCGGGTGGGGGGGTGTGGCCGAGGGGGCGGAACTCCGAGGCGTCCCATGCGTTCGTCAGGTGTTCGGTGGCTGCCAGCTGGGCCGCGGGCTCGTCGGCCGCGCCCACCAGTTCCAGCAGGAGCTGCTTGGCCGCGGGCCGGCGCGCGGGGTCGGGGTGGATGGCCGCGGCGACCAGCCGGTCCAGGGGGGCGGGCAGGCCGCGCAGGTCCGGCGGTGCGGTACGGGCCCGCGCCGCCATCACGTACGCGTCACCTTCGCCGAACGGGTGCCCGCCGAGCCCCGCGTACGCGATCAGCGAGCCCCAGGCGAACACGTCGCCGGCCGGGCTGGTGTGCCCCTCGAAGACCTGCTCGGGAGCGATCCATCCGGGCGTGCCCATCACCATGCCGGCGTTCGTGTGCCGGGAGCCGACGTGCGTGGAGCGCGCCAGGCCGAAGTCGATCACCCGCGGCCCGGCCAGCGTCAGCATGACGTTGGCCGGCTTGAGGTCGCGGTGGACGAGCCCCGCGGCGTGGATGGCGGTCAGCGCCGCCGCCACGCCCACGGCCGCCGAGTGCAGCACCGACGGCGGCAGCGCGCCGTGCTCGATCAGCTGGTCTTCCAGCGAGATGCCGTCGATGTACTCGGTGACCAGGTAGAGCACCCCGCGGTCCTCGCCGTGGTCGAGCACCCGCGCGGTGCAGAACGAGGCCACCTTGCGCGCGTTGGACACCTCTTCGTGGAAACGTGCCCGGTAGACCGGGTCGGCCGTGAAGTCACGCCTGATGGCCTTGAGCGCCACCTTGACGCCGTCGGCGCCCCTGGCGAGGTAGACGGTGCCCATGCCGCCCGAGCCGAGACGGCTCAGCAGCTCGTAGGGGCCGATCGCCGGCGGATCCTCAGGCTTCAGCGGAGTGCCTGCCGAGCGCCCCACGGTCGCCGTCCTCTCGCCGTCGTCATCCCGTCGCAAACCGAACCGTTTCTTCCGCCGGTACGCCTTTTTCCACCCCAGACTCTAACGGAGAAGCCGCGGCCCGGTGGCGACGAAGCCCGGTCAGCTCTGGCCTGGACGCCGCTTCAGCGGGCGCATCGTCACCCGCAGGCGGGCGGCGTTGAGCGTCTGGGGCAGCGGGCGGCGCGGCGACAGCGGGCGGCCGGACGCCTTGGGACGGGCCGAGGCCAGGATCCCGCCCAGGAAGGCCGTGCCGACGCCGAGCATCAGGTGCACGCCGTCGCAGCGCGGCAGGGCCCACCATTCGCCGGCGGCGGTGCCGTCGAGCCAGATCTCTGGGGCGAAGGAGTCGGCGTAGTGCAGGCGGGGGCTGCGCTGGTGGGGGGCGAACGGGAGGATCACGTGGGTGCCGGCGGGCACCGGGACGCCGTACCAGTCGGTCTCCTCGGTGGTGAGGCGGGACAGGGCCGGGACCGGCGGCCACAGGCGCAGGCCCTCACGCAGGCAGGCGCGCAGGTAGTCGGGGTCGGCGCGGGCGCATTTGCGCTGGACGGGGTAGGCGGCCAGCAGCGCGAGGGTGCGCATGAGGCTGGCGGCGGTCACGCTGAAGCCGAGCAGCCAGAACGCCGCCTGCCGCAGGCCGCGTGCCTCCGGGCCGCTGGTCTCGGCGAGCAGACCGGCGAGGGTGCCGGGCTCGGCGCGGCGCAGGTGGTCGAGGATCCGGGCGTCGTAGCGGCCGGAGAGGATCTCCTGGCGGCGTCTGGCCCGGCCCCTGCCCGCCCGTCTGACCTGGGCGAGCAGCGCGCTCAGTTCCTCGTCGCCGGCCGCGCCCGCGCCGTAGACGCATCGCCGCGCCACCCGCTGCCAGCACGACTCCAGCCGGGCGTAGTCGATCACGCCGTCCGTCAGCGCCGCCGCCTCCCGCCGGGCCACCTCCGCGAACGCCGGCCGCAGCACGTCGTAGGGCAGGCCGGCGGCCCGTTCGCGCACGGTGGGGACGAAGGCGGGCTCCGACAACACGCGTTCGGCGTCCCGCTGGGACAGCACCACCAGCGCCGTGCGGCGCGGGCCCCGGACGAGCACGGGACGGCCGCCGTACCGCACGTGCAGGCCGGTCAGCAGAGCGCGGGAGCGCAGCAGGTCCAGCCCGGCAGTCACGTGCGGCGTGCCCTGCGGCAGGAGGGCGCCGGCCAGGCGCAGGCTCTCCAGCACGGTGGCCCTGTGCAGGCCTCTAGGCACGCGTGGCCTCCCTGTGCCCGGCCGGCGTCCGCGTGCCCGGGGGCGTTCGTGCCTCCGCGTTCCCGGTCGGCGCCTGCGTGCCCGGGGGCGTTCGTGCCTTCCCGTCTCCGGCCGGCACCCGCGTGCCGGGGGGCGTCCGGGCCAGAGCTCGCCGCGCCGCGGACGCCTCCTCGGTGGCCGGGACGGGAAGGAAGTTCATGGGGTCATGCGATCGCCCGTCCGCCGGGCGCGCAAGCGGGGGTCTCGCTGTGCGGAACGTTTTCGGGCCGCGTCCTGTGGAGCGTTCCAGGAGCCGGAACACCTCAGGCCACCACCAGCGCGGCCGAGATCGCCTGCGCCGCGCCGCGTACGGTGAGGCCCAGCCGGGCCAGCGGCGCGGACGGGCCCGGCGCCGCCACTCCCACCGACATGCACACGCCGCCGCCCGGCCCGAACACCGGCGCGGCCACGCACGACACGCCCTCGGTGTACTCCTCCTGGGCGTAGGCCACGCCGTACCGGCGGACCTGGGCCAGCTCCCGCTCCAGCGTGGCCACGCCGGTGATCGTGCGGCTGGTCAGCCGCTCGAAGCCGCCCTGCCCGAGCACCTCCTCGCGCAGCCCGGTGTCGAAGGCCAGCAGCGCCTTGCCGGTCGCCGTGCAGTGCAGCGGCGCGAGGTCGGTGCCGTCGGAGCGGGACCGGACGCGGTCGTGGCCGTACAGGCGCTCGACGTAGCGGGCCTCCAGGCCGGCGGGCACGGCCAGGTTGACCGTCTGGCGGGTGGTCTCCTGCAGGCAGAGCAGGTACGGCAGCACCACCCGCCGCGACCCGGGGATCCGGCTGCGGGCGATGCCGGCCATCGTCTCCAGCTGCCGGCCCGGCAGGTAGCCGGTGCCCACCCGCCGGGCCAGCTCGCGCGCGCACAACACGCCCAGGATCCGGTGGGCCGTGGACTTGGGCAGGCCCGTGCTCCGGCTGAGCTGGGCCAGGCTGACCGGCCGGGGCGCGGCGCTCAGCGCGAGGAGGATGTCGATGCCCCGCTCCAGGCTCCCGATCGGCGTCACCGGACGCGTGAGGTGTTCCTGACGGGCCGTTTCCAGCGGCATGGTGCTCCCTTTCGCTCTCCGAGGAGCGGATGGGGCTTCCCGGGGCTACGGCTTGGCATTCCTTGCCCTACCCCGCCGTCGCGTGTCCGAATACCGGGTTCGGCGCAGGCTGATGATCTCCGGGTGCCCGGAAAGGGCCACTTCAGCGGGGGTTCTGGGATGTAGGTCCAGATTTGCGGCATATGCGCTCGCCGGCCGATCGCCCTGCTGATCGGCGGCCGCGTGCCCGGTCGCTCGTCAGCCGCTCGCCCGGTCGCGCGGCGGCGGCGCCCATGCGCGTGCTCGCTCCGGCCACGCAGCGGTCGCCGGAGCGGCTGGAGCCTCTGCGCACACCGCCGACCGCCGACCGCCGGGCGGTGCGGGCGGCGGCGGGCGGCGGCGGGCCGTTCATGAAGTCTGTGCGGACGCCGGGTTCACCGGCCGTCGTCGCCGGGACAGCGCGGCCGTCCACCGCGGTCAGGAGGCGTTCCTGGCCGGCTGCCGCCGCGCCGACGCCGTCGTCCGTGATGAGCACACGTGCGCAGGTGCGGCGCGTACCAGGACTTCCGGTTCACCGGCGGGACCGACCGCCGGTGCGAGCGTCCCGGGC
>NZ_JBEXYK010000131.1:0-4845 GCF_040630865.1 Nonomuraea sp. NPDC005730
GCCACTGCTGAGATCAGGCAGGCTTTCGGTGTTCATCTTCCGTTACGGCAGATCTTCGACACTCCCACCATCACCGCCCTCGCCCACGCGATCGACCGGCACGACGCCTCCACGGCACACCCGATCCCCGCGGTGCGCCCCAGGGAACGGGGCGAGCTCGACCTGCCGCTGTCGTACTCGCAGGAGATGATCTGGTTCCTGAGCGAGCTGTCGCCCCACTCCGTCGCCTACAACGTGTCGCTGGCGGTGCGCTGGCGCGGCGACCTCGACCCGCGCACGCTCGCCAGGGCGCTCACCGAGATCATCGCCAGGCACGAGATCGCGTACTCGTCGTTCCACGTCGAAGGCGGCAGGCCGCTGCAGCGGGTCGGCCGCCCGTGGACGGTCGAGCTGCCCGTCCTCGACCTGCGCGCCCTCGACCCGCAGCGGCGGCAGCAGCGGCTGGACGACCTGCTGGCCGAGTTCAACGTCCCGTTCGAGGTGGACAGGGAAGCGCTGTTCCGCTGGCGGCTGGCCAGACTCACCGACGACGAGTACGTGCTCCTCCAGGTCGAGCACCACTTCGTGCACGACGGCTGGTCCATCGGTTTGTTCCTGGCCGAGCTCAAGGCCATCTACCGGGCGTTCAGCGAGGGACGACCGCATGACCTGCCGCCACTGGAGGTCCATTACGGGGACTTCACCCTGTGGCAGCGGCAGCTCGTCGAGCACGGTCATCTCGCCCACCAGCTCGCCTACTGGCGCGAGCAGCTCAGCGGCGGAGCGCTGCCGGCACTGAACCTGCTGGGAGAGCGGTCGAGAGCGGCGGAACCGAGCGTACGCGGCGCGGTCGAGCGGCTGCGTCTGGCGCCGGACGTGTGCGAGCGTCTCACCAGCCTCGGCAGGGAGCACGAGACCACCCTCTTCGTGACCCTGTACACGGTGTTCGCCGTCACCTGCCGGGCGTTCGGCGCGACCGACGACGTCGTGATCGGATCCAGCTCGGCCAACCGGCCGCTCCGGGAGCTGGAGCCCGTACTCGGCATGATGGTCAACCCGCTGGTGCTCAGGCTCGACGTCGGCGGGAACCCGTCCTTCACAGACCTGCTCGGCCGGGCCAGGGAAACGGTGCTCGGCGCCTTCGACCACGCCGAGTACCCGTTCGAGCTCCTGGTCAGGGAGCTGGCGCCGGCCAGGGACGTGCGTGCCAACCCGCTCTTCCAGGTCTCCTTCGCCTTCCACGACACCCCGCTGCCGACGCTGGAGTTCCCCGGCCTGGCCGGCCGCGTGGAGTACCTCGCGGGGGAGTCGGCCAAGTTCGATCTGAACGTGACCGGCATCAGGGAGCCCGCCGATCCCATCGACGGGCGGGAGGGCGGTTACGTCCTGGAATGGGAGTACAGCACCGACCTGTACCGCGCCGGTGAGATCCGCAGGTTGATCCGCGCCTACCGGACGATCCTCGACCAGATCATGGAACGACCCGACGCCCGTGTGGACGAGCTGGTCGCCGAGGCGCACAGGCTCGACCGGCAAAGAGCGGCAGTGGTCCGCGCCGACCCCGGTGCGACCCGGCGAAAGCCGATCTTCAGCACCCATTCGTAGGAGACGGGATGACGCAGAGATTCTCCGATCACCGGCGCCGCGCACTGCCCGACGGCGACCCGATCGACCTGTCCACCGTACCGGGCTGCGACGGGAGGCTCCCGCTCGTCCGGCCGAGCACGCCGGGGGTGAGCCTCACCGGATGGGCCGCGGCGAACCGGCAGCGGCTCGACGGCTGGCTCGACGAGCACGGCGCCGTGCTCTTCCGCGGCTTCGACCTGTCATCCGCCGAGCGGTTCCAGGACCTGGTGTCCGTCGCGGCGGGCGAGCCGCTGGAATACCGTGAACGGTCGACGCCCAGAACAGCGGTCCACGACCGCGTCTACACCTCGACCGAGTATCCGGCGAGCGAGCACATCCCCCTGCACTGCGAGAACTCCTACGCGCACACCTGGCCGCTGCGGCTGATCTTCTGGAGCCTCACACCGGCGGCCACCGGCGGTCAGACGCCCATCGCCGACTGCCGCAGAGTGCTCGCCAGGCTCGGCCGGGAGGTGCGCGCCAGGTTCGCCGAACGCGGCGTGCGCTACGTGCGCAACCTCGGAGGCGGCCTCGGACTGGATTGGCGGGCCGTCTTCCAGACCGACGACCGGGCCCAGGCGGAGCAGGCGTGCCAGGCCGCCGGTTACGCCTACCGCTGGCATGGCGACCGGTTACACCTGAGCAGAGTCGGGCCTGCCATCGTCCGGCATCCGCGCACGGGTGAGCTCACCTGGTTCAACCACGCGGTGCTGTTCCACGTCTCGTCCCTGCCGGCCGCCGTCGCCGACGCCCTGCTGTCCGAGTACGGCAAGGACGGCCTGCCGAACAACACCTACTACGGCGACGGCTCCGACCTCGAACCCGACGTGCTGGCGGAACTGCGGGCCGCGTACGAGGCCGAGGCGCTCGCGTTCACGTGGGAACGCGGGGACGTCCTGATCGTGGACAACATGCTGGTCGCCCATGGCCGCGTGCCGTACACCGGCTCCCGGCGGCTGCTGGTGACCATGGCTCAGCCTTTCAGTGCGGATCAGCTGGTGAAGGAATCGGTGGATGTCTGAGGAAGCGGCGGTTCACGCGTTTCGATCGTCTCCGATGCAGGAGCGTTCGCTGTCCCACGCCCGCCGCTTCGCGGGTGAGCCGCCAGTGGTGCACCTCCGCGCCCGGCTGCCCGCCGGGCTCGGCACCGCGCGGCTGAGCGGAGCCTTGCGCGACGTCGTGGCCAGGCACGAGATCCTCCGCACCGCCCTGCGGGCGCTGCCGGGGATGGCCGAGTCGGCACAGATCATCGGGACGGTTCCCGACCAGGTGCTCAGGGTGCTCCCCGACGGCGACCGCGACGCGCTGTCCAGGAGCGAGATGGCCATGGCGGTGGAGCACGGCGGGTTCGTCGCCGCGCGCACCTCGGAGTTCCTCTTCCTGTCCGCCCCCACCTGGTGCGCGGACGAGCCGACCCTGCTCCTCGTCCTGTCCGAGCTGGACCTGACGGGCGAGCGGCCGCAGTACGCCGATCTCGCGCAGTGGCTGCACGAGGTGCTGGACGAGGAGGGGCGGTCCGCCGCCGACTCGGTGCTCGGCGTGACCGGGCCGCTGCTGGCCACCGCCGCGTCGCGGCTGGCGGTACGCGAAGCCGCCGTCCGCGCGCTCGCCGTGATCGACCTGCCGGACATGGAGTGGCAGGGGCCCGAGACGGCGGCGCTCCTGCTGTCCTGCTGGCGTACCGTGCTGAGCCGCATGGCGGGATGCACGGTTCCCGTGGCCGTCGCGGTGGACGGCCGCGACCAGGCCGGCCTGGCGGCGGCGGCCGGGCCGCTGGCCCGCTACCTCCCGCTCCTCACCCCGTACGACGGGACGCGCACCTCGGCGGACGACGTACGAGTGATCGACGCCGACTGGGAGGCGCTCCGCGCGCAACACGCGGCGCTGGACTTCGGGGACCGGCCGTGGCCGTACGCCTTCAGCATGGTGACGGTGCCACCCCCCTGGCAGGTGGACGGCCTCGTCGACGCGGGCGAGCCGCACGCGCTCCGGCTGTCCGCGGTCCGGACGGGTGACCGAGTGGCGATGCGGATCACCGCCGACCACCATGCGATCGACCGGGCGCCGGCGGCCGAGATCGCCGACCAGTTCCGTCAGGCCGTGAGCGACGCACTGGCCAGGCCGACGACCCCGCTGGGACGCCTCGACCTGATGTCGGAACGCGCGCGGGAGCAGCGGGCGGCGTTCAACCCCCCGGTCACCGGCCTCCCCACGGGAACGATCGCGGACCTCGTCCTCGACCGCGCGAACCGGTGCCCGGACGAGCCCGCGATCCTGTCGCCAGGCGGACCGGCGACCACGTTCGGCCGGCTCGCCGACGGGATCCGCGCCGTGGCCGCCGCCCTCCTCGACAGGGGTGCCGGCCCGGGTGATCTGGTCGGCGTGTATCTGCCGCGGACCGCCGACCTGGTCATGGCGATGCTCGGCATCCTGCGGGCCGGCGCCGCCTACGTCCTGCTCGACCCCGCGCACCCGGCCGATCGCACCGCGTACGTGATCGGTGACGCGCGGCCGGGCATCTGCGTCACCGATGGCGCCCCCGTCCCGGGCCACCAGGGGATCACGCTCGACGTCGGGGAGATACGAGAGGCGACCGCGCCCGAGTGCGCCCCACCGCATCCGGCCGCCCTGGCGTACGTGATGTACACCAGCGGGAGCACCGGCCGGCCGAAGGGCGTGATGGTGACCCACGCGGGTCTGACGAACTACGTCACCTTCGCCGCGGGACGCTATGTGACCGACGGGCTCAGCGGGGCGGTCGCCGACTCCCCGGTGACGTTCGACCTGACGGTGACCAGCCTGCTCGTGCCGCTCGTGGCCGGCCAGCCCGTCACGCTCCTGTCCGGGAGCTGCGGGCTGGGCCGGGTGGATCCGCTCATCGAGGTGCTCAGGGGCCGGCCGCGGCTCAGCCTGCTCAAACTGACGCCGTCCACACTGACCGCGATCAACCGGACGGCTCAGGTCGGCGAACTGGCCGGTGCCGCCCGCGTCCTGGTCATGGGCGGGGAGCAGCTGACGTACGAGTCCGTCGAGGCATGGAGGGAGGGCGACGCGGAGCTGCGGATCGTCAACGAGTACGGCCCTACGGAGACCGTGGTGGGCTGCTGCGTCCACGAGGTGACGCCGGACGATCCGCACATCGGGCCGGTGCCGATCGGGTCGCCGGTTCCGGGTGTCGAGGTGCATGTGCTGGATGATCGTCTGGATCCGGTGCCGGTGGGTCATGCCGGGCAGATCTTC
>NZ_JBEXYK010000132.1:0-4711 GCF_040630865.1 Nonomuraea sp. NPDC005730
GGTGTCGAGGTTGAGCGGCTCGCGCTGCCGGTTGCTCACCTGGTTGCCCTGGTCTTGACCGTCGACGGGCGTGACCACCACGGGTACGCGGCGCCGCCGCGTTCAGGCGGCCCGGGTGCGGTGCGAGCGGAGCGCGGCCAGGACGCCTGCGGGGTTGACGATGCCGTAGCCGTAGTCGTGGTCGAAACCGACCGTGCTGCGGTCCTCGGCGGTGCGGTTGAGCAGCGTGCGAAGCTGCGCGGGGGACAACTTGGTGGACGGGTGGCGGGTGCGCAGGGCGGCGATGACGCCGGCCACCACGGGGCAGGAGGTGGAGGTGCCGGTGTCGGGCGTGCCGGGGCCGCCGGCCTCGGAGCCGGTGTAGTGGGTGTAGGCGGCCAGGTCGGGCTTGTGGTCGCCGAGCCGGGCCGGCCCCTGCGAGGAGTAGCCGACGCGCTCGCCGCGGGTGTCGACCCCGGCCACCGTGACCACCTTCGGATGGCCGTTGCCGCCCACGATGTCGGTGAACCCGCAGTTCGCCGCCGGGCAGTCGCGCCCGCAGTTGCCCGCCGCGAACACGATGTCGGCCCCGGCGTGCTCCAAGCTGGAGATCATGACGTTGAACGGGTGCATCGGGTTGTCGGAGTAGTTGCCGGGGTGGCCGGGCGGGAAGTCCTGCTGCGGGTTGTACAGGCCCCAGCTGTTGCTGACGACCAGCGAGCGGGACTCGGCCGGCATCGCCTCCAGGAGCCCGCGCAGGTGGGTGTAGGCGGCCACGGCGTCGGACAGCATGCCCTCGACCGTGCCCTTCCTGCTCTGCAGGACGGCGATGTCGAGCAGCGTCGAGCGCGGGGCGGTGAGCTGGGTGTTGAAGGCGCACAGGCTGCCGTGCTCCACCGGGTAGCGCCCCGGCGTGGGCGTGACGCCGGGCGGGGCCCAGCTGTGGCCGGCGTCGAGGGTGACCTGGCGGCCGAGCTTGGTGCTGACGTGGTCGGCGTTGACGCCGCCGTCCACGACCGCCAGGTTGACGCCGTGGCCGTCGTAGCCGGCCGCGCGCAGGTCGGAGGCGTGCAGCAGCCGTTCGACGTCGTGCCAGTCGCCGACCGGGCCGGTGTCGGCGCAGGTCAGGTTGGGATGGATGGACGGGTCGGCGAACACGCCGACGACCTCGCGTACGGACGACGACAACAACGCCAGCCTGGACGGCAGGTCGTCGTCGGGGAGCTCGCCGCGCACGAGCACGCTGGCGTGCTCGGCCGACAGGGAGAAGCCCAGCGGCCGGTTGAGCGACGACAGCAGGCCGCCTGAGGGCGAGGCGGGCAGCGCGCGCGGCAGGGCCAGCGGGGCGAACGCCTGGTCCAGGACGATTCCCGGCAGGTCACCTGCCACGTCGGCGACCGTGGCGGTCACGCCGGGGTCGAGGACGGCTTCGACGGTTTCACGGGCGGGGCGGAGCTGGATCAGGACGCGCAAGGCTCCACCTCCTTCCTCGGGACGGGGATGGGACAGTCGTTGCTTCCCCTTGTAAATACCTGCTGTAGTGAATTAACTACTTACAGTAGTGTCAGCACTTCATTGCTCCCGAGGTCACCTCTTTGTCGCCGTCCAGGCCCGTCACCTGGGTCTCCGGCGTCCGGCGGGTCGCGGCCTGGGCGAGGAGCGCGCCGGACAGCAGGATCACGCCGCCCGCGACCCGAACCCCGCCCAGGCCCTCGCCGAGCACCCCCAGGCCGCCGGCGCCCCGCCGATGACCTCCAGCGACGCCACCGTGGCCCCCACGGCGGCCGACAACCGCCGCACCCGTTCACCCCGAGGATGTACGCCACCACGCTGGCGACCACCACCATCCACGCGAAGGCCACCGGCACGGGCAGCGTCAGGGCGCCGGGCGCGGGAGTGGCGGATGTCGTGAACGCCTCCCACCGCAGGGCCCACGGACGGGCCACCGGGACCAGCACCAGGGCCGCGCCCGCCATGCCCCAGGCGACCAGCCCGAGCGGGTCGACGTCGTCCCCGAAACTGTCGTTCATCAAGGAAGTATCCGGCGGAGCAGGCCGCGGCCAGCAGGCCGGCGTCAGCCCGGCCGCGACGAGGTACTTGGCCATCGGCCCCGAGAACGCGAAACACGACGAGGACCCGAACGCGAGCGCGAGACCCGCATGTCTCATGCCGCACCACCAGTGCCGTCACTACTGTCAGGAAGCCGCGACCCTGACACGCGCCGCGGCGCGGACGCAACGCGATTACCGGCCCTCAGCCGGTGGTCGTAGTCCCCGGGTGGCAGAGGCGGGGCGGCGATTCGGATCTTCGGCCGATGGGCGGCGGGAGCAGGCTCCTGAACACTTGGCGGGGCCCGTTCCCGGAGGAAGGTCCGCCCGTGTTCCGACAGCTCGACGACCGCGTCACGTCGATCGTCTACATCGTCCTCGTGCTCGCCGTCTCGGCGGGCACCGCCGGCGTCGCGGAGGGGCTCGTCCTGGCCCTGTCGCCGCTGCTCACCGTGCTGGTGCTGCTGTTCGTCATCACCCGGGAGGGATACTCCAGGGACGGGCTGCGCCGCCTCGGCCTCGGCCGGGCCGGGCTGCGCGCCTGGCCGGCCGCCGTCGCCGCCACCGCCGGGGTGTGCCTGCTGGCCACGGCGGGCGCGGTCGCCCTGGGGTTCGGACGGTTCACCGCGCCGCGGGGCGACTGGGCGCAGTCGGTGGCGGTCGTGCTCGTCACCGGGCCGATCCTGGCCTTCGCCGAGGAGATCGGCTGGCGGGGCTACCTGCAGCCCCGGCTCGCCTGGCTGGGGGAGCGCGCGTCCATGCTCGTCGTCGGGGTGGTGTGGATCGCCTGGCACCTGCCGTACATCCTGTTCACGCCGTACTACCACGCCGAGGGGGCGCGGGCCGTCGTGCTGCCGCTGTTCGGCGGGTCGGTGATCGCGTTCTCGTTCCTCTTCGGCTACCTGCGGGTCATGTCCGGCAGCGTGTGGCCGGCCGTGCTGGCCCACTTCGCGCACAACGCCACGTTCGCCCTGCTGCTGGAGCACGCCGTCACGACCGACCGGCCCGTGGTGGTGACCGAGTACCTGGCCGGCGACACCGGGCTGTTCGTCCTGGCGGGCACGGCGGCCTGCGCCCTCGCGGCCGGGATCGCCCGTTCCGCCGGAGGCCGCCACCGCTCCCGCCGGACGGCCTCTAGCATTCCTCTGTGACCACCTACGACGACCATGACGCGTTCGAGCACCTGAACGTCTCGGCCCTGCCGCAACGCCAGCAGCGGATCCTGGCCACGATCCGCGACTGGGTGGTCAGACACGGATACCCGCCGAGCACGCGCGAGCTGGCCCAGGCGGTCGGGCTGCGCTCGTCCTCGTCGGTCTCGAAACACCTGAGGAGCCTGGAGGAGCAGGGCTTCCTCAGCCGCGGCGCGACGATGACCCGCCCGATCGACGTGCGCCTGTTCCTGCGGCCGCCGTCGCCCGAGCCGCCCGCCGAGCTGGTGAGCGTCCCCGTGGTCGGCGACATCGCCGCGGGCACGCCCATCCTCGCCGACGAGCACCTCGACGACACCCTGACCCTGCCCCGCGACCTCACCGGCCGCGGCACCGTGTTCGGCCTGCGGGTGCGCGGCGACTCGATGGTCGACGCGGCCATCTGCGACGGCGACATCGTGGTGGTGCGGCAGCAGCCCGAGGCGCACTCGGGGCAGATCGTCGCCGCCATGATCGACGGCGAGGCCACCGTGAAGGTCTACCGGCGGCGTGACGGGCACGTCCGGCTCGAACCGCGCAACCCCCGCTACGACGTCATCGACGGCGACCGGGCCGCGGTGCTGGGGGTCGTGGTCTCGGTGATCCGCAGCATGTGATCCTGCGGCGGTGTCAGGGCCGGGCGAGGAGACGTTCGTGGTTGGCGGTGGTCGACAGCGAGCGGAGGTCGGCGCGGTCGAGGTAGAGGGCGCCGTTCAGGTGGTCGGTCTCGTGCTGGGCGATGCGGGCCGGCCAGCCGGACAGCTCCGTCTCGTACGGGCGGCCGTCCCCGTCGTGGGCCGACAGCCGCACCCGCGCGTGCCTGGGGACGACGGCGGTCAGCCCCTCCACGCTGAGACATCCCTCGTAGAACGCCCGGTATGCGGAGCCGACCGGCGTCACGACGGGGTTGACGAGTTCCAGAGGCGGCTGCGGCGCGCGTTCGCGCTCGGCGGCCACGTCGGCCGGCAGCTCGGCCGGGTCCTCGATGACCGCCAGCGCCAGCGGGATGCCGACCTGCGGCGCGGCCAGGCCCACGCCCACGCCCGGCAGGTGCCGGAACATCGCGTCGAGCAGCTCGCGCAGGAGGGCGTCGGAGAGCTGGCCGTCGTACGGCTCGGCGGTCCGGCGCAGCACGGGGTCGCCGACCTGGGTGACCGACCAGGGCCTGGGGGAGGCGAGGAGGGCGTGCACCCGCTCGGTCAGCTCCTCGGTGCTCCGGCCGGTGCCGTTCAGGGGGCTCATGGGGGTCCTTCCGCTCGACGGTCGCTCGCTCAGCAGACGGTAGAGCATGCGCGGTGACCCGGTTTCGGCGGGTAAAGAGGGCTAGAAACATTCATAGAGTAGTTGATCCACTGCAATGGGTAATGATCGCTGCGGATGATCACGTAACGTCGCAGGGAGACACCCATGTGCAAGAGAACGATCGCCGTCCTCGGCCTGGCCGCAACGGGGCTGCTGACGGCGGCGGGCCCGGCGGCGGCCGATCACGAACCC
>NZ_JBEXYK010000133.1:0-3923 GCF_040630865.1 Nonomuraea sp. NPDC005730
GCTAAGGTGGGTATCCACACAACTACTAGATCATTCAGGCCATATAAAACCCTTTTTTTTTTTTTTTTACACTTTTTCTCGGCATTGGGGGGCGGGCCGGTGGGGGCCCGGCCGCCGAAGCCTTCACCTGCTTTCGGTACGGGACGTTCCGGCAGTTGGCGCCGTTGCTACTGGGTGCTCAGCGTGAGGAACTCGTACATGCCCCAGTTCTGGGAGACGAAGACGTTCTTCAGCTGCGGCGGGCGGTAGAACAGGCCGTGCGCCCAGACGTAGGGAAGGATGTAGCCCGACTCCATGACCTGCTTGTCGACGGCGGCCCAGATGCTGTTGCGCTTGGTCGCGTCGGTCTCGCCCGCGGCCTGGTCGATCAGCTCGTCGATCTTGGGGTCCTTCACGCCGAGGTTGGTGTTACCGGCGGGACGGATGACCCGGCTGTCGACGATCTGCTGGAAGAAGCCGAAGCCCTCGGGGTAGTCGGCGCCCCAGCCGTAGACCATGAGGCCCAGGTTGTTCTTCTTGGCGAAGTCGGGCTTGCCGGCGTACAGCTTGAAGTAGTCACCCTGCGGGAAGCCCTTGAGCTCCAGCTTGATGCCCACGCGGCCGAGCGACTGCTGCAGCGACTCGGCGGTCTGCTTCTCGGCCGAGCGCTCGTTGCGGAAGGAGATGGTGGTGCTGAAGCCGTTGGGCTGGCCGCAGGCCGCCAGTTCTTCCTTGGCCTTGGCGATGTCACCGGTCGGGTTGGCCTCGACGCCGTAGGGGTCGATCTTCTGGTAGCCGGTCATCTTGGCCGGCATGAGGCTGAGGGCGATGTCGCCACCGGCGTCCGGGCCGCCGTAGGCGCCCTGGATGGCCGAGCGGTCCGTCGCGTACAGCACGGCCTTGCGGCAGTGGATGTTGTCGAACGGCGGCACGTCACCGTTGATGTTGGTGAACCAGGTGCGGTCGATCGGGGCCGAGTCGGCGTACTGCTTGGCCTTCTCGTCGGTCAGGACCGTCTTGCGGGCGTTGGCCGCCACGCCGGTGCTGTTGACCTTGACGTCGATCTTGCCGGAGAGCAGGCGCTGGTCGAGGTCGTCCTCGTTCTGGCCCAGCAGCACCTCGATCGAGTCGTTGAGCTGCTTGCGGTTGGGGTCGGTCGCCGCGTCCCAGTTCGGGTTCTTGACGAGCTCGATGCGCTTGGTGAGCTCGTGCGCCTTGAACATGTACGGGCCGGTCGCGACCGGGTGCTCCTTGTACTTCGAGCCGGTGTCCTTGGCCTCGGGCACGGGGGCCGTCTGCGGGAGCATGGCGAAGTAGTCGAAACCGCCGTACGCCTTCTTCAGGTGGAAGACGATGGTCTGGTCGTCGGGGGTCTCGATCGCCTTGAAGTCGTCGAGCTTGTTCTTCATCTTGTACGGGCCGGTGTAGCTGCCGACGTCGAGCCAGTCGTTGAAGTACGTCGGGCCGCTGGGCAGGATGTCCTTGTCCAGCGAGCGCGCCACGCCGTACTTGACGTCCTTGGAGGTCACCGGGGTGCCGTCCTCGAACTTGACGCCCTTGCGCAGCTTGTACGTCCACGTCTTGCCGCCGTCGCTCGGCGTGCCCAGGCCCTCGGCCAGGTCGCCGACGAGCTGCAGGCCCTCCTCGCCGGGGACCGGCTTGAACATGGTGAGCGCGCGCGTGTAGAGGCGGGCGAAGTTCCAGGCGTAGCCGTAGTACATGTCGCCCGGGTCGACCGAGTCGAAGTCGCCGGGCATGCCCATGTGGAGGGTGCCGCCGACCTTCTCCGACGGGTTGATGACCGCCGTCACGCCCGCGTTGTACTTGCTGGACGGCTTGTCGTCGCTGCCCGAGCCGCTGGTGTTCTTGCTGCCACCGCCGCCGCCACCACACGCGGAGACGACCACGGCGAGAGCGGCGGTCACCGCGATCGCCGACGCCTTAGATCTCATCTTCATCGACCTGACACACCCCTTGAATCTAGGAGTTGAGAGAACTTGCGGATAACTACTCACGAGGCCTTATCGGGCCTTGGGATCGAAGGCGTCCCGAAGACCGTCACCGAGCAGGTTGAACGCCAGCACGGTGACGAAGATCGCGAGGCCGGGGAAGATCATGAAGTTGGGCGCCACGTCGTAGTTGTGGACGGCCTCAGCCAGCATGCCTCCCCACGTCGGGGTCGGCGGCCGCACGCCCACGCCGAGGAAGGAGAGTGCGGCCTCGAACAGGATGTTCGACGGGATCAGCAGCGTCGAGTACACGAGGATCGGCGCGAGCAGGTTGGGCAGGATCTCCTTGAACAGGATCGTGTGACTGCGCGCGCCCAGGCTTCTGGAGGCGTCGACGAACTCCCGCTCGCGCAGGGAGAGCGTCTGGCCCCGGATGATGCGCCCGATGTAGGGCCAGTTGAAGAAGCCGATGATGAACACCAGCAGGCTGATCCTGAGGGTGTCGCCCGACATGCCGAACGCCTTGTCGGGGATGACGCCGGCCAGCGCCAGCGCGAACACCAGCAGCGGGAAGGCGAGGAAGATGTCCATGAGGCGGGAGATGACGGTGTCGATCCAGCCGCCGAAGAAGCCGGCGATCATCCCCATCACGGTGCCGATCACCACGCACAGCAGGGTCGCGAAGAACGCGATCAGCAGCGAGATGCGGGCGCCGTACAGGATTCGGCTGAACAGGTCGCGGCCCGTGGTGGGCTCGACACCGAACAGGAAGTCCCAGCTCATGCCACCGAAGGCGCCGATCGGAGCCTGGATCGCCGGGTCGATCTTCTCCCGGTGCCATTCGGCCGGGTCGTGACCGAACCACGACACCAGCACCGGCGCGAAGATCGCCACGAGGATCAGCAGGACGATGACGATGCCGCCGATCATCGCGACGCGGTCGCGCTTGAGGCGCATCCAGGCGATCTGCCCGAGGGAACGCCCCCGGATGACTGAAGACTCCGCCCCCTCAAGAACGGTCTCCGGCCCGGCCTCGACGGCCGAGTCAGGAACATCGAGCGGTGCGGTCATGCCAGTGGCCCCCTGGATTCCAGACGACGTCGTCCGTGTCGGCGCGACCCGGTCAGGGTAGTGCGCCCGTGCAAGGCGAGTCCGCAGAGTCGCGGCCCCAGGAGGCAGAATCTATGGCCTGAGCTGGTGTGACCAGTCCCTCAGCGCTCGATGTGGCTCAACTGTGATTGACGCGAAACTTATTCGTATCGATCTTGATGTGAATGTCTACGGCCCGTCCCGGTTGGGTCTCGGAACTGTGACAGTGCCGATCCTGGACCGTTTCTGTCCGAAATCAGCTGATGCCGCGACGCTTCAGAAGCGCTTCGATATCGGAGAAGTCATCGTCGTTCTTGGGGGTCTTCGGGGCCACCGACGGCTGGGGTTTGTTCGCTACGGGCTGAACCGGCGGCTTCCCGCCCGGCTCGGGAGCGGCCTTCTTCTTGCGCCTCACGGACAGCCTGCGGCCGCGCATCACCCCGGAGACCACGAAGAGCACGGCGGCCAGGCCCGCCACGGCCACACCGGCCCACACCATCGGGTTGAGCACCAGCCCGGTGACGAACCCCACCGCGGTCGCCCCGATCGTCCACAGCGCGCTGAGCGCGCCGGTCAGGTAGGCCGCCACCGGCAGCAGGGACCAGGCCGCCAGCCTCATCCCCGCAGCCGCGCCCCGGCGCCTGAAGGCCAGGAAGCTCAGCACCAGCCCTACCGCCGTCACCCCGGCGCACAACGGCAACCAGGCGATCTGATTGAACATTACGGCCGCCCCTCGTCTCGACTACGCCTTCCATCCTGGCACGCGAAACGCCGGGAGCCTCTCCTCCGCGAGGACCAGACGCCCCCTAGGGGCAATGCCGGTTAGTTAGGGCTGGGGCTGGATCGTCTAGCCCTGCGGTGATCAAGACATGAGAACGGAGATCCGGTAGAACGGGTGATCTTCCC
>NZ_JBEXYK010000134.1:0-3130 GCF_040630865.1 Nonomuraea sp. NPDC005730
CCCTCGACGGTGAGCTCGTTCTGGATGTCACGCTGGAACTGGCCGACGGCGGTGATCACGTTGATGATGACGGCGATGGTGGCGTCGCCCGCGGCCAGATCGTGGAAGTTCGACAGCGGCCCGGACAGGACACGCAGGGCCACGCCGCGGGCTTGGCACCAGTTGCGGACGGCATGGATGTCGACCAGGTCGCGGCAGAGCCGGAACAGCTCCGAGACCGTCAGAGTGTCGCCGGGGTGCGCCTTGGCGGCGATCTTCCCGAACGCGGGCCGGTCGAGAGCGGGGATCTTGGAGGTGGTCGCGGGGTCCTCGAAGAGGAGGACGCCGTCGGCGGGCCGGAATCCCTCCGCGACGCCTTCGGTGCACACGAGAAGGCCGGCCTCGGTGAGGATGTGGCGCTGCCGCAACAGGGAGTGGGCCGCAGTGGAGACGCGAGAGTAGACGATCTGCACCGGGCTCTCCTCGGGAAGAGGGTTGGAGCCCGATTCTCCTGTCGGAAATCCTGTCGTCAATTCGTGTGCGGAACCGGCCACCCGACGTCATGGTTCGTCGCTCGATGTCCGGTTTTCGAGAGGCTTGCGGGGCCCATTAGAGGGTGTCGTTGAATCTTCTAATCCCGACAACCCAACGGTAGTGCCGAGGACCGGAGAATTGGCTACCTGGTGGAGGGGTCGCGCTCGGAGAGGAAGGACGGACGGGATGTCCGTCCAGAGCGAACGTTCTTGGCCTGCCGACGCTGAGCGGTGATGGTGAAGGTCGGGGATCTGATCCGGGTTCCGTGTGCGCTGCCGGGAGGTTCATGTGAGCGAGACGTCCTTCGCGCGGTATGACGGGCTGGCTGACTGGTACGAGGAGTACAACGCACCCGCGGCCGCGGCCAACGAAGCGGCGATCAGCGAACTGCTGGGACCGGGCGGGGGGCTGTGCCTGGACCTGGGTTGTGGTGGCGGCCAGTACTTCGAGACGATCAAGTCGACGGGCCGCGACGTCATCGGCTTGGACTACTCCGCCGACCAACTGCGCATCGCCCGCAACAGAGACGCCGAACTACTGGTCAGAGCCGATGCCGCCACGCTGCCGTTCGCCGACGCGTCCTTCTCGACCGTCACGGCGCTCTGGGTCTCCAGCGACGTCGACGACTTCACCGCCGTCCTGAAGGAAGCCGCCCGCGTCCTGGCCCCGGGTGGCCTGCTGGCCTACTACGGCGTCCACCCATGCTTCAACGGCCCACACGTCCAGGCCCGCGACGACGGCGCACGCATCGTCCACCCCACCTACCGCGCCGCCGGCTGGCACCAGGACGCGCCCTGGTGGGGTAACAACATCCGGCGCCGCGTCGGCATGCGCCACCTGACCCTGCCCGACCTGCTGAACGCCGTCCTCGACGCCGGCCTGACCATCAGTCGCGTCACTGAGCCCAGAACCGAACCCGTCCCCTGGATCCTCGCCATCAGAGCTCACCGACACCACACGAGCTAACCAGGTCTACCAGAGGCCACGACGCCACTTCGCCTTGGCCGTGGCTTCAGGAGCCCTGGGCCCACATAGCTACTCTGGGGCTGGTGTCAAATCCGTTGCATGGTTTCAGAAGGAATCCGGCGTGATCTGCGGCTCGACAAGTGAGTCCGGACGGAGTGCTCACGGTCGTCCGGACTAACTTGTCGGTTTCTGCCTCAGGCGGTCGCCGAGACATTACGGGTGGTTTCGCATGTTGAGGCCCAGCCTCGGATGAGAGGCGCCCTGGGTCAGGTTCCGGCTGCGGGGTCCCATGGCGGTTCAGTGCTCCTAGTGTGAAGCGCAAGGCCGCCACCGTTCGCGGGCCGGAACCCCAGTCCATGGAGTTCGGGATCGTCGACCGCGGTGACCACGTGCAGGGCGCCGGCCTCAGCTACCTCGCAGACCACGAGACTCACCAGAGCATCGCGCACCTCTGATGGGACGCCGGGCTGGATGTGCACCAAGTCGAGACGGGCGATGGTGCGTTGCTCATCCTCCCAGGACGCGGCTGCCTGACCGACATAAGGTTCCCCGCGGGCGTTGTCGACGTAGGCATGAAGCCAGCAGGCAAGCCTGGCCTCGATGATCAGCTGTCTGGGAATGGTGACATCCATCCCTGCCCGGACCAGCCAGGCACCGACCTTGGACACAGGCGGAGTATCCGATGCCGGCAGCGATCCGAGAATGGCATAGGCCTTCTCGAGGTCATCCGGCAAGGCGGGGAGCTCAATGTCGGGGAGTAGAACGGCATTGATGAAGAACCCGTCGGGCAAGAGGTTCGGGGTATCGTGAACGTCCAACAGGACGTACCCGTCTCGGATCGTTCGGCGGCTTCGACGAACCAGGCCGGTATCGAGTTCCAGCCTAAGGCGGAAGGCGAAGTCTGCGGCCCATTCATCCGGCGAGGTCACCGGCAGGCCAGTGTACGAACCGCCCGTCCACGGACTCGCTGCCCCCCTCGGGAACTCGACCTTGATGGCGTAAATGTTCGGATCTCGACGCCAATGGAAGATCGCTAGCATGCCGTCGGGCTCTGCCCTGACATCGACGCCGGAGTACCCTTCCAGCACAGCGCCCGCACGTTGCAAGCGTGTCCTGACCGCTTCGAGGACCTCCTGCCGGGACCACTCAATTGTCATCTGTCCAGACTCCCACGCCCTTCCCTCTAGTGCTCCCGACACATCCACGACGGCGAAGCCGGCGGTCGCAATCTTCGGTGGGCTGATCGCAGCCCGTCTTCTTCTCAGGGGTGGTGGCGGGCTCGCTCACGGGCAGCGATCAGGTCGCCCGCACCCACACGCTTACGGTGTCGGCTCATTTCCTAGCTATTCAGTGTTGCCAGGTACCAGTAGTCAGTACTACTTTGTACCAGTAGTCGGCATCACCGAGTAGCTGGAAGGGGGTGTTCCATGGGCAAGCAGATGACCGAGATGCTCAAGGGAACGCTGGAGGGCATCGTCCTGGCGATCCTGTCTGGCCGTGTCGGCATCCTCGTCTGCCTACGCCTTCGCCATGAACACCTACCGCCGCAAGATCTCCTAGATCGCTGATGTGAATTTCGGTGATTGGCTGCGAGCGTGACGAAGGGCGTCCATGGTCGGTGTGTGAAGACTGACCTAGACGCCCTTCTGAT
>NZ_JBEXYK010000135.1:0-2736 GCF_040630865.1 Nonomuraea sp. NPDC005730
TGAGCAAGCCCCCGCGCCTCTCCGGCATGCCGGAGAGGCGCGGGGGCTTGCTCATTTCCGGGGACGTGACACAATCTCATTGGGTGATGAATTATGACTTGTGTGATAGCCGGAGGCGGCCCCGCCGGGGCCGTGCTCGGACTGCTGCTGGCCAGGGCCGGCGTCGAGGTGACGCTGCTGGAGAAGCACGCCGACTTCCTGCGTGACTTCCGCGGCGACACGATCCACCCCTCCACCCTGCGCGTGCTGGCCGAGCTCGGCCTGGTGCAGGACTTCCTGAAGCTGCCCCACCGCAAGGCCCACGAGCTGCGCCTGGTGACCGACACCGGCGACATCAGGCTCGCCAGCCTGCGCGGCCTGCCGGGCGGCTACGACTACATCGCGTTCGTGCCCCAGTGGGACTTCCTCAAGCTGGTCACCTCGGCCGCCAGCGCGTACCCGAACTTCCGGCTGCTGATGAACGCCGAGGCCCACGACCTGATCCGGGAGGGCGGCGCCGTGCGCGGGGTGCGTTACCGCGACCCGTCCGGCGAGCACGAGCTGCGGGCCACGCTGACCGTGGCGGCCGACGGACGGCACTCGGCGCTGCGCGCCCGCGCCGGCCTGGTCCCCCAGGACCTGCACGCGCCGATGGACGTCGTCTGGTTCCGGCTGCCCCGGCACGACGACGACCCCGACGACACGTTCCTGCGCATCTCCAGCGGCCACATGATGGTCGCCATCAACCGGGAGACCTACTGGCAGCTCGCCTACCTGGTCCCCAAGGGCGGCTTCGGGCGGCTGACCGAGCAGGGCATCGACGCCCTCAGGCGGCCGGTGGCCAAGCTGCTGCCGTACCTGGCCGACCGGGTCGGGCAGATCGAGGGCTTCGACGACGTCAGCGTGCTCACGGTCGCGCTCAACCGGCTGCGCCGCTGGCACCGCCCGGGGTTCCTGTGCATCGGGGACGCGGCGCACGCCATGTCGCCGGTCTTCGGGGTGGGCATCAACCTGGCCGTCCAGGACGCGGTGGCCGCCGCCAACCTGCTGGCCGCGCCGCTCGCCGCGGGCCTGCCGATCCCGGAGTCCGCCCTGCACCGGCTGCAGCGGCGGCGCATGCTGCCCACGCGGGTCACGCAGGCGGCCCAGCGGCTGGTGCAGAACCAGGTGATCACGCCGGCGCTGGGGCGGCGGTTCGACGCGTCCAGGATGCCGCGCGACGTGACCAGGATTCCGCTGTTCAACCGGCTGCCGCGGCGTTTCATCGGCCTCGGGGTGCTGCCCGAGCATGTGAAGTCTCCCGAAAGCTGATAAATGCATTCTCACAACGTGGACAAGGGGGTCGGTGGGGCCGGGTCAGTGGAATACCCTCGTATCTCGTGAGCAGCAATCTCGTGGATCTCGATTCCTGGCGAGCCCTTCCCGCGGCCCAGCAGCCCGACTGGCCCGATCGCGGTGAGCTCGACAAGGTCGTCGCCGAGCTCGGCGGCCTGCCCCCGCTCGTCTTCGCCGGCGAGTGCGACCAGCTCAAGAGGCAGCTGGCGGCCGTCTCGCGCGGGGAGGCGTTCGTCCTGCAGGGCGGCGACTGCGCCGAGACCTTCTCCGGCGCGACCGCCGACAACGTGCGCAACAAGCTCAAGACGTTGCTGCAGATGGCGATCGTGCTGACCTACGCGGCGAAGGTGCCGGTCGTGAAGATCGGCCGGGTGGCGGGCCAGTTCGCCAAGCCGCGGTCGAAGGGCACCGAAACCCGCGACGGCGTGGAGCTGCCGGCCTACCGGGGCGACATGGTCAACGGGTTCGAGTTCACCCCCGAGTCGCGCGAGCCCGACCCGTGGCGGCTGCTCAAGGCGTACCACTCCTCGGCGGTGACGCTCAACCTCGCGCGCGCCTTCACCAAGGGCGGCTACGCCGACCTGCGCCAGGTCCACGCCTGGAACCAGGACTTCGTGGCAGAGTCGCCCGCCGGGCGCCGCTACGAGCAGCTGGCCCGCGAGATCGACCAGGCGCTGGCCTTCATGCGGGCCTGCGGGGCCGAGCCCGAGGAGTTCCACACGGTCGAGTTCTACTCCTCCCACGAGGCGCTCATCCTCGACTACGACCGGGCGCTCACCCGCATCGACTCGCGCACCGGCCTGCCCTACGACGTCTCGGCGCACATGGTCTGGATCGGCGAGCGCACCCGCCAGCTCGACGGCGCGCACGTCGACTTCTTCGCCGGCATCCGCAACCCGATCGGCGTCAAGCTCGGGCCGACGACCTCGCCGGAGGAGGCGCTCGCGCTGATCCAGAAGCTCAACCCGGACAACGAGCCCGGCCGGCTCACGTTCATCACCCGGATGGGCGCGTCCAAGATCCGCGAGCACCTGCCCACCCTGGTCAAGGAGGTCACGGCCTCCGGCGCCCAGGTGGCCTGGATCTGCGACCCGATGCACGGCAACACCTTCGAGGCGCCGAGCGGGCACAAGACCCGCCACTTCGACGACGTGCTCGACGAGGTGGCCGGGTTCTTCGAGGTCCACCGCGCGCTCGGCACCCACCCGGGCGGCATCCACATCGAGTTCACCGGCGACGACGTCACCGAGTGCGTGGGCGGCGGCCACGAGATCGTCGAGGGCGACCTCGGCACCCGCTACGAGACGGCCTGCGACCCGCGGCTCAGCCAGGGGCATCGGGCCGTCGGCGCGGGCGCGGCCGAACATCTCGTACATCTGCGGTGTCCACAGAGTGCGCTCGGTCGCCAGGTTCCACTCCCCC
>NZ_JBEXYK010000136.1:0-2460 GCF_040630865.1 Nonomuraea sp. NPDC005730
CGCTGTCTCACCAGCCAGGTCATACCGCGATGACGATCACCCCAGCAACCCAGCGATCTTCAAACCATCCAACGTGCGGAAAACGGGGCTAGCCGGTGCCTGACGGCCGGCCCAGGTTGTCGCGCTGGGTGTCGCGGCCCTCGTCCGGGGGGCCCAGAGGCTGGTCGGAGGGCGCCGTGGGCGTGTCCTGGGGGCGTTCGTCCTGCCGGCCGGTCCTGCCGTTGTCGCCCGAGCCGTCGTCGGTGGGCGCCTCGGTGACCGCCGGGTCGCCGAAGGGCTGTTGCTCGGTGGGGCCCGAGTCGGGGTTGTCCCACTCGTTCTGGTCGGCGGGCGGCGGCGACTGCTGGTCGCGGACGTCGCGGCCGCGGTCGGGCGGCGAGTAGGAGGACTCGTAGCCGTACTGGGAGGGCTCGGGGAACTCCTCGACGGGCTCGCCGGCCATGGCCTCGGTCATGAACGCCCGCCAGACCTGCGCCGGGAGCTGGCCGCCGAACTGCGTGCCGTAGCCGGGGATGGTGACGGTCTCGTCGTCGCTGCGGAACATGTTCACGGCGACGGCGAGCTGCGGGACGAACCCGTTGAACCAGACGTTCTTGGAGTCGTCGGTGGTGCCGGTCTTGCCGGCGACCGGACGGTCGTAGAGGCGGGCGGCGGTGCCGGTGCCGTACTTGACGACCTGCTGCATCGCGTAGACGGTGTCGGCGGCGGCCTGCTCCTCCACCACCTTCGTGGCGACGGGCTTGACCGTCTTCTTCTCGCCCTTGCCGTCGGTCACCGACCTCACCACGTGCGCCTCCATGTGCACGCCCTTGTTGGCGAAGGTGGAGAAGCCCGAGGCGTTCTGGACGGCGCTGACCGAGGACACGCCGAGCGGGAAGGTCGCGTACGCCTGCTGCCCCTGCAACTGCTCCTTGGGAATGCCCGCGGCCTCGGCGACGGCCGCGACCTTGTCCAGGCCGACCTTCTGGCCGAGGTCGACGAAGGCCGTGTTGACCGAGTTCTGGGTGGCGCTGACCAGGTTGATCTGGCCGTAGGAGCGGCCGCTGTCGTTGGGGATGGGCTTGTCGGCCGAGGCCACGCGCAGCGGCGAGTTGCCGTCGACCCTGGTGGACAGGTCGAAGCCGTTGTCGAGCGCGGCGGCCAGCGTGTACGGCTTGAACGTCGACCCCGCCATCCGCTTGGCCGAGAACGCGTTGTCGTAGTCGCCGACCTGGTCGTGGCGGCCGCCGTAGAAGGCGACGACCTCGCCGGTGGCCGGATCGACGGCGGCCAGCCCGGTGCGCACCTTCTTCGGCGTCGAGGCCGGGAGCACGTCCTTGACCGCCTGCTCGGCCGCCGTCATGAGCTTCTTGTCGAACGTCGTGACGATCTTCAGGCCGCCGCTGTTGATGGTCTCGTCGGAGTAGCCGCGCCGGTTGAGCTCGGCGGTGACCTGGTCGAGCATGTACTGGCCCTGGCCCTTGAGCTCGAACGGCTTCTTGGGCGCCTTGAGCACCGGGAAACGCTCGGCGGCGGCCTGCTGACGCGACAGCGCGCCCGTCTGGCCCATGGCGTTGATCACGGCCTGCCACCGGGAGCGGGCCGCGGCGAGGTCGGCACCCTCGGGGTCGGCGAACCGGCTGGGCTGCTGGATGACCGCCGCCAGGTAAGCGCCCTCGGCGACGGTGAGCTTGTCGACGTCCTTGCCGAAGTAGGCGCGGGCGGCCGACTGGACGCCGTTGGCGCCGCGACCGAAGTAGATCGTGTTGAGGTACTGCTCCAGCACCCAGTCCTTCGACTTGGACTGGTCGACCTTCATCGCGATGAGGATCTCTTTGAACTTGCGGGTGACCGAGCGCTCCTGGCTGAGGCCGCTGTAGTAGTTGCGCACGAGCTGCTGGGTGATCGTGGAGCCGCCCTGGAGCTGCTGCCCGGTGACGGTGGACCAGACGGCCCGCGCGGTGCCCTTGAGCGAGACGCCGCCGTCGTTGTAGAACGAGCGGTTCTCGGCGGCGATGACCGCGTCGCGCACGTGCTTGGGCACCTTGGCCAGCTCGACGTTCCTGCGGTCGACGCCCTGCCGGGCGAGCACCGTCTTGGCGTCGCGGTAATAGATCACCGAGCCTTCGGCGGTGGCCGATTTCTGCGTGCTGTCGGGAATGGGAGTCATCGCCCACGCAATGGCGAAAAGACCGGCAAGCACGGCGATTCCGGCGCCGAAAGAGATCAACACTATTCGGAGTACGCGCCGTTTCCGCATGCCTTTTCCACCACCGCCCCGCATCCGAGACCCCCCTCCGAGACACCCTCGCCCAACCCCCGCCAGCTGGGCGAATGTCAAGGGTAAACGATCGATAACGGTGCCTCGTCCCTAAGCGATGGTACGTCTAGTGGCCCGTCACGCAACGTTGACCGGGTAACTGGTCCAGCTTCGGATGGGTGAGCTGGCGGCGAAGCTGGTCTTCGGTTGCGCGCGGGCGT
>NZ_JBEXYK010000137.1:0-2190 GCF_040630865.1 Nonomuraea sp. NPDC005730
CCGTTCGCGGGCGCGGTCGCGGTCGACGACCAGGCAGGCGAACGCGGCCAGCACCCAGAACATGAGGAACACGTCGAGCAGCGCGGTGCGCGAGAGCACGTAGTGGAGGCCGTCGAGGGCCAGCAGCAGGCCGGCGAAGCAGCCGAGCAGCGTGGAGCGGGTCATCCGGCGGGCGACCCGGGCCAGGACGAGGATCGACAACGTGCCGATCAGCGCCGCGGCGAACCGCCAGCCGAACGGGTTGAGCCCGAACAGCCACTCACCGGCGCCGATCATCCACTTGCCCAGCGGCGGATGCACCACGTAAGAGGCGCACTTGTCGAGGGTCTCCTGCGTGCACGACTGCCAGATGTCGGTCTTCCCGGCCAGGATCGCCTTGTCCGCGTCTTTGATCGTGACGCGCTCGACGCCCCAGTTGATCAGGGAGAAGGCGTCCTTCATGTAATAGGTCTCGTCGAAGACCACGGCGCGCGGGTGGCCCAGGTTGACGAAGCGCAGGATGCCGCCGAAGAGCGTGACCAGCAGCGGGCCGACCCACCCCCACAGGACGCTGCCGCGCATGGGGGGGATCACCCGGTCACGCAGGGACCGCGTCTGCGATTGACTCTCGCCGACCTCCGGGTTGTCGTAGGCCTGGTACGGGGAATCGGTCACCGCCATTCGGACATCGTACGGGCCCCAAGCCGTTAGGTACTGCAAGAATCACGGTCTAATTGGTATGCCCTGCCACAATGGTCGGGTGACTGGAGAAGGCAGGTTGGTGCTGGCCGGAGCCCCCATCGGTCAGGCGGGTGACGTCTCGCCGCGGCTGCGGGAGGTGCTCGCCGGCGCCGACGTGGTGGCCGCCGAGGACACCAGAAGGCTGCGCAGGCTCGCCACCGAGCTGGGCGTGGAGATCAGCGGCCGGGTGGTGTCCTACTACGACCAGAACGAGGCGGGGCGCGCCCAGGAGCTCGTCGAGGCGCTGAGACAGGGCCGCACGGTCGTGGTCATCACCGACGCCGGGATGCCCGGGGTGTCCGACCCCGGCTACCGCCTGACCCACCTGGCGGTCGAGGCCGGTATCACGGTGACCGCGCTGCCGGGGCCGAGCGCCGTCACCACGGCCCTCGCCGTGTCGGGGCTGGCCAGCGACAGGTTCTGCTTCGAGGGTTTCCCGCCGCGCAAGACCGGTGACCGGGCGCGGCGGCTGTCCGCGCTGGCGGCCGAGGAGCGGACGATGGTCTTCTTCGAGGCCCCCCACCGGCTGGCCGAGTCGCTGGGCGCGATGGCCGAGGCGTTCGGGCCCGACCGGCCCGCCGCCGTCTGCCGCGAGCTGACCAAGACGTACGAGGAGGTGCGCCGCGGCGGTCTCGGCGAGCTGGCCGAGTGGGCCGCGGGCGGCGTCAAGGGCGAGATCACCGTGGTCGTCGCGGGCCGCGTGCCGGGGGCGGGCGAGCCCGACATGGACGAGCTGGTCGCCGAGGTCGACCGCCGGGTGGCCGAGGGCGAGCAGCGGAAGATCGCCATTGCCGACGTGGCCAAGGGCGCGGGCGTGCCGAGACGCGAACTTTATGACCTGGTGCACAAACGCATAGGGTGATCGGCATGGGGGAGACGGCACGACGGCTGGTCCCGCCGTTCCAGGGGCGGCCCCTCTTAGGCTGGGCGGGGCCGCTGCTGGTCGCCCTCTTCGGCGGGCTGCTGCGCTTCGTCCGCCTCGGTGAGCCGAAGGCCGTCGTCTTCGACGAGACCTACTACGCCAAAGACGCCTACTCCCTGCTCAGGTACGGCGTCGAGCGCGCGATGCTGGGCGACGCCAAGAACCCGATCGCCGACCGGCGGCTCATCGCCGGGAACCTGGACATCTTCCGCCAGTGCCCCCGGTCGTCCGACTGTGCCTCGTTCGTCGCGCATCCGCCGCTGGGCAAGTGGATGATCGGCGCGGGGGAGTGGCTGTTCGGGATGAACCCGTTCGGCTGGCGGTTCGCCGCGGCGCTGGTCGGCACGTTGTCGATCCTCGTCCTGGCCCGGGTGGCGCGCCGGATGACCCGCTCCACGCTGCTCGGCTGCCTGGCGGGGCTGCTGCTCGCGCTCGACGGCCTGCATCTGGTGCTCTCCCGCACGGCGCTGCTCGACGTGTTCCTCATGTTCTGGGTGCTGGCCGCGTTCGCCTGCCTGGTCGTCGACCGCGACCGCGCCCGCGAACGA
>NZ_JBEXYK010000138.1:0-2066 GCF_040630865.1 Nonomuraea sp. NPDC005730
GGCAGTGAGACTGCGGGCGATAAGGTTCGTAGTCGAGAGGGAAACAGCCCAGATCACCGACTAAGGCCCCTAAGCGTGTGCTAAGTGGGAAAGGATGTGGAGTCGCAGAGACAACCAGGAGGTTGGCTTAGAAGCAGCCACCCTTGAAAGAGTGCGTAATAGCTCACTGGTCAAGTGATTCTGCGCCGACAATGTAGCGGGGCTCAAGCACACCGCCGAAGTCGTGGCATTCAGCGCCTTGTGTGCTGGATGGGTAGGGGAGCGTCGTGCAGCCGGCGAAGCAGCAGAGTGATCTAGTTGTGGAGGCTGTGCGAGTGAGAATGCAGGCATGAGTAGCGAATCGAGGGTGAGAAACCCTCGCGCCGGATGACCAAGGGTTCCTGGGGCAGGCTAATCCGCCCAGGGTAAGTCGGGACCTAAGGCGAGGCCGACAGGCGTAGTCGATGGACAACGGGTTGATATTCCCGTACCCGCTTTAACGCGCCCATATCGAACCTCGTGATGCTAAGAGTCCTTAACTCGCCTAAAGCCTTCGGGCTTGGGGTCAGAGTGAACGCTCGATCCGATCGGGTAGTAGGTAAGCGATGGGGTGACGCAGGAAGGTAGTCCAGCCCAGGCGATGGTTGTCCTGGGGTAAGCATGTAGGGCGGAACGTAGGCAAATCCGCGTTCCATATAGCCTGAGATGTGATGCCGAGCCGATTGTGGTGAAGTGGATGATCCTATGCTGCCGAGAAAAGCCTCTAGCGAGTGTTGTGGCGGCCCGTACCCTAAACCGACTCAGGTGGTCAGGTAGAGAATACTAAGGCGATCGGGTGAACTGTGGTTAAGGAACTCGGCAAATTGCCCCCGTAACTTCGGGAGAAGGGGGACCTCTGCTGGTGATGAGTCTTGCACTCGGAGCTGGTGGGGGTCGCAGTGGCCAGGGGGAAGCGACTGTTTACTAAAAACACAGGTCCGTGCGAAGTCGTAAGACGATGTATACGGACTGACGCCTGCCCGGTGCCGGAACGTTAAGGGGACCGCTTAGTTGTGGTGACACAGCGAAGGTGAGAACTTAAGCGCCGGTAAACGGCGGTGGTAACTATAACCATCCTAAGGTAGCGAAATTCCTTGTCGGGTAAGTTCCGACCTGCACGAATGGCGTAACGACTTCCCCGCTGTCTCAACCGCAGACCCGGCGAAATTGCACTACGAGTAAAGATGCTCGTTACGCGCAGCAGGACGGAAAGACCCCGGGACCTTCACTACAGCTTGACATTGGCGTTTGGAGCGTCTTGTGTAGGATAGGTGGGAGACTGGGAAGCTCGGACGCTAGTTCGGGTGGAGTCATTGGTGAAATACCACTCTGGTCGTTTTGAACGTCTAACTCTGGTCCGTGATCCGGATCGAGGACAGTGTCTGGTGGGTAGTTTAACTGGGGCGGTTGCCTCCTAAAAGGTAACGGAGGCGCCCAAAGGTTCCCTCAGCCTGGTTGGCAATCAGGTGTTGAGTGTAAGTGCACAAGGGAGCTTGACTGTGAGACTGACGGGTCGAGCAGGAGCGAAAGCTGGGACTAGTGATCCGGCATCGGCGTGTGGAAGCGGTGTCGCTCAACGGCTAAAAGGTACCCCGGGGATAACAGGCTGATCTTCCCCAAGAGTCCATATCGACGGGATGGTTTGGCACCTCGATGTCGGCTCGTCGCATCCTGGGGCTGGAGTAGGTCCCAAGGGTTGGGCTGTTCGCCCATTAAAGCGGTACGCGAGCTGGGTTTAGAACGTCGCGAGACAGTTCGGTCCCTATCCGCTGCGCGCGCAGGAGACTTGAAAGGAGCTGTCCCTAGTACGAGAGGACCGGGACGGACGAACCTCTGGTGTGCCAGTTGTACCGCCAGGTGCACGGCTGGTTGGCTACGTTCGGAAGGGATAACCGCTGAAAGCATCTAAGCGGGAAGCTCGCCTTGAGATGAGGTCTCCCACCACGTGAGTGGGTAAGGCTCCCGGTAGACGACCGGGTTGATAGGCCGGAGGTGGAAGCACAGTAATGTGTGGAGCTGACCGGTACTAATAGGCCGAGGACTTGACC
>NZ_JBEXYK010000139.1:0-2066 GCF_040630865.1 Nonomuraea sp. NPDC005730
GCAGGGCGTTCGACGGAGGTTGCAGCGGGGCTGAAGGCGGTGTCGGTGCTCCAGCTGGTGCCGTCGAAGCTGGACCAGTAGAGCTTGGTGTTGCGATTGGTGTAGCTGCCGCGGTGGACGACATACAGCTTGGCGCCGGTGCCGTCGTTGAAGACCGTCAGGGATGGTGAGACGGCACTGTTGTGGGTGCCCAAGGGGGCGGGGCTGTTCCAGCTGCCGCCGCCCACGGTGTTGAAGCGCGCCCAGTAGAGCCTTTCGTCGGAGTCCGGGCCGCGGAAGACGCAGTACAGCTTGTTCTGGAACACGGCGAGTGCCGGACCGTCCGCGCTCCTCTGGCTCCAGCCGTTGCCGTGGTACCAGCCGTTGCCGTTGTAGTACACCGTATGCAGATGGCCGTTGCCCTGGCCACGGTAGACGCAGTACAGGTTGTTCCCGAGAACCGCCAGCGCCGGCGCGGAGGGGCTGGCGTGGCCGCCGATCGGCGTGTCACCGCTCCAGCTGGTGCCGTCGAAGGTCGACCAGTACAGCTGCTCGTTGTCGTTACTGCCACGGTGGACGCAGTACAGCTTGTTGTCGTAGGCGGCCAGTGCGGGCGCGGCGTTGCTGAGGGGGCCGGGGAAGAGGGTGTCGGCGCTCCAGTTGGTGCCGTCGTAGTGGCACCACCACATTTGCTGGAAGTCGCCGCTGGTGTGCGCGCAGTACAGCTTGTTGTCGAAGACAGCCAGCGCGGCGCCCGTGCGAGCGGTAGCGGTGGGCAGCAGCGCGCTCTGGCTCCAGGTGCCGGCGTTGGAGGAGGTGGTCAGGCGCAGCCGTTCCTCGTCAGGCAGGGTGAGGCGGAGGTGGAGATCGAAACGGCCGATGCCGTTGAAGCCCCAGTGGTCGGTGGCGCCCGGGCGGTTGGCCAGCGCGGCGAGCGCGGGCCGGCTGAAGACGATGGTGCGACTCTGCACCAGGTCGTCGTCGTTGCGGAACCACTCGATCAGCGCTTGGACGAGCGCGGTGATGACAGTGAGGTAATCCCCGATGTCCGCTCCGCCGCCCTCCCAGTACCAGGCGGGATTGTCCTTGAACTGGTAGGCGATCTGCTGCAGCTTGTCGCCGATCTTCTTCAGGTCTTCGACGAGCTTGTTGTGCCAGGAGGAGGGGCTGTCGTCGGCTTCCCAGCACTGGATGTGGATGGGCAGGCTGTTGCCGACCCGGCCGTTGAACAGGGTGGTGCCCGCGTCGAACACGCGCACCGAACCGGTCTGGATGTCGCCGTACTCCCGCGTCTTGTTCCACTTGTTCCTGGCGGTCTCGTTGGCTGAGGCGTAGGCCCAGTAGATCTCGTCTTGAGGGCCGAACACTGTGTCTCCGGTACTGCGCCGGCATTCGAACCGTTGCAGGTCCAGTCTCAGGTCTATCGGCGGGGGCGAGACCGGGGTCGCGGTGTCAGAACGGGAGCTGCCGACGACGGTGACGCCGTAGCCGTAGTCGGCCATGGCCTGGAGGAAGTCCTCGCTGTCGAGGGGCTCGTCGTCGGCGAGGGCGTCGATGTTCACGAAGTTCACGTTGGGCAGGGCGCGGAGTTCCTCGCCCAGGGCGGCGATGTCCTTGGCCAGGTCGTCTTGTGTGTAGCCCTCGGTGAGGGGGCGATCGGCCACGGTGGCGGAGAGTATCTGGCGGGTGGCAGCCGTGTTCTCCTCGGTGAAGGTGCGGCCGAACGCGCGGACCTCCTCGTCGTCGTCCGCCAGTGGCCGGAGCATGTCGACGAGTTCTTGTTCGAGCTCGGTCAGCTCCAGCCCGGCCTCCAGGCGCGCGGCGCCGCGCAGCATCACCCCGACCAGCAAGAAGGCGGCCGGGGAGGGCGTTGCCCGGTGGGCGCGGCGTTCGGTGGCCGGGCGGCCCTGCAGGATGGCCCGTACGCGGTCCAGTCGCTCCGCGCGCGTGGGATATGGCATGCGCTACCTCCATCACGGCCGGTCCCGCACAGACCGGACCGACATTGACGTTACGTGCCACAAAGGGTTGATTACACCCCTTGGGTAGGCTTTGACGGGAATTGTCCGCAACCGGCCAACGGGGTG
>NZ_JBEXYK010000140.1:0-2018 GCF_040630865.1 Nonomuraea sp. NPDC005730
ATGCCCCACTGCATCGCGAAGTCGGAGTTCTGGTTCGCCAGGGTGACGTCGAGGGCCTTGCCGGAGTGCTCGGCGATGAACTTGTAGCCGCCCTCAGCCCGGAGATCCGAGCTCCGTACAGGCTCCAGCGGCGGCTCAGCGCTGGAGGATGTCCCGGATGCGGGCGGACGCCTCGTCGAGCACGGTGTGCAGTTCGTCCAGCTTCTGTGTGGTCAGGGCGGCGTCGGCGGCCTCCGTGCGGGCCTGGCCCACGAAGTCGGCCAGCAGCTCGCCCAGCTCGCTGTCGAGCTCGGTCCGGCGCACGGTGTCGCCGCCGAGCGTGGTCCAGATGTCCGACCAGATCCGGCGCCACTCGCCGGCCAGCCGGTCGCTCTCCACCTGCCACTGGTTGGCGTGCGCCATCCACTGCCGCTTCTGCTGCTCCTTGAGCCGTTTGAGCTCCTCGGCCCGCGCCTTGGCGTCGTCGCGGGCGCCGGTGCGGACGTCCTTGGCCATCCGGGTCAGCTCCTCGCGCAGCGACTTCACCGTGTCGCGGACGTCCTCCTTGACCTCGCGGGCGATGTCGCGCACGGAGGCGGAGATCTCCTGCTCCAGGTCGTCGAGCTCGTCGAGCCGGGCGTTGAGCTCCTCGCGGCCCTTGTCGGTGATGGAGAACACCTTCTTGCCCTCGATCACCTCGTGCGTGACCAGGCCCTCCTCCTCCAGGCGGGCCAGCCGCGGGTAGATCGTGCCGGGCGAGGGCGAGTAGACGCCGAGGAAGCGGTCCTGGAGCAGCCGGATGACCTCGTACCCGTGCCGCGGGCTCTCCTCCAGCAGCTTGAGCAGGTACAGCCGGAGCCGGCCGTGACCGAAGACAGGGCTCATTCCTTCTCTCCCTTGAGCAGCGCGACCTCTCCCGAGACGGTGTGCGCCGACAGTGAGGCCATGCCGCCCCCCAGCCGCCCGGACAGCGCCTTGGAGCCGGGGCTGTTGTTCGCCGACAGTCCGTCGAACGTCGAGCTCAGCCTGCCGGAGGTGGACCTCATGCTGACGTCGGACTCGACGTTCTCCGGCACCCGCACCAGGATGGCACCCGAGACGCTGTTGAGCGTCACATGACTCGTCGGCCGGAGCGTCAGGTCGGCGGTGATGCGGCCGGACACCGTGCTGGCCTTGAGCCGGCGCGGGCTGCCGTCGGCCAGCGTCAGCTCGCCCGAGACGGTCTTCAACGCCAGGTCGCCGTCCATGGCCCGGCTCTCGATCGAGCCGGAGACCGTGGTGGCGCTCACCTCGCCGCTCACGCCGTCGAGGACGACCTCGGAGGACACGCTCCTGACCCGGGTGGAACGCTCGAACCCGGCCAGCACCGTGGACGCCGAGACCACCTCCGTGTTCACCCGGCATCCCTTGGGCACGGTGAGCGTGAGGTTGGTCCTGCGCTTGTCGCGCCGCAGCCAGCCGAGCAGCCCGTCCAGGGTCAGGCCCTCGTAGGTGACGACCAGCTCTTTGGTCAGCGCGTCGTAGCTGACCAGCAGCGGCGCGGCCGACTCGATCTCCGTCAGCTCCAGCGTGGGCGGGCCCTCGCTGGCCAGGACGGCCAGCCTGCCGGCGACGATCCGCACGTCAAGTGACTCCACCGGCCCGAACGTGAGCTGCTCGGGAGCGTCCAGCGTCCACTTCTCCATGAACGTATGCCTCCTTGACGAGTACGTCTCCTACGAGAACACGATATGTCGCGTTACTCGAAAACTCAAGATGTATCGCGTCTCGGCGGCGGAACCCGTCAGTCGTCGTCCTCGTCGTCGAGGCGGGCCAGCCAGGTGGCCAGCCGCTCGATCGGGGTCTCGAACTCGGGGTTGAGATCGACGAACTCGCGCAGCCGCTCGCCCAGCCAGAGCACGCTGACCTCTTCCTGGCCCCGCCGATCGACCAGCTCCTCGATCCCTCGATCGGTGAAGTAGAGCCAGCGGTCGGTCTGGTCCAGCTTGACGAAGCCGGGCGAGAAGGGGACGGTCAGCAGGAACGCGAACAGCACCTGC
>NZ_JBEXYK010000142.1:0-1666 GCF_040630865.1 Nonomuraea sp. NPDC005730
GCCACGCTGGTCGTCGCGCTCCACCGGCGTCCGCCCGCGGCCGTCGCCGTCGGTGCGGCGTGGGTGGCCGCCTCACTGACCAGGTTCGCCCTGCGGCCGCCGGGGCTGGCGCCGTACCCGGTGTGGGCGCTGGTCGCGGTGCTGTTCGGCGGAGCGGTCACCGGCTGGGGCATCCTGGCCAGGACCCGCCGGCAACTGCTCGCCTCGCTGGCCGAACGCGCCCGCCGCGCCGAGGCCGACCAGCGGCAACGCGCCGAGGAGGCCCGCCGCGCCGAACGCCTGGACATCGCCCGCGAGATGCACGACGTGCTGGCCCACCGGCTGTCGCTGCTGGCCGTGCACGCCGGCGCGCTCGGCTTCAACGCCGCCGCCACGCCCGCCGAGGTCGCCGAGGCGGCCGAGGTCATCCGCGCCAGCGCCCACCAGGCCCTGCAGGAGCTGCGCGGCGTCATCGGCGTGCTGCGCCGGCACCCCCGCGACCAGCCCACCTGCGCCGAGCGGCCGTCCGCCGAGCAGCCACCGGCCGGGCTGGAACCGCTGGTGGCGGAGTCACGGCGGGCCGGGATGCGCATCGACCTGCGCGAACACGGCATACGCTTCGCCGACCTGCCCGAGCCGACCCGGCGCACCGCCTACCGCGTCGTACAGGAGGGCCTGACCAACGCCCGCAAGCACGCCCCCGGCCGGCCCGTCACCGTCGAGGTGCGCGGCACGGCCGGCCAGGAGCTGACCGTCGAGGTGCACAACCCGCCGCCCGCCGGGCCACGGGCCGAGCTGGCCGCCACCGGCGCCGGAGCGGGGCTGGCGGGCCTGGAGGAACGCGTCACCCTGGCGGGCGGCCGGCTGGACCGCGGACCGGCCGGCGACGGCGGGTTCCGGCTGGCCGCACGGCTACCATGGCCCCGTGGATGAGTCGCGGAGTGAGCCCGGCCCGATCCGGGTGCTGATCGTCGACGACGACGCGCTCGTCCGCACCGGGCTGACCCTGATGCTCAAGGGCGCCCCCGACCTGCGCGTGGTCGGGGCCGTGGCCGACGGCGGGCAGGTCCAGGCCGCGGTCGGCGAGCACTCCCCCGACGTGGTGCTGATGGACATCCGCATGGCCGGCCTCGACGGCATCGAGGCCACCCGGCGGCTGCGCGCCCGCACCGGCGCCCCGCAGGTCATCATCCTGACCACCTTCGACGCCGACGAGCACGTCTTCCGGGCGCTGCGCGCCGGAGCCGGCGGGTTCCTGCTCAAGGACACCCCGCCCGAGGGCATCGTCGAGGCCATCCGGCGGGTGGCGGCCGGCGAGCCGAGCCTGTCGCCCAGCGTCACCCGCCGCCTGATCGCCCACCTGATGCCCGAGGAGGACGACCGGCGGCGCGCCGAGGCCCGCCGCGTGCTGTCGGCCCTCAGCGAGCGGGAGCGCGAGGTGGCGCTCGCCGTAGGGCAGGGCAAGCCCAACGCGGTCATCGCCGGCGAGCTGCACATGAGCGTGGGCACCGTCAAGGGCTACATCTCCCGCATCCTGACCAAGGCGGGCCTGGACAACCGGGTGCAGCTGGCCCTGGTCGTCCACGACGCCACCTAGATCGCTGATGTGAATTTGGGTTAATGGTCGTAGGCAGTCAGGGACCGTTTCACGGGGGCGCCGGTGTTCCAGTTGTGCCAGATCGCGGCG
>NZ_JBEXYK010000143.1:0-1552 GCF_040630865.1 Nonomuraea sp. NPDC005730
GCACCCCGGCCGAGGCCGGGGTGCGCTCGCGATGGTCAGGAGTCGGGCGTGATCAGGCTGGTCAGGCGGGTGTTCTCGATCCGCACGATCTCGATCTTCATGGTGGTCAACTCCTTCCGCAGGTCACACACTCGGGATTGCGGGACCACTCGGCCTGACTCATGGCGCAGGCGCCGGCGAAGTCGATGGTGAGTGGCCGGCCGGCGTATGCCGGTGGCTCGAAACCGGTCAGGTAGCGCAGCACCTCGAAGGCGCCGAGCGCGCCGAGCAGACCGGCGACGGGGCCGATGCCCCTGTTGGGTTGCGGCCTGCTGTAGAACAGGCGGGCCGCCGCGATCTCGGCGCTCAGCGCGGGCTCGTCGGGATCGGCGTGGCCTTCGGGCCTGGTCGGATCGGCGGGGACGCAGGCCCTGCAGGCGCTCTCCCCCGGCGCCACCGACCAGACGATTCCCTTGGTGACCGTGATGCCGCCGCGCACGAACGGCACGCCGTGCCCCACGCAGGCGGCGTTGACCCAGAGGTCGACCTCCTTGGGCTGGTCGATCCCCGAGGCGACCACGTCGGGGCGCGTCTCGTCGAGGAGCTCGGCCAGTTGCTCGGCGCTCTCGACGCCCGTGTCGATCGCCTCGACCTTGATGGCCGGGTCGAAGGCGCGCACCCACTCCGCCGCCCGCTCGACCTTCCTGGCGCCGAGGTCCGCCCAGCGATAGAGGTACTGCCTGGCGAAGTTGCGCACGTCGACGGTGTCCCTGTCGACCAGCGTCATCCTGCCGACGCCCAGCCCGCTGAGATGCGGGATCGTGTTGGAGTTGAGTCCGCCGGTGCCGAGCACGAGCACGTGCGACTCGCGCAACCGGCGTTGCAGGTCCTCGCGGCTGCGTGTCAGCGTGCCGAACGACTCGAAGAAGGCCAGGTTGCTGAAGTGGCGCTCGGCTTCGGCGGCGTCCAGGATGCCCAGGCGCTCGCCGTCCTCCAGCAGTCGCTCGGCGTCGAGGGCCTCGATCGCGCCGAGCACGTCCTGGACGGGGAGCGCCAGTTCGCCGGCGAGCTCGCCGACGGTGCGGCCGCCCTCGTGCAGCAGGGCGAGAAGCTTCTCCACCTGGCCGCCGGGGTCGGTCAGGATCAACTGGTCACGCAGGTCGTACACGAGGCGGAGGTCGTCGCCCACCCGTTCCCAGGCGACGTTCTTGAGTCGTGGCCGCATACGTCCTCCGATGTGTCCGGTGAAGCCGTCGTGCTGCAGGCCGAGAACCCCGTCCGGCGGTCCGACGTGGGCAGCATACGTACGGCGGATCATGGAAGTCGTTGGCGGAGCGCGCACTGTTCCTTGTCAACGGCGGCACGGACACCGGCTCGCACCCGCTCCGGTCGACCGGCGCGGCCTCAGGACGGCCGATGATGTGGTCGGCGGGGGGCACGCCGCGATCGCCGCATCGGCCGGGTTTCTCGTCACATCGGGGACGTCTCGAAAGCTCGAGATCATGTCGTGAGAGGTGAAATTGGGAATCGTCACCCTGCACAGCACGGACCTGCCGCCCGACCAGCGATTCGA
>NZ_JBEXYK010000144.1:0-1529 GCF_040630865.1 Nonomuraea sp. NPDC005730
CAATGCCGGTTAGTTAGGGCTGGGGCTGGATCGTCTAGCCCTGCGGTGATCAAGACATGAGAACGGAGATCCGGTAGAACGGGTGATCTTCCCAAACCATCCGTCGTCCACTGGATCTCCGTTGAGTGCTGATTCTGTCAGGTCGCAACTGGCCTGCGCTATTGCTGTGGTGAATCGTCAGGTCCGAACGGCCGCGGGAGTGTTCGCGCCCGGCCATCTGGGTGAGCTGACGCAACTGGTGCCGTTCGAGATGGTCGATGCGGTGCTGGCCGAGGCGGGTGGCCGTGAGCGGCGGTTACGCGATCTGCCCTCACGGGTGGTGGTGTACCTGCTGCTGGCAGCAGTCTTGTTCGCAGAACTGGGATATCGGCAGGTGTGGGCCCGGCTGGTGTCAGGGCTGGCCGAGCCCGGCCCGGTGCCGTCCTCATCGGCGTTGGCCCAGGCCCGACGCAGGGTCGGGGTGGCGCCGCTGAAAGCGCTGTTCGAGCTGCTGGCCGGTCCCCCCGCAGGAGCCGCACGGTGGCGGGAACTGCTGGTGTGTGCGCTGGATGGCACCACACTGCCGGTGCCCGACAGCCAAGCCAACCTGGCCCGCTACGGTCATCAGTCCGGTTCGCACGGCGGGTCGGGGTATCCGCTGGTCCGCTTGGTGGCGGTGGTGGCCTGCGGCACCCGCGCCCTGCTCGCGGTGAGGTTCGGACCGTTCAAGACGGGCGAGACCAGCTACGCGCCGCAGGTGTTCGGTTGCCTGCGCTCTGGCATGCTCCTGCTGGCTGATCGCAACTTCGCCGTGCGTGACCTGGTCACCTCGATCGCCGCCACGGGCGCGGACCTGCTGATCCGGTGCAAGAACAACCGCTCGCTGCCTCGGCTGGCGCCGTTGCCGGACGGGTCGTTCCTGTCCACCCTGGGCGGGGTCATGGTCAGGGTGATCGACGCCGAGGTCACGGTGACGTTGTCCGGTACCGGCCGCCGCTCGGGCCGCTACCGGCTGATCACCACGCTGACCGACCACCGTCGCTACCCCGCCCTGGACGTGGTCACTCTCTATCACCACAGGTGGGAGATCGAAACGACCTACCTGGAGCTGAAGTCCACCCTCTTGGGCGGACGGGTCCTGCGCGCACGCACGCCCCAGGGCATCGATCAGGAGATTTGGGCGCTGCTGACCGCATATCAGGCGCTGCGGCTGGCGATGGCCGATGCCACCTCGGCCCCGGCGGCCCTACCGGCTGACCGGGCCAGCTTCACCATCGCCCTGCACACCGCCCGTGACCAGATCATCCACGCGGCCGGCATCATGGCCGACAGCGTGGTCGATCTCATCGGCGCGATCGGTCGAGCCGTTCTGGCCGACCCCCTGCCATCCCGCCGTGTCCGGGTCAGCCCCCGGATCGTCAAACGCGCCATCTCCAAGCACCGGGCCAAGGGGCAGGTCGACCGGACCAACCACCGAGCGGCCATCGCCATCGATGTCCTTACCGACCCCGAATCGACAACCGCCCAAGCACCCTAACTAACCGGCATTG
>NZ_JBEXYK010000145.1:0-1501 GCF_040630865.1 Nonomuraea sp. NPDC005730
CAACGCCGTTCAGTTAAGGGAGAGGGCGGTTGGTCAAGACCGGTGAACAAAACAGCGGAGCCGCTGTAGAAGAGGTCTGTCACTCCAAGACATCCTCACTACAGGAGCTCCGCTGTTGGAACAGGTTGCCATACAACGAACGACCGGGGTAGCCGCTGGGGTGTTCGCGCCGGGGCACCTAGGCGAACTGACCCGGATCGTCCCGTTCGAGATGGTCGATGAGGTGCTGGCAGAGACGCGTGCGCAGGAGCGCAGGGTGCGGCTGGTGCCGGCCCGGGTCACGGTCTACCTACTGCTGGCCGCGGCCTTGTTCACCGACTTGGGCTACCGCCAGGTCTTCGACCGATTGTGCGCCGGGCTGGGGCCTTTGGCGTTGGTACGGCCCAGCGGCAGCGCTCTTCGCCAGGCCCGCCAACGGCTCGGACCAGCCCCGATGAAAGCGCTGTTCGACCTGATCAGCGGCCCTGCAGTGACGACCGCTGCCACAGGATGGTGGCGAGGACTACGGGTGGTCGCCGTCGACGGCACCCTGCTCCCGGTCCCGGACTGTCCGGCCAACCTCACGGTCTTCACCCGGCAGAGGCTCGGCAACGGGACGTCCGGCTACCCGCAACTGCGTCTGACCGCGCTGGTGGCCTGCGGGACCAGGTCGGTGATCGCAGCCGTGTTCGGGCCTGCCAGCACGGGCGAGCTCGACTACGCCCGCCGTCTGGCAGCATGCCTGCGCAGGGGGATGCTCCTGCTGGGCGACCGGAACTTCGCCGCCACCGACCTGCTCAACCAGGTCGCCGCCGCCGGCGCCGACCTGCTGGTCCGCTGCAAGTCCGGCCGCAACCTGCCCGCCGTGGCCCGCTGCCGGGACGGCTCGATTCTGGCCCGGGTCGGTGCACTGACCGTCCGCGTCATCGACGCCGAGATCACCATCCGCACCGCAGCGGGCACCCGGACCGGCCATTACCGGCTGCTGACCAGCCTCACCGATGCGTGCGCCTACCCGGCGGATGACCTCATCCGGCTCTATCACGAGCGCTGGGAGATCGAGACCACCTATGCCGAGCTGAAGTCCACCATCTTGAGCGGGCACGTCCTGCGGGCGCACACTCCTGACGGCATCGAGCAGGAGGTCTGGGCGCTGCTGACCGTCTACCAAGTGCTGCGGACCGCGATGACCGACGCCACCGACAGCATCCCGGGCACCGACCCTGACCGGGCCGGCTTCACCACCGCTCTGGCCGCCGCCCGCGACCAACTCGTCCTGGCCGCCGGCGTCATCACCGGCACCAACATCGACCTGATCGGCACCATCGGCCGACACGTCCTGGCCCATCTCCTGCCCGCCCGGCGAGTCCGCACCAAAGACCGCATCGTCAAACGCGCAATCTCCAAGTACAACGCCCGCGGACCCGTAATCGACCGGACCACCTACAAGGCTGCCATCAGCATCAACATGATCCCGGCCAGCCCTTGACACCACCGCCCGGACGCTAACTGAACGGCGTTG
>NZ_JBEXYK010000146.1:0-1396 GCF_040630865.1 Nonomuraea sp. NPDC005730
ATGTGGATCGAGGAGAGGACGTCGTCCTGGACCAGGCGCTGGGACAGGATGATGGCGTCTTCGTAGTTGTGGCCCTCCCACGGCATGAACGCCACGAGCAGGTTCTTGCCGAGCGCCATCTCACCGTTGTCGGTGCAGGGGCCGTCGGCGATGACCTGGTTGACCTCGACCCGGTCGCCCTCGGCGACGATGGGCTTCTGGTTGAAGGAGGTGCCCTGGTTCGAGCGCTTGAACTTGGCGACCCGGTACGTCGTACGCGTGCCGTCGTCGTTCATGACGGTGACGTAGTCGGCGGAGACCTCCTCCACCACACCGGCCTTCTCGGCGCTGATGACGTCGCCGGCGTCGGTCGCGGCACGGTACTCCATGCCGGTGCCGACCAGCGGCGCCTCGCTCTTGAGCAGCGGCACCGACTGGCGCTGCATGTTGGAGCCCATGAGCGCGCGGTTGGCGTCGTCGTGCTCGAGGAACGGGATCATCGCGGTGGCCACCGACACCATCTGGCGCGGCGACACGTCGATGTAGTCGACTTCCTCGGCACGGGCGAGCTCGGTCTCACCGCCCTTGGTACGGACCAGGACGCGGGACTCGGCGAACGAACCGTCGGCGTTGAGCGTCGTGTTGGCCTGCGCCTTGACGTAGCGGTCTTCCTCGTCGGCCGTCAGGTAGTCGATCTGCTCGGTCACCTTGCCGTCGACGACCTTGCGGTAGGGCGTCTCGACGAAGCCGAAGGCGTTGATGCGGCCGTAGGAGGCCAGCGAGCCGATCAGACCGATGTTCGGGCCTTCAGGGGTCTCGATCGGGCACATCCGGCCGTAGTGGGACGGGTGCACGTCACGGACCTCGAAGCCGGCCCGCTCGCGGGACAGACCACCGGGGCCGAGCGCGGACAGACGCCGCTTGTGCGTCAGGCCGGCCAGCGGGTTGGTCTGGTCCATGAACTGCGACAGCTGCGAGGTGCCGAAGAACTCCTTGATGGAGGCCACGACGGGACGGATGTTGATCAGGGTCTGCGGCGTGATCGCCTCGACGTCCTGGGTGGTCATCCGCTCGCGGACGACGCGCTCCATGCGGGCCAGGCCCAGGCGGACCTGGTTCTGGATGAGCTCGCCGACGCTGCGCAGGCGGCGGTTGCCGAAGTGGTCGATGTCGTCGACCTCGACGATCACCTCACCGTTGGCGCCCGGCATCGACTCCTCGCCCGCGTGCAGGCGGACGATGTACTCGATGGTGGCGACGATGTCCTCTTCGGTCAGCGTGCCCTGCGTGATCTCGGAGTCGACCCCGAGCTTCTTGTTGATCTTGTAGCGGCCCACCTTGGCCAGGTCGTACCGCTTGGGGTTGAAGTACAGGTTCTCCAGCAGGGTCTGCGCCGACTCCTTGGTCGGCGGCTCAC
>NZ_JBEXYK010000147.1:0-1384 GCF_040630865.1 Nonomuraea sp. NPDC005730
GTGAGCCGCCGACCAAGGAGTCGGCGCAGACCCTGCTGGAGAACCTGTACTTCAACCCCAAGCGGTACGACCTGGCCAAGGTGGGCCGCTACAAGGTCAACAAGAAGCTCGGGGTCGACTCCGAGATCACGCGGGGCACGCTGACCGAGGACGACGTCGTCTCGATGATCGAGTACCTGGTGCGGCTGCACGCGGGGGAGACGTCCATGGGCGAGGCCGTCGTGGAGCTCGACGACATCGACCACTTCGGCAACCGGCGCATCCGCAGCGTCGGCGAGCTCGTCCAGAACCAGGTCCGGCTGGGTCTGGCCCGCATGGAGCGTGTCGTCCGCGAGCGGATGACCACCCAGGACGTCGAGGCGATCACGCCGCAGACCCTGATCAACATCCGTCCCGTCGTGGCGTCGATGAAGGAGTTCTTCGGCACCTCGCAGCTGTCGCAGTTCATGGACCAGATCAACCCGCTGGCCGGCCTGACGCACAAACGGCGGCTGAACGCCCTGGGCCCCGGTGGCCTGTCCCGTGAGCGGGCCGGGATGGAGGTTCGTGACGTGCATCCGTCCCACTACGGCCGGATGTGCCCGATCGAGACCCCCGAGGGCCCGAACATCGGCCTCATCGGCTACCTCGCCTGCTACGGCCGCCTCAACGCCTTCGGCTTCATCGAGACGCCCTACCGCAAGGTCGTCGACGGCAGGGTCACCGACCGGATCGACTATCTGACGGCCGACGAGGAGGACCGGTTCGTCGTCGCCCAGGCGAACTCCTCGCTCGGCGAGGACGGCGAGCTGACCGACGCCCGCGTCCTGGTCCGCACCAAGGGCGGCGAGACCGATTACGTGGCCTCCCGTGAGGTCGACTACATCGACGTGTCGCCGCGCCAGATGGTGTCGGTGGCCACCGCGATGATCCCGTTCCTGGAGCACGACGACGCCAACCGGGCCCTGATGGGCGCGAACATGCAGCGCCAGTCGGTGCCGCTGATCCGCAGCGAGGCGCCGCTGGTCGGGACCGGCATGGAGTACCGTGCCGCGACCGACGCCGGCGACGTCATCAGCGCCGGGAAGGCCGGTGTGGTGGAGGAGGTCTCCGCCGACTACGTCACCGTCATGAACGACGACGGCACGCGCACCACCTACCGGGTCGCCAAGTTCCGGCGCTCCAACCAGGGCACCTCCTTCAACCAGAAGCCCATCGTCGCCGAGGGCGACCGGGTCGAGGCCGGCCAGGTCATCGCCGACGGCCCCTGCACCGACGACGGTGAGATGGCGCTCGGCAAGAACCTGCTGGTGGCGTTCATGCCGTGGGAGGGCCACAACTACGAAGACGCCATCATCCTGTCCCAGCGCCTGGTCCAGGACGACGTCCTCTCCTCGATCCACAT
>NZ_JBEXYK010000148.1:0-1355 GCF_040630865.1 Nonomuraea sp. NPDC005730
TGGTCGAGGAAGGCCCGGTGGACCGGCGTGAACGCCTGCACCGAGGCCAGCTCGATCACGCCGAGCACCTGCTCCTCCACCACGATCGGCAGCACCACCACCGAGGCGGGCTCGATCGTGCCGAGACCGGTCGAGATCCGGACAGAGCCGGAGGGCACGTCGTCGACGGCGATGACCCGGCGGCTGCGGGCGGCCTGGCCGACCAGCGCCTCGCCGAGCCGGAACCTCGTGGGCCTGCCGGGGTCGGCCGGGTAGCCGTAGGCGCTGATGAGCTGCAGCTCGTTCTCCTCGGCCAGGAAGAACGCGCCGTACTGGGCGCTGACCAGCGGGGCCAGCTCGTTCATCACCAGCTCGGCGACGGCCGCCAGGTCGCGGTGGCCCTGCATGAGACCGGACATGCGGGCGAGGTTGGACTTGAGCCAGTCCTGCTGCTCGTTGGCGGTCGTGGTCTCGCGCAGCGACTTGACCATCGAGTTGATGTTGTCCTTCAGGTCGGCCAGCTCGCCCTCGGCGTCGACCGTGATCGAGCGGGTCAGGTCGCCGGAGGTGACCGCGCTGGTGACCTCGGCGATGGCGCGGACCTGCCGGGTCAGGTTGGCGGCCAGCTCGTTGACGTTCTCGGTCAGCCGCTTCCAGGTGCCGGACACGCCCTCGACCTCGGCCTGGCCGCCGAGCCGTCCTTCGCTGCCGACCTCGCGGGCCACGCGGGTGACCTCGGCGGCGAAGGAGGACAGCTGGTCGACCATCGTGTTGATGGTGGTCTTCAGCTCCAGGATCTCGCCGCGGGCGTCGACGTCGATCTTCCTGGTCAGGTCGCCGCGGGCGACGGCCGTGGTGACCTGGGCGATGCTGCGCACCTGGTTGGTCAGGTTGTCGGCCATCGAGTTGACGTTGTCGGTGAGGTCCTTCCAGGTGCCGGCCACGTTCGGGACGCGGGCCTGGCCGCCGAGCTGGCCTTCGGTGCCGACCTCGCGGGCCACGCGGGTGACCTCGTCGGCGAACGCGCTCAGCGTGTCGACCATGGTGTTGATCGTCTGGGCGAGCGCCGCCACCTCGCCCTTGGCCTCGACGGTGATCTTCTGCGACAGGTCGCCGCGGGCGACGGCGGTGGCCACCTGGGCGATGCTGCGCACCTGGCTCGTCAGGTTCGACGCCATGACGTTGACGTTGTCGGTGAGGTCCTTCCAGGTGCCCGACACACCCCGCACCGTCGCCTGGCCGCCCAGGTTGCCCTCGGTGCCCACCTCACGCGCCACCCGCGTCACCTCGTCGGCGAAGGCCGACAACTGATCGACCATCGTGTTGATGGTCTCCTTCAGCTCCAGGATCTCCCCACGCGCATCCACCCGGATCTT
>NZ_JBEXYK010000149.1:0-1228 GCF_040630865.1 Nonomuraea sp. NPDC005730
GCGAAGAAGCTCCGGGCTGAGCGGCAGGAATACTTTCGGCTCATGGCTCAGGGCTATGGCAACAAGGAAGCCTCACGGCTGGTCGGCGTCAATGAGCGGACCGGCCGTGAGTGGCGTAACGGGCGTTTCAGCCCCAGCCGGCTGCGGCCACCCGCTCGACCCGAGCGGGTGGCCCGGCCCGCCCAGGCGGCTTCCCGCTACCTGCGTGAGGACGAGCGCATCCATATCGCTGACCGGCTGCGGGAGAAGGCCTCCATCCGAGCCATCGCCGCCGAACTGGGCCGCAGCCCCTCCACGGTGAGCCGGGAGATCGCCCGTAACCGCACCGACGGAACCCGAGGCCAGTGGCACTACCGGCCTCACGCGGCCCAGGCCCGCGCCGACGCCCGGCGTCCACGACCGAAAGAGGGAAAGATAGGAGCCAACCCGGAACTGCGCCAGGTCGTCCAATCCTGGCTGGAGCTGGAATGGAGCCCCGAGCAGATCGCGCACACCCTGCGCGTCCGGTTCCCCGACCGGCCGGAGATGCAGGTGTCGCACGAGACGATCTATCAGGCGCTCTACGTTCAAGGACGCGGGGAACTGCGCCGCGAGCTCACCAGGGCGCTGCGCACCGGCCGCACCGTCCGCAGACCGCAGCGCCGTCCCGGCCAGCGCCACCCTCGGTTCATCGCGCCGATGGTGATGATCAGCGACCGCCCCGCCGAGGCCGAGGATCGAGCCGTGCCCGGCCACTGGGAAGGCGATCTGATCATCGGCAAGGACCAGAGATCCCAGATCGGGACGTTGGTCGAGCGCAGCACCCGCTACGTCCTGCTCGTCCACCTCCCGCACGACCGCACCGCCGAGACCGTCCGGGATGCGCTGGCCGCCACGATGGCCACCCTGCCGGCCGAACTGAAGCGGTCGCTGACATGGGACCAAGGCAGCGAGATGGGCCTGCATCATCAGTTCTCCATCGCCGCCGACCTGCCGGTCTACTTCTGCGACCCGCACTCTCCCTGGCAGCGTGGCAGTAACGAGAACACCAACGGCCTGCTCCGCCAGTACTTCCCCAAGGGGACCGACCTGTCCGTGCACAGCAGCGACCATCTCGCCGCCGTCGCTGCCCGGTTGAACGGCCGACCACGCAAGACGCTCGGCTGGGAAACCCCAGCCGAGCGTCTCACCAAGCTCCTGGCAACAGCCAGTTGATCAATCAGTGTTGCGACGACCCCTTGACTTCACC
>NZ_JBEXYK010000150.1:0-1175 GCF_040630865.1 Nonomuraea sp. NPDC005730
GAGGCGGCGGCGACGCTGACGGCGCTCCAGGCGGCCTTGGTGCTGTTGCACTCGGCGCTGTTGGCGCCGTACAGCTCGATGGCCGCGGCCACCGAGGCCGACCTGATGTTGGCGTAGCGCCAGGAGGACGTCTTGCGGTTCAGGGCGCCCATGTAGATCTTGCCGGCCTTCTGCACGCTGACGCCGGTCACCGACGACGGTCCGCCGGAGCAGATCGGGCTGGAAGGCTTGCCGCCGCCGGGGTTGTTGCCCTCGGCCAGCAGGTAGAACCAGTGGTTGAGCGGCCCGGCCGCCGAGTGCACCTCGGTGTTGGGGATGGAGGAGGAGTAGCAGTTGGGGTCACCCAGGGCGCTGGGGTTGTACATGTTGCGGATCGGGCCCTGGCCGACCAGGTCGACCTCCTCGCCCACCAGGTAGTCCGGCGGGTCGTTGGGGTTGTTGGCGTAGGCCTCGGTCAGCGCGCCGAAGATGTCGCCGGTGCCCTCGTTGATGCCGCCGTTCTCGTTGCCGGAGCCGGCGCCGCCGGGGGTGGTCTGGAAGATGGCGTGGCCGAACTCGTGGGCCACCACGTCGATGGGGGTGGCCTGCTGGGTGTTGGCCTGGTTGTGGCCGAAGTTGGTGTAGCTGCCGTTCCAGTAGGCGTTGACGTCGGCCAGGCCGACGCGGGCGGGGAAGCCCCTGCCGCTGCCGTCGATGCCGCTGCGGCCCAGCCAGTCGCGCAGCATGTCCCACTCGCGCTGGACGCTGAAGAGGGCGTCCACGCAGGCGGTCTCCAGGTTGGTGCCCGAACCGTTGCCCCAGGCGTCGTCGGTGCCGGTGTAGGCCGAGCCGCCCTGGCCGCCGCACGCGATGCCGGGCCGGGTGGTGTCGGTCATGGAGTACGAGCTGCCCGAGCCGCTGGTGTTGATGGTGACCTGGCCGTAGTAGAAGCCGTTGCCGCTGCCCTCGCGGACCAGGTCCACCGCGTCGGCGACGGCGCCGGTGCGGGCGTCGACGTAGACGTTCTGCACGCTGGGCTTGCCCTTGGCCAGGCCGGAGACCTTGACCTCCCAGGCCAGCTTGGGTGTCTCGCCGCGGGCGAGCACGACCAGGCGGGGGGCGGCGCTGTCGTCGACGCGGGACAGGCGGGCCTTGGCGGTGGCGGTGGCCTTGGCGGCGCTGACGGTGGCCTTGGT
>NZ_JBEXYK010000151.1:0-1069 GCF_040630865.1 Nonomuraea sp. NPDC005730
CAGGTGATCGGCGCCATGCAGGGCCTGCAGAAGCTGGCCGGCCCGCAACGGATGCTGATGATCGGTGATTCCAAGCTGATCTCGTATGCGAACCTGGCCGCGATGACCGCCGCCGGGGTCGGCTTCATCGCGCCGGCCTCCAAACAGTACGTCAGCGCCGCGACTCTGGCCGGCCAGGAGATCGCCACGGCCACCCGGGTGGACTACGTCGCCGCCCGGGACGAGGGCAAACCCGCCGGGCGGCGTGGCGTCTGGCACGTGCGCGAGGACGACATGACCCTGGCCGGGCCGCGCAAGAAGGACCCGGTTCTGGCGTTGCGCCAGGTGTTCGTGCACTCCTCGGCCCGTGCCCAGGCCGCCGAGGCCGCCCGGGCCAAGAAGCTGGAGCGGGCTCGCGATGACCTGGCCCGGCTGGAGCGCGGCCTGGGCAGCCGCCACTACCCCACCGAGCAGGCCGTCGCCGACCGGATCACCGCGATCGGCCGGGCCCGCCGGGTCAGCGCCTACCTGACCGCCGAGACCGGCACCGACCCCGGCACCGGCAAACCCACCTTGGCCTGGCGTTTCGACCAGCAGGTGGTGGACGCCGAAGCCGCCACCGACGGCTGGTACGCGCTGCTCACCAACCTGCCTCCTGAGACCACCGGCGCTGAACAGGTGCTACGCCACTACAAAGGCCAGGAAGCCGTCGAGCGTCGCTACCAGGCGTTCAAGGGGCCACTGGCCGTCACCAGCCTGTATCTGAAGAACAACCGCCGCATCGCCGCGCTGATCACCGTGATCTGCCTGGCCTTGCTCATCTTCTGCCTGATCGAACGCCAGGTCCGCCAGGCGCTCGCCGCCTGCGGCCAGACGAAGGTCGATGGCTTGTATGCCGGACGGCCCGCCGTCCCCACCGGCAAGCTCGTCCTGGACGCGCTGGCCGGCATCCGGCTGATCCCGGGCACCGGCCAGTCACCCCCGACGATCCCGCAACCCACCGACCTTCAACTGCATCTCCTGGACCTTCTCGACATCGATCCACGAGACATCCGCTGAAGATCACTCACGTGCGGAAAACGGGGCTAGC
>NZ_JBEXYK010000152.1:0-1013 GCF_040630865.1 Nonomuraea sp. NPDC005730
GCTTGGAGCTGGTTGCTGTTTGTTGTTTGAGATTTGCATAGTGGACGCGAGCATCTTTGTGGCCAAGTTTTTTAGGGCACACGGTGGATGCCTTGGCATCAGGAGCCGATGAAGGACGTGGGAGGCTGCGTTAAGCCTCGGGGAGTCGCCAACCAGACGTTGATCCGGGGATGTCCGAATGGGGAAACCCAGCACCAGTCATGTGGTGTTGCCTCCGCCTGAATGTATAGGGCGGTTGGTGGTAACGCGGGGAAGTGAAACATCTCAGTACCCGTAGGAAGAGAAAACAACAGTGATTCCGTGAGTAGTGGTGAGCGAAAGCGGATGAGGCTAAACCGGGCGTGTGTGATAGCCGGCAGGCGTTGCATGTCCGGGGTCGTGGGACCCTCTGGTGGTTTCTGCCGAAGCCACAAGAAGTGATAAACCTTTGAGGTAGTCGAAAGCTCTGGGAAGGGCTGCCGTAGACCGTGAGAGCCGGGTAGGCGAAATCTTGAAGGCTTCTTGAGGGGATCCCAAGTAGCACGGGGCCCGAGAAATCCTGTGTGAATCTGCCAGGACCACCTGGTAAGCCTAAATACTCCCTGATGACCGATAGTGCACGAGTACCGTGAGGGAAAGGTGAAAAGTGCCCCGGTGAGGGGTCGTGAAATAGTACCTGAAACCGTGTGCCTACAAGCCGTAGGAGCTTACAGGAGCTTGTCTTCTGTGTGATGTGACTGCGTGCCTTTTGAAGAATGAGCCTGCGAGTTATGGTGTGTGGCGAGGTTAACCCGTGTGGGGGAGCCGTAGCGAAAGCGAGTCTGAATAGGGCGTTTGAGTCGCATGCTGTAGACCCGAAGCGGAGTGATCTACGCATGGGCAGGTTGAAGCTCAGGTAAGACTGGGTGGAGGACCGAACCCACCAGGGTTGAAAACCTGGGGGATGACCTGTGTGTAGGGGTGAAAGGCCAATCAAACTCCGTGATAGCTGGTTCTCCCCGAAATGCATTTAGGTGCAGCGTCGCGTGTTTCTT